>DASYDU010000305.1:0-26275 GCA_036499445.1 Lacipirellulaceae bacterium
TGGCCGGCCGCGATTGACGCTTTCGGCCGAAAATGGGTATAGTTCCGCCCTGTTTGCCCCGGCCCTCGGGCTTCCGTTTTGACGGAAGTCTTTCATGAACGGCAGCCATTTCACGTGTTCCGCACGTCCGGTCTCCGGATGGCGGGGCGTCGTTAAAACAAGTTGGGGCCAGATCGATCTTTTGCGCTGGTCCATGGTCGTGCTCGTGATGGCGCTGGTGGTCTGGGGCCTTGCGGATGTGCGGCGGCGCGGCCGCGTCGATTCGCAGCATCCAGAGGCCCACAAGACTGATCTCACTGTATACACGATTGCCGGCGAAACGATGTTCTATGGCGGCGACCCGTATGCGGTCGCCAACTCGCGCGGCTGGAAATATATCTATCCTCCGCTGTTTGCGCTTTTGATCGCACCACTCGCTCAGTTTGATTCGCAGATTCAGGTCATGGTGTGGTTCGCGATCAGCGTGCTCTTGGGGTGGGGCGCTTTGCGCGAATGTGTGAGGATCGCCGGAGCCGTCTTGCCCGGCGAACCGCGGCGCGGGCCCTTCGGTCCGATACCAACATGGATCGGCGCGGCGGCGGTGACGGCTGCCGCGGTGCCGGCGCTCAATTGTCTGCAACGCGGACAAACGGGCATCGCGGTGTTGTATTTCTTGTTGCTCGGATTTCGTCTGCTTGTCGAGAGCCGAACTGCGGTCCAAACATTTCTCGCAGGCACGATGCTGGCGCTCCCCGTGGTGCTTAAAGCGACGCCGCTCTTGCCGGTGGCATTCGTGCTCGCGCAGTTGGCGGCCGCGGCCTGGTTTTCGCCAGGGCGGGCGTCGAGGTTGCTGCGACCGGCGACCAGCATCGTCGGCGCCGGGTTTGGCTTGGCCATGTTTCTCTTTTTCATTCCGGCGCTGCTCATAGGCTGGGGGGCGAATCTGCAACACCTGGGCACTTGGTGGAATACCGTGGCGATGCAAGAGGAACTGGCACTTCACGAAGACTACGCGGGTGACAACACGACAGAAAGAAATCAAAGTCTGACGAACGCAGTCCACCGCTTTGGAAATTGGGCGGCCGGCGAGCCACAACCGCTCTCTGGCACCTGGCCAATTCTGATTCCGGCGACGGGCGCCGAGCTGCCGATGGATGCGCCACTGGTGAAGTTCTTGTTACTGGCGGTCCGCGGCGGCGTCGGCTGTTTGCTGCTGGCGGTCGGCTACCGCACGGCCCGCGCCGGCGATCCGCTCGGGCAGACCGTCGGATTCAGTTTGGCATACTTGGCGACGCTGATCGTGTGCCAGATCGCCCGCGGACATTACTTCGTGATCTGGCTGCCCACGGTGATGTTCACGAGCGCGTGGCTAGTCCAGCAGGGCCGGCCGCGGTCGGCGGCGTGGCATGCGATCGTGCCGGCCGCGCTGGTAATCATTCACTATCTGTTTCTCAGACAGGCGGGTGCCGTGGGACTGCTTGGGCTGGGCACGGCGGCGTGGTACACGTCGGCGTGCCTGGCCGTGCTGCGAATGAAACCGGCCGCCGAAGTCGTGACCACGCCGATTCGTCTCCCGTTCGCCGTGCGACAGGCGGCCTGACCGTAACGCCGGCCGGAGGCGTTCTGCATCGTGGGCGCGCCCGTCGCCGGATACAAAAGTACGCCAGACAAGAGGATTATTGAGTTTTGTCGGCGCGCGTCGGCGATCGACATTTTCGTAACTCGTTTCACATCCAAGGCTTAACCAGGGCTATTCGTTCTGCCCGGCGATAGGGGTCCCACTTTTTGCGTGCAAAAGTCTTAGTTTTGCGCGCGACATGGCGGGAAAGTGCCGCGAATCGTGCACTCCGGCGTTGCAGCATGGCGCAAAACTCGGGGAGTTTTGTCCGCAGCGGCGCGAAGTGACGCTTTGCTAAGGAATCAATTGTCAAGGAACGAATGGACGTCTGTTACGCGGAGGATGAGCGCGGCCGCTCGCCACCGTTCGGGGCGAGCAGTGTGCAAGCGTACATTTTGGTGTGATCTTAGGATAGCGAGTTGGCCGGAAGTTTCAATCCGGCAGATTTGGCCATTTGAAAAGTGGCGAGCGGTGAGGACCGAGGATCGAACTGGCCTGAGTGGGAATAGAAGTCGATGGCAAGCCGGAGGAATCACGCAGAGAGACGCCGAGCGTGTAACACGTGCGGAGTAAAGCAGTGAGCCGGCGGCGAAGTTATGTTTGAGATCCGTTTGCAACCACCGCGCGCGGCAATGCCGCTGTTACCCAAACCAACAGGCTTCACTATGTGTTGGCTTGATTGTGTACTTTGCAGTCGAACGCCTTCCACGATTTGAACAGACACGTCTACGTCAATTTGCCGTCAATGTTAAGATTGGACTCATTGTTTGCGATTGGGCCATGCATTTTCGTAGCGTCGATCTCGTTGGAGGCAGTTTATGAGTACGCGAATAATTAGCGTCCGCGGTCGGTTGAGCCTGGCATGTATGTTGCTGATTGCGGCGAGCGGTTGTGGAGGTGGGGGTACCAAACCAGCCACGCCTGTGAGAAACAGCAGCGAAACGAAAGTGGAGGTCGAATCGAAGCCAGCGGAATCGGGACCGCTGGTGACGGATCAGGAATCAGGCGGGCCGATTGGTGACCAACCACCCAAGGACGACGCCGGTGCGATTGAGATACCACTGGGTCAGATTTGGGCGCTCCATATGCCGGGCACGAAAAACATTATCGAACTGGACCCGGACGGGGACTACAACGGCCTTACGTCGCTTCCGGGCGACGAGCGGATTAAGCGCTGGAAGAACAGTCTTTTGCGACAAATTAGCGAAGCCCTGACGCCGGATGTTTCTCCAGATTGGCCCCGCGAGGGACAACAATCGGGGCCTGGGTTTGTGGTAGCTGGGAATGGGATTGTTTCGCTTCGAGAAGCGAATGCGGTGATGTTCGACAAAAAGAAGCCGCGCACCTCGTTCTCGGCAAGCACGGAAGTGACCGCGGTGTTCTTTTCGTACATGGGAGGTGGCCCGCTCCAAATAATGCACGTGACCCGGGATGGAAGCAACATTGTCGTCGCTTACCGTTTCATCATGCCGCTTAACAAGGGTCCAGTCCTTGACTTCGCATTGATTCCACTTGGGCGGTTAATGCCTGGAAAATATCAGGTTGAGATTCGGCAGCTACCGATGGGACAAGAAATGCTTGATCGGACGTATGGGGCATACAACGCTGACGAACGACAAAGATCGAGGGCAAAGGTATCCGGGCTTCGCTTTGTATGCCACTCGTTTTCATTCGACGTTACTAAAGAAAACAACGACTGAATTCGTCGAGGGATGTCAGGTTAGGTGTCTAAATCAAGAGGGAGCATGAAATGTGGAGAATCTCGTGCATTAGCGCCGTTTGTTTCGTCTCGTCGTTATGTTCGGAATTCGTGACTGCGAGCCAAGACACCATTGGACCGAACGGAATTAACTCCGCCGGACTCGGGTTGGATGGTTCAGGTGTGGTCATTGGACAGGTCGAAGCGTTCCGCCCGGGAAAGCCAATGTTTGATGACATTGTGAATTGCTGCAATGCCGACGTGAAGCCGACAGGCGTTTTCTTTCGAGATCAACCAATGAGTGCCTCGAAAAATCAGGCCGTGGACGATGATCATGCCGAAGCCGTGGCAGGAGTAATGATCTCAACGAATACTGGGAGCATCGGTCCTGAGGGAACTGCGCCTAGAGGGGTAGCAATAGCAGCGAGTCTGAATTCGTCCGCATACGACGCGGTGCCAACCGACCAGGCGACCGCCGCAATTACCACTCAGGCACTTGCAAACATTCCGAATATGCGCGTGATTAATATGAGCTTCGGAATGGATTTTTCCGGGGGAATTAGCACACTGGATGGAAGCTCGCTTTTATCACAGTTCGTTGATTGGTCGGCGCAAAACTCAGTTAATGATGTGCTTTATGTTGTGGCCGGAAATGAAGCGTCACACGCTGGTCCGATTCCGACTGACAATTACAACGGCTTGACAGTAGCAATGTCCGGTAAGGCAAGCGATGGCAAATTTCGACAGGTATCAACCGACAACGTCTATTCGCAGGATCCTTCCAATCGCCCGCTAACTGATCTGGTCGCTCCCGGCTTTCTATTGGACGTTGCGGGAGTAAATGGGACGTTTTTGAACGCCGTAAGCGATCCACCGAACATCGGGACAAGTTATGCCGCGCCACATGTGACCGGCACGATCGCGATTCTGGACCAGTATGCCGGCGCGCAAGGGCTTGCTGACGCGGTACACCATCAGGCGATGAAGGCGATACTGATGAATTCGGCAGATAAACTCGCAGGTGTGCTCGGCATGGATCGGGATGTACTCAACCCGGACGGCACGAAATGGCACGCCGCAATCGACTATCCTCTGGACGCAAAGATGGGCGCCGGTGAACTGGACGCCAAACGTGCGGTTCAACAGCTTGGCGCGGGAGAATTTCACTTTAATCAGGCGTCTGTGCCAGCCGTGGGTTGGGACTACAACGTCACGGACGGTGAGTCGCAGGTGTGGAGGACCCATTGGGGTCTTTTGGCGCGGTCAGAAGGTATGTTTTAGGGACGCCGCTGGGAACAAATCAATATGTGTCAATGACTCTTTGCTGGGACAGGCACCTGTTTCTGGATAACGATGTGAATGGGACCGGGCGCTTCGACAACACGCAGGATACTTTTTCAGACGTGTCAATCGTACCGGACCTCAATTTGTATTTGATGCCGATTGGAGCGACGATGTTGACTCAGGCGATTTTGAAGTCTGTAACCGGCAATTCAACGGTTGAACATATTTTTAGCCAAGTTCCGCAAGCGGGTAGTTACGAGATTTGGGTGACCCAAGCGAGCGGTGGCGATTCAGACGTGGAAAACTACTCGCTTGCATGGTGGACGCTGCCGATCGTGACGCACGCGTCGATCGGTGATTATGATGGTAATGGAATTGTCAACGCGGCGGACTACATGGTTTGGAAGAATGCGTTTCGTACAGTCAACAGCGCGGTGGATGGGAACGGCGATGGGGTGGTGAATGCGGCCGACTACACGATCTGGCGCGATCATCTTGGGCAGACGGTTCCCGGAAGTGGCAGCGCGGCGGCCGTGTCTGAGCCATGGTCTGTTTGCTTGCTGCTGGTCGGCGCAGTGCTTTGCGCTTGCCGATCACGACAAAGGGCTGGCGAATAGTCGCAGACAGGGTGAAAGCGGATCGGGCTCGGAGAGCCCTCCTACAGGCAAGCCAACAGTGGTACCTGGGCGTTAAAGGGTCAGGTCGATGTTTTCGGCCACGGCCAACCCGCGGAGCAAACGCATGTGAGCCGAAAAATGGACCAGACCTCGGCTCAGGCGGCGATGCCGGTGGCTTTGTGGAACGACTCGGTCGAGCGGCGGACGACGAGATGGTAGCGGTGGCGGGCGTCGGCGTAGCTCCAGCCGAGGAAGAGATTCGCGCCGAGTGAGCCGGCCAGCGTGACGCTCGCGATCAAGAGGGGAACCCAAGGGTGCTCGTCCTGGTTCGGGGGCTGCTGTCCCGGCATTCCGTTTTGGCTGCCGAAGCCGAGCGTCGACATGTTGTTGCCCTGCTGACCGAGGACCGGTTGGCCGGCGACGTTCTGGCCGATCGTTGACTGGCCGAGACCTGGTTGACTGAGGCTGGGTTGACTGAGGCTGGGCTGGTTGAGGCTGGGCTGTCCCAGGTTGGGCTGATTTGAAAAGTTGCTGAAGCTGGTCGCTGGTTGGCCGATGCCGCCGGGCTGATTGTTGAAGTTCGCTTGAGGCGCGCTCGCGGACGAAGCGGTTGATTGCGTGGGAAGGTCGGCCCAGATATTCGCTCCGGTCTGGGACTGTGCGCCCGGTTGATTGTAGCGGTCGCCGAGAACGGTGGTCGGTGAGCCGTTGCGGGCCGTGCTGCTGTTCGAAGGCGTGGCCGGGGCGGATCGATTCCAGGGATCGGCTTCGGTCGCGAAGTTGCCGGTTGGTTGCCGTGGAACTTCGGGCCCGACGCGCGGCAGCGTGGACGACGAATTGACGTTGCTGCTACCCAATGTGGTGTCGCTTGTTCGGCCAATCGTGGCCTGGTTTGGCGTGGTGTTGCCCCAGCCGGAGGACCAATCGGGCGACTTGGCGGCGGATTGTGTGGTGGCGGCCGATCCAAGACCGTTTTGTCTGGAGGCGCCGTTTGGATCGATGAGCAAGCTGTGGGATGAGTCGCGCTGCCCGCTCCCGCTATTGAACACGGAGCCGGCGGAATTGTTGGGTGGCGCGGAGCTTGGGAAGCTTGGACCTGTGGTTGCGGTCGATGAAAGACTCCCCGTCGCTGAGTTGCTCAAGGGCAACAGCGGCGGGGTAAGCAACGTCGGGGGCGCCATTTCGGTATGGATGCTGGTCCACCCGGAAGTGTTTGAGGGCCGCGTCGTTGCCAAGCTGGATGGGGCGGCGCTGGTGGGGGCGACGCCTGCCGCGGAGGATAGCGGCGGCGGTGCGGGCCAGGTCGTGGCGGATGGCGTTTGTGACTGGCTGCCGAGGCCGGTTGCACTTTGAAATTGTTGATTGGCCTGCTTGATGCCTGATTCGATGCCATCGCGGAGCGTGCCGGCGGTGCCGACGACGGCACTTTGCGCGCGGTCGAGTGGCGACGTGGCTTGGGTTGCGGCCGGGGCGCCGCTGCCGACGGTGGCCCCGAATTGGTTTGCTTGCCGGCTATTGTTGTTGCCGCCGAGCTGATAGCGCTCGTTGGCCCAGGGGTCGTCGCTGGCTAGTTGGGCCGGATGAGGGACAGGCGATTCCGCCTTCGTCCTTTGCGAGCCGAACAGTAACGCCAAACTTGCCACGACAAGAGCTATCGACGCACAGCGCATGGCCACGATCCTCTTTATGGAGCCAATGAATGCAGAGAGCAACCGCGCAGTGGTTCGCGGCCGCCGGCATTCTAAGCCAAACTGGCGAAGAGAGCCTAGACAAGTCGGAGATTCGGCGTCGGAGACGCTTCCCACAAGTGGGACGGGACGATTTTGTACCGTCCCCCCTCAGCCGCGCTTCTTCTTCGAGCGTGGGCTGCGGCTCGAAGCGCGCGGTGCCGCTTTGGCTGGCGCGTCGGCGGTCGGGGTGCGCGGGCCGCCGCCGTTGTTTCCCGCAGCGGCCGCCACCGAGTGTGCTAGCGTGCCGGGGATCTGGTCGGCGGGGTCGCCAAATTGGGCCAGTTCGCGGTGGAACATTTGCAGGAGCGCCTGCAAGAAAGAGACGAGCATGGGCCCGATGAGGATGCCGACCGGTCCGAGCGCGGTGAGTCCGCCCAGGATGCTCAAAAGTGCTAGCAGCGGATGGAGGTTGGACTGACCGTGCAAAATGTAGGGTTTGAGGATGTTGTCGACAGTGGAAACGACCAGGCCACAGTAGATGAACAGCGCCAGCGCGACATGCCAATTGCCTAACACAACTTGCCCATCCACGATTCGTTCACCATAGAGCAAGATGTAGACACAAGTGGGCACCCAGACCCCGACCGCTCCGACGAATGGTACCATCGCGAGCACCATCGTCGCGGCGGTGAGCAAAAAGATGGGAGCTGCCGCGGGCAGAGCAAAGTAGAATCCGATGCCAGCGGCGACGCCCTGGACGACGGCGCCCGAGAGCGTGGCCACCACGACGGCCCGACTGATCTCACTAAATCGCTTGAGAAGCTCTTGCTCGTAGCTGGGATCGAGCGGCGAGAGTTGCATCAGCGTCTGAATCATGGCGGGGCCATCGGCCAGAAAGTAGTATAGCGCCACGACCATAATGAAGAGACCAAGCAAAATGCCGGTGCCGAGCTTGACGCCGCCCAAGAGCCAACCGATGACGCTCGTAGTGTTGCCAACAAGGTCGCTGGCATTGATTTTGGGACCGTCGTATTCCTGGCTAAGCTGGGAGAGTCGCTCGATCAGGGCGGTGAGCGGATTGGAGGGCGAGGCCATGTGATCGCGCTGATCGCCGTCTGCGGCGGCCACGGAATCAGAGAGACCGGCGTCCTCTCCCTGTTGCAATGTGTGATAGACGCGTTGGCATTCGGTGAACGCCTTCCAGCCGAGCCAAGACGTTGGCAGCAGTACGACGAGGACGATGAGTACGGTCGTGACGGCCGCCGCGACGCGCGGCCGTGTCGGCAATCGCCGCAGCAACCAGCGATGGAGCGGTTGAAACACAACCAACAGGACGCAGGCCAGGAACAGCGGCACCAGAAACTGGGCCATCACCTGAAAGAACACCGCTCCGACGAGGAGCGTGATTGCCAGCAGCACGATGAATGAGATTACTCGCGGCACGCAGCAATTCCTTGAATTCCATCGCCTGCAAAACTGCTTCCACATCAAGTTCGGCGAGCAAAGTCCCGCGGCGAAAAAATGAATACGCCAGAATTCTAGCAAACTTGGCTCTCGAACCCAGCACCAATCTTGCCGGATGCGGAAACGGTTCGTCACAATGGGCAACGTTCGATCGACGGTTTGGAGGCGGGTGAGCCGTTTTCGCTGAATTATTTCGTGCGTCCCAAGTCGGCCGCAGAGCAATGACAGAGCGCAATGAGCCGCCGCCCGAGGGTCGCCGCATGGTTCTAATTCTGCCGAAATGGCGCCGCTGGTGGACAGCAGTCGTCGAGCTGGTCGTTGTCGCGGTTGTCGCCGTGGCGGTGAGCAGCACGCTACGTACGGCCGTAAACACGCTGGTGGTGGAGCCGCGGCAGGTATCGCCCGGCTGGCTGGTCGCGGCCGGGCTGTTGTATCTGGGCGGCTCGCTGCCGATGGCGTGGTTTTGGTGGCGGACACTCTTGGCGCTAGGCCAGCGGACCGGTGCGGCAGCGGCGCTCTATGCCTATCTGCTTGGTCACCTAGGTAAATACGTGCCGGGCAAGGCGCTGGTGATTGTGATTCGAGTCCGGATGTTGCGACCGCGGATCACGTCCGTTCGGTTGGGTTTGGCCAGTGTGCTGGTCGAAACATTGACGTTGATGGCGGTCGGCGCAGGCCTCGGCGCGGCGTTATCCGGATTTGTATTGAATTTCGACGGGCGCGTCACGGCAATCGCGATTTTGGTGGCGATCCTCGCCAGTGTTCCGGCGCTGCCGCCAATCGCCCGGCGGATTGCCGGCAAGGCGGTCGGTGATTTCCGCGCGGTCGCCGCCGCGCAGCGGTCGGATGCGGACTCCGCCAAAGCCATTCGATTGGGAATCACGTTTCGGCTGTTGACAAGCGGTTGGATCGCCGCGATTGCCTGCTGGGTGCTGTGGGGGCTGAGTCTATGGGCAACGTTGCGCGCGATTGGCGTCGGCACTCTCGATCCGATTCGCGACTTGCCGCTGACGGTGACGGCCGTGTCGCTTGCGGTTGTGGGCGGATTTGTGTCGATGTTGCCGGGCGGACTGATCGTGCGCGATGCACTCCTCTTGGAGCTCCTGTCGCCGGCTTGCGGCCCGGCAAATGCCTTGCTGGCGGCCGTTCTGCTGCGCCTGGTGTGGCTGGTGTCGGAGCTTGGCATCTGTGGTATTCTGGAATTGGGGAAGAGGGGCTGGGGGCTGGGAGCAGGGGAATAGTGACCGGCCCAAAAATTGGCGGGCGTCGAAAATGCTATCTGTCGTCATTCCAGTGCTCGATGAAGCGGAGAGCCTGCCGCAATTGCACCGCGAGCTGACTCGCGTGGCGAGCGAGGAGGGCTATGATCTGCAGCTCGTTATCGTCGACGACGGTTCGACCGACGCATCCTGGTCGGTGATCGAGCGGCTCGCGGCTGACGATCCGCGTGTGCTCGGCATCCGCTTTCGTCGCAATTTTGGTAAGGCCGCGGCGCTGGCGGCCGGTTTTGACGCGGCCAGCGGCGAGCGAATTGTCACGCTCGACGCCGACCTGCAAGACGACCCGGCCGAAATTCCCCAGCTACTGGCCAAGATCGATGAGGGCTTCGACTTGGCCAATGGTTGGAAACGGGTGCGACGCGATCCGTGGCAGCGCGTCGCGGCTTCGCGCGCATTCAATTGGCTGGTCAGCGGACTGACGGGTGTGAAGCTGCACGATCACAATTGCGGATTGAAATGTCTGCGCCGGGAAGTGATTCACGAAGTTCGCCTGTATGGCGGGTTGCATCGCTTTCTATGTGTGTTGGCGGCGACCCGCGGCTTCCGGGTGGGCGAGGTCGCGGTTCGGCATCGGCCGCGACAATACGGATCGTCCAAGTATTCTATGTCGCGCTTCGTCAAGGCGCTCGTTGATCTGCTCACGGTCAAGTTTGTCCTCGCTCCGCGATTTCGGCCGCAGCATGTTTTGGGTGGCATCGGGCTAGCGGCAGTCGGATTGGGCGGACTCGGTATAACCTATCTCGCGGCAATGTGGTGTCTGTCGCGAACGGTTGCCGGCATGGCATTTGTCGAGCTGCATGGATCGGCCACGTTCTACTGTTCATTGGCGCTTCTGGTGATCGGCACGCAATGCCTTGTGGTCGGATTCTTGGGCGAGATGATCGCCGCGCAGCTGGTGCGCGAATCCGACACGTATTCGATTGCCGAGCATACTCCGCCACATGGTTCGCCGAAAGTGATTCCCCTCGGAAAGTCGAGCGATTCACCATGACGGCTCCGCCCGAAGACCGACTCGCCCGGTTGCGGTGGGGAGTCTATCTGATTTTGATCGCGGTCGCGGCGGGCAACATGACGGGGCGGCTATTGGCCGTCAACTCGGTCGACAGAGCCGGCGCTCTCCGGCGGCCGTTTCTGAGCGCGAATGACCGGAGCCGCTGGCTCACGGTTCGCGCGCTAGTGGAGCAAGGGACCTATGCCATCGATGAGATCGTCGAGGAGCCAAATTGGGACACGATCGACATGGTGCGGCACCGCGGCAGCGATGGACAGTTGCATTTTTATTCCAGCAAACCGCCGCTGCTGGCAACGCTGGTCGGCGGCGAGTATTGGCTGCTGAACGCGGCGACCGGCTGGACGTTTGTCAATCATCCCTACGAAATCGATCGGCTCATGCTGCTGACGATCAACGTGCTGCCGCTCGTGGTGATGTATTTGCTTCTAGGCCGACTGGTGGAGCGATTTGGGAGTGCCGACTGGGGCCGCATCTTCGTGATGGCGGCCGCGACGCTCGGCACGTTTCTGACGACGTTTGCGGTCGTGCTCAACAATCACGTCGTGGCGGCGGTGAGCGCGGCGGTAGCCCTGTATGCGCTGGTGCGGATCATCGACGACGGCGAGCGGCGCTGGCGCTATTTTGCGATTGCCGGACTAGCCGCCGCCTTTGTTGCCGCCGACGAATTGCCGGCGCTATCGCTGGTGGCGCTGATGGGACTGATGCTGCTTTGGCAAGCGCCGCGCGAAACGCTCTTGGCATATCTGCCGGGCGCCTTATTCGTAGTTGCGGCGTTCTTCGAAACGAACTATCTCGCCCATGACAGCTGGCTGCCGCCCTACATGCACCGAAGCACCGTCGACGCGAGCGACAATTGGTACAATTACACGTACACCGTCAATGGCGAAGAGCGGCCCAGCTATTGGCTCAATCGCCAGGGCATCGATCGCGGCGAGGCATCGCGAGTGACCTATGCGCTACAAGTGCTGGTGGGGCATCACGGTATCCTTTCGCTTTCGCCGATCTGGCTTCTGAGCTTGTGGGGGATTTTGATCTGGCTGCGGGCGGAAGATCAAACGCGCCGTCAATTGGCGTGGCTGGTCGGCACACTGACGGTTGTATGTCTCGTGTTTTACATCGGGCTGCGGCCGCAGGAGGACCGCAACTACGGCGGCATGACGAGCGGATTCCGCTGGATGTTTTGGTTCACGCCGCTGTGGCTGTTGGTGATGGTGCCGGCGGCGGACCGGCTGGCGAATTCGACGTTCGGTAAGGCGATTGCCCTCGCGCTTTTGACGATGTCAGTGCTCTCGGTGAGTTACCCGACTTGGAACCCTTGGACGCATCCTTGGATCTATCGTTGGCTCGAGTGGTGTGGCTGGCCGGGACTATGATCGGCGGGCCATCCACAGTTCAAGTATTGCGGTTTTTGAATCTCGACCTTCGACAAGCGATAACAAAGCGATGCGCTGCCCCACCTGTGGTAACGAGTTTGACCCGGCTAAATCAACGGCGATGCCATTTTGCAGCGAACGCTGTCGGACGATTGACCTCGGCCGCTGGTTGGACGAAGGCTATGGCTTGCCGCGTGTTCCCGACCCTGAAGCCGATGAACTGCCGGAAGCGGGCGGCGATGCCAACGGCGACACATAGCAACGCCCAGAAAGAGCCATTCCCCTTCCAGACAACTGCCTAGGCACTTTGCATCGCCCGGCATATAATCGGCCTTAACTAAATTGATGCGTTCAAGGACCTACGGCATCGGGTGTTTTTCCTTCCCATGATTAGTCAACAAGAAAAACTTCGGGACGTGGCCTGGAGCGAGTTGTTTCGCTGGCTGCTCTTGCTGCGATCGGTGCGGATCGCGCTGATGGCCCGCGTGCTGGTGCTCGGCGCGATCGGCTTGATTGCCACGACGCTCGGCTGGCGAGCCATCGGCTGGGTCTTCTCCGCCAGCAGCGACCCGGTTCTCGCGCAATGGCACGAGGACATGCGCGACTGGCTGTGGGACAAGTCGCCCGAGTTTTCGATTGTCACGTCGGTCCACAGTGCAGATGAATTGTTTGCCTCGGCGGCGAGAGGACTAATCGAGGCACCGGTCACGTTATGGCTGTTTATGGCGCGGCCATTCATCGATTTGTTCCGGAGCGAGTTGACGGCCATCGGATTTCTCTGCCTGCTACTTTGCGGAATTTGGGAACTACTGGTGTGGGGATTGATCGGCGGCGCCATCACGCGTATCGCGGCCTTGAAATTCACGCGCGACGAGGCGCCGGACATGCTCGGGGCGCTGGCTCATGCGGCCAGCAAGCTCGCTTCCTATAGCCTGGCGCCGCTGTTGGCCCTGGGCGGCGCCGCGGTCTTCGGACTTCAGCTCGTGGTTTTAGGCTGGTTCATGCGGCTAGGTTTCTTTGCGATGCTCGCGGGCTTGGCATGGCCGTTTGTGCTGATGCTCGGATTGCTGATGGCGATTTTGTTGATCGGGGCTTTGGTGGGCTGGCCGCTAATGTGGGCCACCGTGAGCGTTGAAGGGACCGACGCCTTCGACGCGCTGAGTCGCAGTTATGCCTATACCTTTCAGCGACCGCTACGGCTTCTCTGGTATGTGTTGTGCGTGACTGTGCTGGCGGCGGTGAGCATGTTCGTGGTGAAGCTATTTGCGGCCTCGGCGATCTCACTCGGCAGTTGGTCGGTGCGCTGGGGGTTGGACGAGCCCACGTATCATGCGATCGTTTCGCCGCGTGCGGCCGTGGAAGAGGGGACGCAGCCGAGTGGTGTTCCACCGCTTTCCGTAATTCCCTCTGCGAATGACGGCCCGCGCCTGCCCGCGCCGAGTCCGGACTTGTCAGCACCTGATCAGCCAACTGATTTGGGCAGCATGAGACAATTCGCAGGCAAGGCGATCGCCTTTTGGAAATCGCTTCTGGGCGCGCTGGCGGCCGGTTACCAAGCCGGCTTTCTCTGGGTGGCCGCGGTTGGCGTCTACCTGCTTTTGCGTAAGGAAATCGACGGCGCCGAAATGGACGAAATCTACGTCGAGGACGAGCAAGAATTTGGCATGGCGCCGCTCGCTGGCGATCCGGCGACCGGGATCCCAGAAGTGGATGCCAATGGCAGCGCTCTGCCGGGCGACGTCGGTGCGGCGTCGGGCACCTCCTCGGTGGGCTCGCTGTAGCGCTCAGGCTATCTCGGCGCGGCGATCCATCGCGCGAGATTCGCATCTAATTGCGCGAAGAATTGTCCGCGGCTGAGCACCTCGTCACAGCCGGCTTCCTCGGCGGCGGCCAATAGCGTCTCATGCACGTGCGGCCCAAACGCGACGATGACCGGTTTCGCGCCCGGCAGCGACTTTAGCCGCGCGACTAGGGCAGCCACGTCGAGCGACGAGAGCGCGAGATCGACGATCACCGTTGACGTGGGCGACTCAGCAGAAGCCGCGAACAATGTCGTGGAGTCGGACACCGACCGCAGCGACGCGCCGCACCGCACGGCCGCGGCCTCGACGCGCGACTGCGTCATCAAATCGCCGGTTAGCAGGACGAAGTTCATGGCGAAGCTCGGAATTCGTGGCGCAGCTCAAATCGCGCCTTTGCCGCGATAGCCGTCGCTGATTTGGATCGCTTCGTCCATCGGCAAAACGAAGATTTTACCGTCGCCGATGTGGCCGTCGGAACTCGTGCGGGCTACTTCTTCCAAGCATTCGACGGTCCGCTCGAGGAAGTCGTCATTGACGGCGATCTCGAGCGCGATCTTGCGGAGCAGATTGGTTTTATACTCGTGGCCGCGGTAGGTTTCGATTTGGCCCCGTTGCCGAGCGTAGCCCATCGCGTCGCAGACCGTCATCCGCTGCACATCAAGTCGCGAAAGCGCCTTCTGCACGGCATCTAATTTTGTCGGCTGGATGATCGCCACGATCATTTTCATGATGAATCGCCTGTACCGAGAAGTTGTTCACCAAACATTCCGTTGCTGGTATCCGCCAAGAACGGCGGCTCGACGTCGATCCGTCAAACCATGCTCGGAATTCGCGCTAGCGTATCGGTGCGGTCGACAAGTCGAATCTCGAGCCGGCCGTCCGCGGCGGTCCGCATTTCGCACCCGACCACCTGGCTACGGACCCACCCATCGCCGGCCGGACGAAGCGATTCGTAGCCGTCGCCTGTAAGTTCAAAAATTTCCGGCTGTCGCGTGTCACGATCGAGTACCCACACCTCGCAGACACCCACCTTGGAATAGAAAGCGAATTTCTCGTAGGATTCATCATCCGGGCTGCGAATCTCGACGACGACGTCGGGGCCGCCGTTGAAATACTCATTGCGATCGATGTCGAACCGCGCCGGCGTCAAAAGCACCAAATCGGGGATGCGGTAATTGTCGGGCCACATGCCGGCTTCGGCGACATTGATTTCGTGGTAAACGCGACAGCCGTTTGGCATGGCCCAATGGAGCCGCAGCCAGAATTCCAGCTCGCCCTCAAAATCTTGATGTTCGCGATTCGGACTCGGGGCCATGTGCAATACCCCCTCCCACATTTCGTCATACCGGTCGATGCCAACGCGGCGCCGCCACTTCAAAATATGCTCCGGGACAACTGACATGACAGCTTTCATCGCGCATTTCTCCGTCGACCGCTAGTCATCTCATTGTAGCCAACGCAGGGCGAGCGGGCAGCGCTGAAACCCCGCGAATTCGAGCCCGCGCTCGCCGCACAAGATCAATTCGTATCCGGTTGATTCTCGCAGAATTACGGCGAGACGGACATCTTCGCGTCGACCACTTTCGCGATCCGCGCCGACGATTCTTCGAGATGCGCCCGGCTGTAGCTGTCGAGCTTCATATCTCGATCCAGAAGCGCGTCGATCCGCTTCTTCAGCGCCGCCAGATCGGCATAGGCGATCGTCTGGCAGTCTTCGGGCGCCGAGGTCTGGCCGAGCGCCAGACGGGACAGACGCCGCAGGTAGGAGCGCTGCAAGTCGCGCCGCAGGCTGGAAATGGCGGGCTTGCGATCGGTGAATTCGCCGGACTTGACGCTCTCGGTCTCGGCAAAGATCGATTTGGTGAGCCGTTGAATCAATTCCGCCGTGGTAAGCGCCTCTTTATCGTCGGGCACCTTGAGCTCCGTATCATGAATTCGGGCCAGCGTGAGCGACGACATCAGCTTGCTGAGGATGCGATCCTGCCACATCAGGATGAATTCATGCGCCGGAAAGTCGACCCGTTCGATGGGCGTAACGCCCCAATGGTCCCAGTGCGAAGCGGCCAAGTGGCTATATAATTCGGGCGGAAAGTTGAACGGCGTATCGCCGAACATTTGCTCTTCGAGCAGCCCCAGCGCTTCGTGCTGTTTCTCCGCCGAAATCACTTCGAACGGCGCTGGGGCATTGTCATCGCCCTTGTGGCTGCGGTTGACATACATGCCACCGACAACTTCGGAAACGAAAAACATCGCCTCACCTTGCCGGGCAATCAGCACGTTGAAGGCCCGTCGTGCCTTCTGATAGCCCTCACCTTTTTCGGTGAGGCCGTCGACGATGTTCGGCAAGCTCTCGGCCACCAATTTGGCCTGGCTCTTGGCATAGGCGACGGGATCGTTGCCTAGATCGTAGCGATTAACGCGCGGGTCGGGGTCGATACTGCGGGCATCATCGTCGTCGGAGAAGGCATACTTCGGGTCGCCGCTGCGCTCGGCGATTTTCTTGAGCTCCGGCAATTCGCCTTCCGCCGAGCCGCCCTTGAGCGGCTTGTAACCATACTCGACGGCCCACATGTCGTACGGGCCGATCGTCTGTGAGAAATAGTCGCCTTGGGTCTGGTCCGCGGGGACGATATTGGCCGGAATGTAATCCATTACCGACATGGCGATGCCGGTGTCCTTGGTTTTCGAGACGTCATTCAAGTCGGCCAGCGAATAGAAGGAACTGGCGCGGAAATTGTGGGAGAGTCCGAGCGTATGACCGACCTCGTGCATGGTGACTTCCTTTAAGCCCTGCATCATGAGCTTCTCCAAGTCGGCGTCGCTGAATTTCCGGCCCGACATCATCGAAGCGCCGACCGCCAATTGTTGCGACATGCCGCCCAGCAGACTGCAGCCCGTCCGCAATCCTCGCGCTTCCTGCATGTAGGGCGGCAATCGCCGCTGCTCCGCGCGGAACTCTTCGAGATCGACTGGTCCGCCCGTGAGCGCGGCCACCTTTTCCGGCGTAAAAATCTCATAGTCCTGCTTCCAGTACTGCAGGAAGTCGGAATCGAAGATGATGGCCGCGTCAAGAATCTGCCCGGTGCTCGGATTCACGCGCGAGGCCCCTCGGGCCATGGCGAAGGGATCGCTGGCCGTGATCCACTGAAAGGTGTTGTAGCGAATGTCGCCGGGATCCCAAGTGGCATCGTCGGGTTGCTGGCGAACTTCGATCGCGTCGTAGAAGCCCGCTTTTTCGAAGGCCTTGTTCCACTCGAGGATGCCGTCCCGGATCGGCTTGCGATTTTTGAATGGGATTGATTTGTCCAGCCAGAAGACGATAGCCTCCTTGGGCGGCGAGACCTCGGCTTCGGGATCGGCCTTTTCGAGATTCCAGCGCGTGATGTAACGGACGAATCGGTCCTCGACGTCTTTCTTCGAATAATCCTTCCGCACGGCCAGGAAATAGCCGACGCGGTCGTCCGCCAGCCGCGGCTTGTAAGATGTTTGCGGCAATTCGCTAATCGAGTAGTGGACGTTGACCGTGACGCCACGCGTGTCGGGCACCGAGTCAATGTCGCTCGCACCGCTCGAGGCGTATGTGGCCGCCACTTGCAGCTCGACGTTCTTCGCGTAGCCGTTAACTTCCGCCCACGATGACTTGGATGGCGAGAACGAGAAGCCGGGAAGGACCATTGAAATCTGGGGCAAGTCGCTCATGAACACGGGGGTTAGGTCAACGACGATGCCCCCATCGGGACTTTTCGTGAGGATCGGTAGGCTGAAGAGCACACTGTCGGTGTAGGCCACCTGCACGGCACGCGCCGTGGGGCTCCCCTTATCGGCCGTGAATCGCACATTGCGGCGAACCAAGTGAATTTGTTCGCCTGCCTTGCGGAATTGCCAGACCCAATCGTCGCCGAAGTTCCAACTGAAGCCGCCCAGGATCGGCGACTGGCCGATACCACGAGCGATCGAGATCAACACGATGAAATCGTGATTCAGGTCCTCCGGGCCAAGCTCCGCCAGGAGCGTGTCGTCCTTGCGGTAGAGTGTGATCATGCCCTCGATCTTTGTGGCTTCTTTGGTGACCTCAGCAAAAGGAGGATATTTCGGCTTCGCTTTCGGCTTGGCGCCTTCTTCTTCGCTGGCCGTTGCCTTCGATTCCTCGGCCTTTTCCTTTTCGGGTTTTGCTTCGGCGGAGGATTTCGCTGGTTTGGCCTTATCGTCGGCCGCGTCGGTCTTGGGCTTTTCCGGATCGTCCTTGGCGGCCGCCGCATCATCGGACGTAGCGTCCGTAAATGCCGATCTTAGCGATCGCCCCAGATCGCCGGCTTGGACGGGCGCGGAACCGACGACAAAACAAGCGGCGACGACCGTTGTGCAGAGGGCCATAAACGTGCCCGCGCGGGGGAAACAACGCATATTAACTTCCTTGGTGGCTGAGACTTGCGGCCGGCAGCGGCAGGGAGGGACCGGGCCAGGCAGGGCCCGGCGTGTAGAATGACCCGCGTAAATATACCCCATTTTTCGCTGTCTATCCGACCGTTAATGTTTCCCACGCCAACTTCATTCGTATCACGCTGCGATTCGGGCGTCCAGCGAGTCGCCGTGACCGCTGGTAAATGAAGGTCGCAGGGGGGTTTCCCCATGAACCACGTTCGACAAGTGTTGGATCGCTATCCGGCCGACTGCCAGCCATTGCGCGTTGAGCCGCTCGGATCGGCGGGCGGGATGAGTGGGGCGCAATTCTGGCGAATGGAAGCGCCGCGCGGCCGATTGGTTCTGCGTCGCTGGCCGAGCGAGCATCCGACGCCGGACGGGTTGCGGTTTATCCACTCCGTACTACGCCACGTTTACGAGGAAGGTTTGCATATTGTTCCGGCGCCGATCGCCATGGCGGACGGCGCGACGTTTATCGAATACGATGACCACCTTTGGGAACTCGCGCCGCGGCTGCCGGGTGAGGCCGACTACGAGCGATCGCCACGGATTGAAAAGCTCAGGGCGGCGATGGTCGCGCTGGCCCAATTCCACCTTGCCACCGCCGACTACAAAACGGCGTCGTCAGCCCTCGGCTCCGCCGGGGGTTCGCCCGCAATCACGCGTCGCCTTGCCCGCATCCATGAATTACAGTCGGGCGGTATCGACGTGCTCGCCCGTTCCATCTCGAACGAGGTGTGGCCCGAACTTGCTCGGCTGGCGCGACAGTTTTTGGCTGCGTTACCAGCTGCGATTCCGCGCGCGATTGCCGAGCTCGCGCCGCTCGTGGGAGTCGCCCTCCCCTTGCAGTCTGTGATTCGCGACATTTGGCATGACCATATCTTGTTTGAAGGCGACACGGTGACCGGCCTCATCGATTTTGGCGCCCTCGAAATCGACACGCCGGCCGGCGACGTGGCTCGGCTGTTGGGCAGCTTGGTCGGCGATGACGAAGTCGGCTGGCGCGAAGGCCTGGTCGCGTATGCGAGCGTCCGCCGCCTTTCCGAGCCGGAACTTGCGGCGGTAGCGGCGTTCGACACGAGCGGCACGTTGCTTGCCGGCTGCAATTGGATTCGCTGGATTTACGTCGACCACCGGCAGTTTGAAAATCGCGGCCAGGTGCTCGAGCGGTTTCGGCGGATCGTCACGCGGCTGCAAAACCAATTGCCATAGCATAGGATGGTGTTATTGGGACTATGGAGCGCCGGCTGCAATGCACTTCCGTTTGCTGAGCTACAACATCCACAAGGGGATCGGCGGCGTCGATCGGAGGCACAAGCTCGATCGGATCATCGAGACGGTCAATTACTACGCGCCCGATATCGCGGTGCTGCAGGAAGTGGACGAAGGCGTGCCGCGCACAAAACAGGAGCGGCAGGCCGAGGTGCTCTCCGGCGAGACAGGCCTTGAGCATTTCGCGTATCAGCGAAATGTGTCACTCAAAGTGGGGCATTACGGCAATGCGATTCTCAGCCGCTGGCCGCTCCACGAAACGTCCTCGGTGGATTTGAGTATCCGCCTGAAGAAACGCCGCGGCGCGATGGTGGCATCCTGCCGAATTCCCGGCCGTAGCGAGACTCATCGAGTTGTCTTGGCCAACATCCATTTGGGGCTTTCAGGGCTCGAACGGCGGATGCAGCTACGGCGATTGCTCGCCGCCGAGTGCATGGTCCATGTGCGACGAACCACGCCGCTGGTGATTGCCGGCGATTACAACGACGTCTGGAGCAGCCTGGGCTGGCTCGTGATGCGCAAGGAAGGGTTTGTTGCAGCCGGCAAACGGATCCGCACTTTTCCGGCGGCAATGCCCTTGCGGGCGCTGGATCGGGTATTCTATCGGGGCGAGATTCGCGCGCTCCACACCTTTGCCGGCCATACGGAGACAGCCCGGCGGGCGTCGGATCATCTGCCGCTCGTAGTTGATTTTGAATTGACGTGACGCAGAGCGCCGAGAGCTCGTGGCCGCCAAACAAGACGTTTGATTGCCTCGTCTCCAGCCACCCCAATGCAATGGCGACGCCGCATGGATTGGATACCAGATAGCCGCCACGACGTGTACGTCATCGTGCATTTCCTGATCCAAGTCGGGATCGCGCTGCGGGTGGTGATGCAGCGCCGGCCGATCGGCGAATCGTTGGCGTGGATCATGGTTGTGTTTGCCATTCCTGTCGGCGGGCCGATATTGTACTTGCTGATTGGCGAATTGCGGTTGGGCCGGAAGCGAGGGCGACGATACGCCGAATTGACCAAGCCGGTGAAAGAGTGGCTTTCCGCAATGCCCGGGCGGAGCCCGTTTGAGTGGCCGCGATTGGCCGAGGAGTTTCAGCCGGTTTCGCAACTCTTCGAGCGAACGATCGGCTTGCCTTCGATACCGTGCAACCAAGCGGAGTTGCTCAGCCCCTGGAGCCGAGTCCTTGAATGTTTGCTGGCCGATATTGACGCAGCCAAGAGCAGTTGCCATCTCGAGTTTTACATTTGGAGCGTGGGCGGCGAGGCCGACAAAGTTGCCGAGGCGCTGATTCGGGCCCGCGAGCGGGGAGTGGAGTGCCGTGTGGTCGTCGACGCCGTGGGGAGCCGGCGGTTCTTGCGGAGCGAGGTGGCGAAGCGGCTACGGTCGGCGGGGGTGCTTCTATGCGCTGCGCTGCCGGGTGGAATCATTCGCATGTTGTTTGTGCGATTCGACCTGCGGATGCATCGCAAGATCGTGGTCATCGATGGCCGGATCGGCTACACGGGCAGTTTGAACATGGTCGATCCGCGATATTTCAAACGCGGCGAGGGATACGGCCAGTGGGTCGATGCGATGGTCCGCTTGGAAGGCCCGGCCGTCGAAGCGATGCAAATCACGTTTCTGGGCGACTGGTATGAGGAGACGGATGCGACGCTGGAGGACGTCCAGCACGAGGCCGACGCCGTGCCGCAGCCGCAACGCGGTGATTGCCCGGTACAGGTGATGCCCTCAGGTCCAGACTTGCCGCCCGGCTCGGTCGAGCTGGTGCTGCTGACGGCGGTCTATTCGGCTCGCCGCGAGCTGGTGATCACGACGCCGTACTTCATGCCCAACGAGTCGCTGGCGCAGGCGCTCGTGGCGGCCGTGCGGCGGGGCGTGAAGGTGATTGTGGTGATTCCGAAAAAGGTCGACTCGATGCTTGTCCGCTACGCGAGCGGCACCGTGAAGGGACAACTACTCGAAGCCGGTGTGCGAATTGCCCAATTCGGTGGCGGACTGCTTCATACCAAGAGCGTTACAGTCGATGGGGCGTACTCGTTGTTTGGCTCAGTGAATCTCGATCCGCGAAGCCTACGATTGAACTTTGAGATTTTGCTCGCGCTGTACGATGCGGAGTTTACCGGCCGGCTGCGGGCGCTGCAGCAAGAGTATATCGACAAATCGACACTGATGAACGTGGAAGCATACCGACGTCGGCCGCGATGGCAGCAATCGGCGGAGAGCTTTGCGCGGCTGTTGGCGCCGCTGTTATAGCGGGAGGAGGTGCGTCGTACTCGACGCAAATATTACGTGTGATAGTCGGCGTTGAGGCGGACGTATTCCGCGGTGAGGTCGGTCGTCCAGAAGCGAGCGGCCGCTCGGCCCTCTTCGAGCAGCAGGACGATGCTCGTATCGCGATCGGCGGCGATGGACTCGGAGACCGCCTTGGCTTCGAAGTCGACCGGCGCTCCGCGCTCGTAGAGCAAAAGCCCGTTGAGATGGAGCGTCACCTTGGCCGGGTCGAAGTGAATGCCCGCGTAGCCGGCAGCGGAAACAATTCGGCCCCAGTTCGGATCGGCGCCGGCGATGGCCGTCTTCACTAGCGGGCTATCGGCGATGGTCTTACCGATTTGGCGGGCGTCTTGCGACGTTTTGCAGCCGTGAACCTCGACGGTGATCAGATGCGTTGCGCCTTCGCCGTCGGCGGGAATCGATTGGGCCAGGTCTTCGCAGACCTCGTCGAGCGTGGCACGGAAGCAGGCGAGCGGCTTGCCTTCGAGGACCGGGCCGCCGGCCGCGCCGTTTGCCAAGAGCAACACCGTATCATTGGTGCTCATGTGGCCATCGACGCTGATGCAGTTGAATGAATCCTCGACAGCGTCGGAGAGCGCCGCCTGAGCATCTTTTGTGGAGAGAGCCGCGTCCGTCATGATCAACGCGAGCATCGTGGACATGTTGGGGCCGATCATGGCGGCCCCTTTGGCGATGCCGACCATGCGGATCGGGATGCCGCCAATCGTAACTTCTCGGCCACGGACTTTGGAAACGGTGTCGGTGGTCATCATGCCGCAGGCGGCCCGTTCCAGCGCGTCTGCGTCAGCGCGCAATTCTTTCGCAGCCATTTCGATGCCGGCGCGGATTTTTTCCAGCGGCAGCATTTCGCCGATCACACCGGTGGACATGACGAGCGTTTGTCCCGGCGCGACACCACAAGCCAGGGCGGCATAGGCGGCCATTTGCTCGGCATCGCGGTCGCCCTGATCGCCGGTGCAGGCGTTGGCCACGCCCGAGTTGATCGCTACGCAGCGGATCGAGTCGCTGGGAGTTCGTTGGCGGTCGAGCTTTACCGGAGCGGCGCAGACGAGATTTTGCGTGTAAACGCCGACGCCGACCGCAGGCCGATCGGACACAACCAGCGATAGGTCGAGCCGGCTGGTATTGCGTTTGACGCCGGAATAGACGCCGGCCGCTCGGTAACCCTGAGGGAGAGGAAGCATGGGGTGAAGTCGAGATTCAGGAGTCAAGGGGCGAGAGCCAGAGGGAGCTGCGAAGGTCAATGCGTGTTGGCTCTTGACTCTCAGCTCTCTACTCTGGACCCCCTACAATAACGCGGTCGTTTCCGGAATTCCATGCATCAAATTGAAGTTTTGCAGGGCTTGGCCGGCCGCCCCCTTAATCAGGTTGTCGATCGCGGAGAGAACGATGACCCGCCCGCGAACGGCCCGGGCTGAGAGGTCGCAGAAATTAGTGCCGGCGACTTGCTTCGTCGAAGGCAGAGTCTCCGAGACGCGAACAAATGGCTCATCGGAGTAAAACTGTCGCAATAGGGCGAGCACGTCCTCTGTGGTCATTTCGGCGGTTGGTTCAGCGTAGCACGTGCTGAGGATGCCGCGATCCATTGGAATTAGATGGGGCGTGAAGACGACGCGGACCATCCCGCCGGCGGCTTCCGAGAGGATTTGGTCGATTTCGGGCATGTGGCGATGGATGCCCACGCCGTAGGCCGCGACGCTCTCGTTGCATTCCGGAAAATGAAAGACCGGCTTGGGCTCGCGGCCGCCGCCGCTAATGCCGCTTTTGCTATCGATGATAATGCCACGCGGGGAAACGACTCCTGCCCGCAGCAGCGGCGCCAAGGCGAGGATGGCGGAGGTCGGGTAGCAGCCGGGATTGGCCACCAGCGCGGACCCAGTGATCATTTCGCCGTAAAGCTCCGGCAGGCCGTAAACGGCGTCGCTCAGATGGCCGGGATCGGCATGCTCGAGGCCGTACCACTTGGCATATTCGGCGGGATTGTTAAGGCGATAGTCGGCACTGAGATCGATCACCTTCTTGCCGGCGGGGAGCAGCTTGGCGACCGTGGCGGCGCTCGCGCCATGCGGTAGACAACAGAAGACAGCGTCGGACCGCTCGGCCACCTGCTCGGGCGAGAGGTTTTCGAGCGCGAGGTCCAGCCGGCCGGCCAGCGAGGGATGGACCTTCCCGAGCGGGCGCGGCTCGGCTTGCCGCGTGGTGAGGGCCGTGATCGTGGCATCCGGATGGCGCAGCAGAAGCTTGATCAGCTCTAGCGCGGAATACCCGGAAGCGCCAAGAATTGCGACACGTATCATGTGGACAGTCCCCTTCTGCGGCCCACCTCGAGTTTCATTGATCGTCTGCCGAGCCACGTATTGTAACCGGCGCGCAATGTGATCGCTACCGTGGACGATGCCTTGCGAAGAGGGACAGGGGGCAGTCTGATGGGGTTCGGATTGAAAGGGTGAGCTCAACCGTAAGCGGAATTGACGACGTGTGCAAAGCGGAACCGCAATTGGATGTTCTCTACGACGATGGTCCATGCCTGGTGGTGAACAAGCCGGCCGGCGTATTGACGCAGGCGCCAGCTGGCATCGACAGCATGGAAGTCCGCGTGAAGGCGTTTTATCGCGCCCGCGAAGCGAAGGAGGGCAACATTTATCTGGGTTTGCCGCACCGGCTCGATCGCCCGGTGACGGGGGCGATCGTGTTTGCACGGCACGTGCGGGCGGCGCAGCGGCTCTCCGCACAATTTGAGAATCGCACCGTGACGAAAGTCTATTGGGCGGTTGTCGAAGGTCACCTCGAAGTCGACGAAGGGACCTGGACCGATCACTTGCACAAGCGGCACGGCATGCCGCAATCGATCGTGGTGCAGGCGGACGACCCGCGTGGCAAACTCGCGGTGATGCACTGGCGGGTGCTCACGCGCCTAACCGACCCGGCGAGGACATGGCTAGAAGTGCAGCTCGAAACCGGCCGCACGCACCAAATTCGTGTCCAAGCGGCGTCGCGCGGACATGCCGTGTTGGGCGACGCGCAGTATGGCGCCACGCAGCCCTTCGGCGAGCAAATTGAGGACGAGCGGCTGCGAGCGATCGCACTTCATGCCCGGCAGCTTGGGTTCAATCACCCGATGACGGGTGAGGCGGTGGATGTCATCGCGCCGGTGTCGTTTGCTTGGACGTCGATAGGATTGCCGAGCGGTCCCGATTGACAAGGATTGGATCGCATTTGCATTTCGGGCATAATGTGTTACAATGTACTACATGAGGAACCAAAGCAATCTATCCGTCCGCATTCCGCAAACACTGCGTCGACAGGTGGACGAGCTCAGCGAGCGCGAGGAGCGTCCGCTGAGCGATATCGTACGCGATTCACTGCAGCGCTACGTGGCGGTGCGTAAGTTTGAACTGTTGCGAAAAAAGACACTGCCGTTCGCCGAATCGCAGGGTTTTCTGACCGACGAAGACGTGTTTAAGGCGATCTCGTGAAGGTCGTGTTGGACACGAATGTGATCATCGCCGGATTTGGCACGCGCGGGCTATGCGCCGATGTGCTCAATGCGTGCCTCGACCGGCACTCGAATGTGCTGTCGGACCAAATCCTGGCAGAAGTGAGCAAGAATCTTCTCAGCAAGTTCAAGCTGCCGACAGCCCAAGTCAAAGAGATTTTACGGTTTCTCCGACAGCGCGCGAGCATTGTCGTTCCTGCTAATGTTCCCGCAGAGGCGTGTCGCGATGCGAGCGATCTGCCAATTCTTGGAACGGCCGTTGCCGCCGGCGCCGATTGTTTGATTTCTGGCGATCAGGATCTCTTAAAAATTCAGCACTATGAGAAAACCGCGATTCTGTCGCCTCGTGATTTTTACGAGTCGCTGCGGTAATCGGTGAAGCCGCCGAACATCGATAGACGGTGTCAATCGGACTTCGGCTTTTTCTTGTCCTTGCTGCTGCCTGAGGGCGACTTCGATTCGGCTGCGGGTTTCGTGTCTGATTTTGTTTCCGACTTTGTCTCGGGCTTCGACTCGCTCTTGCCGTCGGACTTGGAATCGCTTTTCGATTCGCTCGCCGGCTTATCCTTCTCTGCGCCCTTTTTATAAGAGTCGCTGCGGTAGTCGGTCTGGTAGAAGCCGGAGCCTTTGAAGACGACTGCCGCGCCGGTGCCGAAGAGCCGACGTAGCTTCAGCTTGCCGCACTTTGGGCATTTCTTCTGGACCGGTTCGGTGATCGATTGGAACAGCTCGAACTCGTGGCCACAGGCATCGCATTCGTAGTCGTAGGTTGGCATGGAGAAGGTTGAGAATTTAGTGTTTAGCGTCGAGTGTTAGAGTCATGCAATAGCCGGTGAGCTACGCTCGTCGGAAGCCAAGTCAGGCGTGCGTGGTGGGGCCGCCTGAAACAATTACTTGCGCCGGGCGCACGACACGGTCGTGCATCTTGTAGCCGGCCTGCGTAACCATCATCACCTGGCCAGCAGGCACATCGGCGGATGGTTGCTGCAAAATAGCC
>DASYDU010000306.1:0-2298 GCA_036499445.1 Lacipirellulaceae bacterium
GCCGCGGGCGCCGTGGTGGAAGCTGACGCCCACTTCCAACCGCTCCAGCGGAAATTTCTGGCGCCGAGCCTGAAAACGAACGCTCATAGCGGTGCATGCGGCGAGAGATGCGCTAAGAAGGTCGTAAGGATTAGGACCAGAAGGTATGTGGCCGACGCTATCTGGGCTGCCGAGAGGAAACTGAGATTCGCCGACATGGCCAACCAGCGCGCCATGATTGGTGGGGTCGCTCGCGACGACAACTTCGCGGCTCTTGGTCATGATTAGGTCCCGATCGTTCGAATGATTGATCCATCGGCTTCGACGAGTGTGCACGCCAGCAGCAGCGCAAAATAAGTCCTAGAGTTCGTGCGAGGTCTCAGCGCCGCGTCCGCTCCAGTTAGTGCGTTCAGCAACTAAATTCGGCGACCGTTCGGGTAAAGCTATCATATCCATAACCGTCGGGAATGCTCTGTGGAGTCAGTGTCGAAGCTCCTCGACGAGGAAATCCGTGAACTCGAGAGCAGAGGGTTTGATGGTCTTTCCACTCACGACAATGCATTGACTTCCATCGAGCCGAAGTCCCAGTCGGACGGGATGCGAACGATGGCGCCGCGTTCCAACTCAGCCCTCACACTATTGAGGCTTGAGGCGTCGATGCCAGCCCAGCCGCGCGGGAATAGAAATCATAACGGTTGGGCATTTCCCGATGAAAAGTCACCGACATAGTCTCACCCCGGAGGAGCTCAGCTTGGGAGCGGATGGGTCGTGGGCGTTTGCACACATCGCACGTCGTGACCGGGTGTGCACCGCAGGCGGAATCGACGACTGGTATCGTGCACACTGCATGTCACCCGCTCAGTGCTGGAATTCTTGACGTACTTAGGCAATAACTGCGGAGAAGAAAATGCTGCTGCCTCGTCGACCGGTTCCCGAACTGCGTGTGCCGACCCTTGCTCATGGCGACTTTGATCTTGCTGCCGACGCACCGAAGCAATTTACGTTGATATCCTTTTATCGCGGGCTCCATTGCCCGGTCTGCCTTAAGTATCTACGCGACCTGGAATCGCTGATTCCTGAATATGAGCGTCGCGGCACAAAGGTCATCGCCGTCAGCTCCGACGTTCGCGAGCGCGCTCAGCAAATGGCGAGCAAGGTCGGCGCCAGCTTGCGATTCGGATATTCGCTGCCGCTCGCGGTTGCTCGCAAATGGGGACTCTATATTTCGTCGTCGCGTGGAAAGTCATCGATTAACATCGAAGAGCCGACGCTATTTTCGGAGCCAGGCGTATTCCTCGTCCGACCGGACGGTACTTTGTATTACGGCGCGGTTCAAACAATGCCGTTCGCACGTCCGCTGTTCTCGGAATTGCTTCAGGCGATCGACTTCGCCATCGCCAAAGATTATCCGGCGCGTGGAGAGTATGACGGCCCTGTCTGAGCGTCCGCCGACTTAGCGGCTATCGGCCCAACAGTGAGCATGAAAGCCGCCGCGCGGTATGCAAAATAGAAGCGGATCATGTGACTCTGCGTTCGGTCCGGTTGTTTCGGGCTTGTTTGATCCGGCCGGCTTGGATGAGTGCGCAGGTCGATAGCGGCGCAAAGAAAGTCTCGGAATTCGTGGGAGATGTCAGCGCCGCATGCGCCCCAATGTATTGACTTCGAGCGAGCCGAAGTCCCGGTCGGACACCGCGCGAATCTCGCGGCACCAGTTGTGCAAGCCGCGAGGGTTTGATTGCCGATTTAGCGACTGAACGCGGCTTGGAAGTCTCTGCAGGATAAAAACGTCGAGTGCCATGCGGCTCGTGGCATTCTTCGCTACGGCATCATGCCGCGCGGCGACCGGCAATAACGACCCTTTATCGACTCCATGGCGAGAGGTGATTTCCCTCGCCGGTGCTGCAAGGTCATTCTCCAAAGCACCGTCGTGCCGAAACTTGCGGTTCCGCGATCGAAAGTCCGAGGTCGGCGTCGGAACAGCGGTGCGAATGATGCTGCAGCCTGTATCGAGATTGGCCGACGGCAACTGTGTCGACCTGTCCAATGCAATTGCAACATTCTAGGTCCTTGGGAGACGGAAGTGAGTACGACTAACAGAACCGTGCATCCGGTTCAGGCGACCCGGCTCGATTGCAGTTCGTTTCGGCGCCTTGCACGATGCGGCGGGGCATCGATCGCTATGCTGTTCGCGCTCGCGCTCGCTGGCTGCCACGCGAAAGCGCAATCGCAGGCGGCCGCGCCTCCGCCGCCGGTGACGGTGGCCCAACCGGTCAAACGGACCGTCACCGACTGGGACGAGTTCACCGGCCGCTTCGAGGC
>DASYDU010000307.1:0-12284 GCA_036499445.1 Lacipirellulaceae bacterium
GCCTGAGGAATTGAGCAGCCCCTGCGGCGCGTGGGCCGCTTCGCACCAAACGGCGTGGGGCGCCAAGTTGGCGACTTGCCGCTGGATTGTGCGGCGGCCGCTTTCGTCGAGGAGATCGGAGCGGCTGAGGCACACGACGCCCGCGCGCCGCAAACCCTCGATCGGTTCGCGGAGCGTGCCGCGCGGAAAGACATGCCCAAACCCGAACGGCTCCGTGGCGTCCAAGAGCACAATGTCGAGATCGCGCGCCAGCCGACGGTGTTGGAAGCCGTCGTCGAGCAGGATCAACTGACTGCCGAATTCGTCGATCGCACGGCGGGCGCCCGCGACTCGGTCGGGAGTTTGCACGTGGGGCACATTGGGCAGGGCCTGCGCTACCTCACGCGCTTCGTCGTTCTGAGAGCCGGCGGCAGCGCCGTACCCGCGGCTGACGATGGCGACGCGCAGGCCACGCTCGGTGAACCAGCCAGCCAGCCATTTGACCATCGGTGTTTTGCCGGTGCCGCCAAGCGTTAAGTTGCCGACGCTTACGACCGGGACGTTCACACGCTCGACGGCCGCGGAACCGCGATCATAGCGGCGATTGCGCGTGCGGACTGCTAGCGTGTACGGCACCTCGGCCAGTCGCATCAAACCGCGCGCGAGCGAAGGGCCGGCGCCACGCCGCCGGCCACTTACAATGTCGTGAAAGTCAATTGGGCTGATCATACGGCAAAAGCCGGCTTTCGAATTCGCAGTTCCGCCGGGAGTTTCGCTTTTCTGGGAACAATACCGCAAATCGCGCCGTCTCAAACCTTGGACTTAAACCGTATAATGAAATAGCCGCCGCTCGCAATCCGAGTTTCGCGTTGGACCGAAGAGTTAGTTTGCATGTCCGTCGATCAATTATCGTCCGAAACGGCTCGGCCCTCGCCGCGTGATGCCAAGCTCGTCGGATATGACGAGTACATCGACACGCAGATTCGCCACACCAGGCGGATGGTCAAAGCGGTGGACCTGGCGACCGCGCTGGCGGTTCTGGCGACCGGGGCGTTCCTCTATCTTCTCGTCGCGGCGGTGGCCGAACAATGGCTCGTGCCAGGCGGATTTGGCACGCTGGAACGTTCGCTGCTCTTGGCAGTCCTCCTCTTAATCGCGGGCCAATATGCATATCGCCGATTGTGGCCGCTGCTCGTACGGCCGATCAATCCGGTGTATGCCGCGCAGACGATTGAACAAAGCTCACCGTCGCTCAAAAACAGTCTGCTCAATTTGCTGCTGTTCCGGCAGCGGCGGACCGAGATCACCGATGCGGTTTACGAGACACTCGAAGAACAGGCCGCCCAGCGGCTGACTCGTGTGCCGGTCGACTCGGCGGTCGATCGGACGCATCTGATTCGATTCGGCTACGCGCTGGTGGCAGTAGTTTCCGTATGCGCGCTTTACAAGATGTTCTCGCCGAAGGATCCACTGATTGCGGTTGAGCGAGTGTTGATGCCTTGGGCCGACATCGTGCCGGCCAGCCGTGTGTCGATCATGGACGTCGAGCCGGGAACCACGACGCTGGCCCGGGGTGAGATGCTGGCGGTATCGGCCGATGTGCATGGTGTCGGCGAAGACGATCCGGTGGTGGTGCGGTATACGACGGCGGATGGTCAGGCGGTCGAGAAGGCCGTGACGATGAAGGCGAACGAGTCGGGCCTGCACTTCACCGCTCAATTGCCGGCCGCTACGGAACCAGGCCGGCCGAGTGGAGTCTCGCAGAATCTGCGGTACCGAATTGAAGCGGGCGATGCGCGATCGCACGTCTACTCGGTGACGGTGGTGGCCGCGCCGACGGTCACAGTCGAGCGCGTCGACTATGAATACCCGACTTATACCGGCTTCGCCAATCACAGCGTGGAGGGCTTGGGCGATATTCGCGCGATCGAAGGAACTCGCGTAACGATTCATGCTCGGGCCAATAGTCCGATCGACGAAGCCGCGATCGACTTTGAGGCCGATGGCCGCCGTGACGTTCGCATGACGGTTGACGGCGACAAGGCGCAGGCGTCGTTTCTGCTCGGGCTGCGCGACGATCATCAGACGGCCAAGTATAAGACCTACGCGGTCCGGTTCACGGGGACCGACGGGCGAGGGAATCACGATCCGGTAAAGTATCCGATCGACGTGCTGCGCGATTACGCGCCGGAAGCGGCGATTTTGACGCCGGCGGAAAAGACGCGTGACGTGCGCTTGGATGAGACGGTGACAATTGCGGTCGACGCCCGCGACCCGGATTTTGCGCTTTCCGAGGTGCGACTCAAGGGCGACGCGGGCGGACGCACGGTGCTCGACGAGCCGCTGCTCAGCAAGGAACACACCGGGCGGTTTGCTGGGCGACTGCAGTTCACGCCGAATGAACACGGCCTAAAGGCGGGCGACGTAATGCAGTATTGGGCTGTGGCCCGCGACAATCGCAAGCCGCTTGCCAATGAAGCGGCGAGCGAGCCGCAGACGCTGCGAATTGAGTCGCCCGCGCCTCAACAACAACCGCCCGATCGACTCGCAGAGCGCGATCGACGTCCGCCGCAACCGGGTGATCAACAACAGGGATCGCCGCAGCCGGGCGATCAGCAAGGTCGTGAGCAGCAACAGCCTGGCGGCGGGAAGTCAACGGACGGACGCCAACAAGGTAATGGACAGCAGCCTTCTGGCGGTAAGAGTGGCGAACTGCGCGACGGGTCGCAGAACAAGGGCGATGATTTTCAAGGCGACATAGCGGAGAAGAGTCAGCCGAAGGACGGATCATCATCCGGCCAGAAACAGAGCAGCGGCAAGTCGTCGGAACAAAACGAACGTGATCAAGGCAAAGACTCGCAACAGCAACCGGGCGGTTCGGAAAGCAGCAGCGGGCGCCATAAGTCGCAAAAGCAGCCGGGGCAGTCATCGACGGGCGGCGGCGAGTCGAGCGACAAGAGCTCACAATCGGGCCAATCTAGCGCGGATCGAAACTCGGATGGAAAGCAAGGCGGTGGGAAGGGTCAGCAGCAGCGCGACGGCACGGATGGCAAGGCCGGCACTCCCAATGACCAGAAAGACTCGAACGGCGGTTCCGGCGCGAAAGGCGGCCATGAGAACGTGAAGCCGAGCGACTCGCCGTCGCAGGTTTCGCCGGAGGGTGACAACGACGGCGAGGCGTTCGATCGGATTCAAAAGTTTTTGCAGCGAAAAGGCGAGCTGCGCGATCCCAGCGGGAATGACAAAAAGCCGCAAGACGACCAGCGATCGACGGCCGACAATCAAAGCAGCAAACAAGGTAACTCGGCCAACGACAAATCCTCGGCGGGTAAAGAATCGCAGCCCAACGACAAGAGCGGTGAGCAGCCGCCGTCGGCCGACGGCAAGGCGGGAGACGCGAAGTCGCGAAGCGAAAGCCCAAAGAACTCGGAGGAGAATCGCTCGCAACAAAATAAAGACGCGACGAAAGGCGATCAGCAAGGCGGCGAGTCGTCCAAGAATCCGCAACAAAATGTTCAACCCGGCAAGGACGCGAGTGGCGGCGACAAGGACGCTGGCTCGACGAAAAACCTGGGCACTGAGAAGCGTCCTGACGAGCAGCCGGGCAACAAATCGAACAATCCTCAGACGCCCAATGGCCAGCCGGCTCAAAGCAGCGGTGAGAATGGCGGCGGCGACGCGACGAAGCACGATCAGGCCACACCTGACACAGGACAGTCACCGAAGCCAAAAGATAAATGGCAACAAACGCCGTCGAAGGCGGATGACAAGAAGTCGGGTAAAGGCGAGGAGCCACCCTCCGGCGGCCAAAGCAAGCGGCAATCGGATTCGCAAGGCGATCAGGGGGGCGATCACGCGGGCGGTGGCACACAAGGCGGCGGCCAGCAATCGCCGCACGATGGAACCGGAAGCAGCGGGCAGAACCAGTCGGCCGACGAAGGAACGGGAGAATCGACAGAGCACGGCAAGGGGGACAATTCGCCGAGCGCCGGCAAAGACGCTCTGTCGAAGGACCGCACGGGCCAAAGCGGCTCGAACCAGCCGGGCAACGGTTCGGGCCAGCGCGATGGGCAAGGGGATCAACCGGGCGGCAAACCGAACGATGCCAGCCAACCGTCCGGCAACAAGCCGGGCGAGAAAGCCGGAGACAAAAACTCGTCCGCGAACGAGCCGAACGGCGGTAACAGCGCCAAAGAGCCAAAGGGCGGCAATTCGACCGCAAAGGGTCACGGCAATAGCAACCCCGGCGATCAAGGCAGTAAGGGAAGCGATTCCAAGGGAGATGAATCGGCGAGTAAGGACAAGCCGTTCCAAGGCAAGCCCTCGCCTGACAGCTCGAACGGCAAGCCGGGCGATACCGCCGACAAGAGTGGCAGCCAATCGCAAAGTGATGCCAACCAAAAGTCCAGTTCGCAACTGGGTCAAAGCGGGGGCAGCAATGGACCTTCATCCAACAATGGTACGCCGGGCATGCCGCAAGGTGCGGGCAGGTCCAACAAGACTGATGCCAAGGCGCCGGACGCCGACGCCGCGAACATCGAGTACTCGCGAAAGCAAACCGACCTGGTGCTCGAAACGCTCTCGGAGCAAATGAAGCGAAAAAAGGTCGACAAGCAGCTGCTCGACGAGCTCGGTTGGAGCGAGCAAGATCTGCAAAAGTTTATCGCCCGGTGGCAACAGCTCAAAGAGGCGGCGAAGGGCGACACACCGGCGGCCGACGCGGCCCAAAAAGAACTGGACGATGCGCTGCGCAGTCTGGGCCTTCGCCACGGCCCATTGCAACAAGGCAAGGTGACCGAGGACAGCGTCCGAGACCTCCACGAGGGTTATCATGGGCCGGTGCCGCTCGAGTACCAGGAGCGACTTCGCGCGTACAATCAGGGCGTCTCGCGTGCCCACAAAGATGGCGAGTAGAACGCTGCAATTTGGCGAGTAGAACTCGACAGGATGGCGTGTAGAATGAGCGCATGACGTTTGCCGCGCCTCGCTATCTTGTGCCGTTTCATCCCAAGCGAATTCCGCATCACTTCGTCGACGTGCTCGTGATCGGCGGCGGGATCGCCGGTCTGCGGGCCGCGATGGAAATCGATCCGCGGCTCTCGCTCCTCGTGATCACCAAGGACACGATGGAGGAATCCAACAGCAACTACGCCCAGGGCGGGATCGCCGGCGTAATCGATCCGGAGGACCGATTCGAAGACCACGTTGCCGACACGTTGGCGGCCGGGGCGAACTTGTGTGATCGCGACGTAGTGGAGATGGTGGTTCGTGAGGCGCCAGACCATATTCGCCAACTCATCGCGTGGGGCACGAACTTCGACGCGGAAGGGGGCCACCTCTTGCTCGGTCGCGAAGGAGGACACAGTCATCATCGCATTGTCCATGCATTGGGCGACGCGACCGGCCACGAAGTGATGCGGGCGATGATCCAGCGGGCGAAATCGGAGCTAGGCGCCCAGTTCTGGCCCAAGACCTTTACGATCGATCTTTTGACGCACGAAGGCGCTTGTCGCGGAGCCCTCGTCTGGCATGCCGAGCACGGCAAGACGTTCGTGTGGGCCAAGCAGACAATTCTCTGCACGGGTGGGGCCGGGCAGATCTATCGCGAGACGACCAATCCGGCGGTGGCCACCGGCGACGGCCACGCGCTCGCCTATCGGGCCGGCGCAGAAGTACGCGACATGGAATTCATGCAGTTCCACCCGACGGTGCTCTACATCGCGGGGAGCAGCCGCAGCTTGATCACCGAAGCCATGCGTGGCGAGGGGGCGCGACTGATCGACGTGACGGGCCATCGATTCATGCCGGATTACGACGAGCGTGGCGAGCTGGCGCCGCGCGACGTCGTGAGCCAGGCGACTGTCTCGCAGATGGAAAAAACGCGGCAGCCAAATGTGTTTTTGGACCTGAGCCATCGCGATCCCGAATACATACGCAAACGATTTCCCGGCATCGCGCGGACCTGCGCTGAGTTTGGCATCGACATCACGCGCGATCCGATCCCGGTGCGGCCCGGCGCGCACTACATGATTGGCGGTGTGACTGTGGACCACGAAGGTCACACTTCGGTCGAGCGGTTGTGGACCGCGGGCGAAGTCACGAGCAGCGGGCTGCACGGGGCGAACCGGCTGGCATCGAACAGCTTGCTCGAAGGATTGGTGTATGGTGCGCATGCCGGACGTGGCGCGTCGGCGGCGGCGCTGGAGCAAAACGATACGTATCAGGCCATTCCGCTGGAAAACCCGCCCGTCGAGCCGCCAACCGAGCCGATCGACTTGGGCGACATTCGCAATTCGCTCAAAAGCTTGATGTGGCGCGCGGCCGGCGTCAGGCGGACCGGGCCGCAGCTGGCGGACGCGGAAAAGACAATCCAGCGTTGGTGCCGCTACGTCCTTGTGCGACAATTTGCTGATCCCGCCGGTTGGGAATTGCAGAACATGCTCACAGTTGCCAGCTTGATGGTGGGCTCGGCGCGGGAAAGGACCGAGTCGCGCGGCGTTCACCTGCGGACCGATTTTCCGAATATGGACGACTCCCATTGGCGGCGGCACTTAACGGCGATGCGGTCGGGCTAGCACTGGTTTCGTGTCCCCAAGAATGGCTTCTGGCAGCCGAATATAGCGCTAAGTCACGGAATCTATCCGCGAAGCAATCAGCACGGAGTGAATCATGGTCTCAACAACTGCGGAAAAACCTTCGGTTGCCAGCGACGCCGCGGTCGTGGCGAGCCGGCCCGTTCGCGTCTGGCCAGCCGTCGCGATGGTCATCTTGTTCTGGGTATTTTGGGTCGCCCACTACATGATTTCGATGGACGCAGGAACGCGCTTCCTATCGCGGATGGCGGTTAACGTGCTCTTGCTGTTGGGATTTTTGATTTGGTGGCTGTCGCGTCGCTCGATTAGCTGGAAGGATCGCCTGTTGGCGGTTGCAATCTGGATCGCCGGAACCTATGCCGCCGTCATGTTGGCGGACAAAACACTCGGCTCGCTGTTTGCAATGTTTTTGTCGACGGCATCGCTCGCTATTACCGCCTGGACGTTATGGGTTTGGCTCAGCCGCACGGCGCCAGTGAGTGTTCAGCAGTTGGGCTTCTGCGTCGTGATGCTGCTGACGTTGGGTTATTTCACGCTGCTACGCTGGGACGGCCTGTGGGCCAATCAGTTTCCAAGCTTTAGCTGGCGCTGGAGTCCGAGGGCCGAGGATTTGTTCCTGGCGGAGCAGGCCAAGGGCAATCAGCGCTCCGCGCCGGCTAGCACAAAGAGTGATTGGTCGCTGCAACCAACTGACTGGCCGGAATTCCGCGGTCCGAATCGCGATGCCGTCGTTCACGGAACGAAAATCGCAACCGATTGGCAGGCAAATCCGCCGAAAGAACTGTGGCGGCATCGGGTCGGGCCCGGCTGGTCCAGTATGATCGTGGTAGATGGCCATCTGGTGACGCAGGAACAACGGGACCAGGCGGAAGCGATCGTTTGCTACGACGCGGCGACCGGCAAGGAAGAATGGTCGCACCAAGATACATCGCGATTTGAAGAAACTTTGGCAGGGCCGGGCCCGCGCGGTACGCCGACCTTCCGCGACGGCCGCATTTACGCGCTTGGCGGAAAGGGCGTACTCAATTGTTTAAATGCGGCGACGGGCGAAGTGGTCTGGTCGCACGACATAGTCGCGGACAAGGAAGCCAAAGTGCCGATGTGGGGCTATTCGATATCGCCCCTGATCGCTGGCCAGTTGGTCATCGTTTACGGCGCTGGCGAGCCGAATTCAAACGAAACCAACGGGATCTTGATCGCCTATCGTACGGACACAGGCGACGAGGCGTGGGTGCGGGCAGCCGGCGCGCAATCGTACAGCTCGCCGGAGTTGGCGACAGTGGGCGAGCGGCTGCAACTCCTGATGCACGACAATCACGCGCTGGCGTCAATTGATCCCGAGGGCGGCGAGCTGCTCTGGCAACGAGAGGAGACCGGCAAAATGGCCCTTCCGATGCTCCAGCCGCGGATGGTGGGCAATGACGAGATTTTGGTCGCGACGGATCCTGGAATCGTGCTGTTGGACGTAAAGCAACAGGACGGAAAGTGGTCTGCGGCGGAACGTTGGAGCTCGAGTCGGATAGAGCCGGCCTTTAACGACGTCGTCGTGCAGGACGGCCACATCTATGGCCTCGACGACGGCATTCTCACGTGCCTCGATCTGGCGACGGGCGAGCGGCTCTGGAAAAAGGGTCGATACGGGGGAGGGCAATTGCTGCTACTCGCCGATCAGGGCGACCTCTTGGTGCTCACAGAAAAGGGCGAGGTCGTGCTGGTGACGGCGACTGCGGTAAAGCCAGAAGAACTGGGCCGCTTCAAGGCGATCGAGGGCAAGACGTGGAACCATCCGGTCGTGGCCGAGGGGAAACTGTTCGTGCGCAACGGGGAAGAGATGGCCTGTTTCGAGTTGCCAGCGGCCAAGGATGGGAGGGCGACCGCAACCGCTGCCGCGGGACATGTGTCCGATCAGGCCCATGATTCGGTCGGACGATAGCGGCGCGAGCGCTCGCCCGACTACAGCCGCCAAATCGCCGGTTGAAGCCCCGCATTCTTCCATTGCCAACGGATACGCGGCGGCCAATAATGCGGGTAGCTGCCTGACGATTGGCCGGGCGGAAACTCTTTTCTTACAGGAACGCGATATGACTACGACTCGCGAGCTTGCGCAGCCGATCCGCGGCATCATTCCACCGATGGTTACGCCGCTGGCGGATCAAAGCAATTTGGATCATGGCGGCGTCGAGCGACTCGTCGAGCATCTTCTTGGCGGTGGCGTGCACGGGTTGTTCATTCTCGGCAGTTGCGGCGAAGGGCTTTCGCTGGGCCAAAAGTTGCGTCGCGAGCTGGCCGACAGCGTTTGTCGACAAGTGGAAGGCCGAGTGCCCGTGTTGGTGAGCATCACGGATACATCGCGCGCCGAATCGATCGACCTGGCCCGATTCGCGGCCGACGCGGGAGCGGATGCGGTCGTGCTCGCGCCGCCCTGCTACTACACGATCGACCAAGACGAGCTGGTCGCCTACGTTCGCGGCATCGTGCGCGAGCTGCCGCTGCCGCTGGTGCTTTACAATATGCCGGCGCTCACAAAAGTTACGTTTGAGCCCGAGACGGTCCGGCAATTGCTCGACGAAACCGCGATCGTCGGGCTCAAAGACAGTTCGGGCGATCTGCGGTACTTCGAATCGATGCGAACGGTGATGCGCGAGCGGCGCGATTGGGCGCTTTTGACCGGCGCCGAACATCTGCTTGCTCGGTCGCTCGAGTTGGGCGGCGACGGCGGCGTTTGCGGCGGGGCCAACGTCTGGCCACAATTGTTCGTGCAGATTTACGAGGGCCAGACTTCGTTCATGGACACGACCTTTGCCGATCATCAGGAAGTCATTAACGATCTGGTCGATAAAGCGGATCGCTTGGCGCAAATTTATCGCCGAGGGCCGACTTCGGCATCGTCTTTGGTCAAGGGACTTAAAGCGGCGCTTGCCGTGATGGGAATTTGCGGAGAAACCGCCGCAGCGCCGCTGCAGAGTTACTCCGCAGCGGAGCGCCGACGGATCGAGCAGGTCATTCAATCGCTGGGCATCGAATCAACGCTGATGTGCTCGCTCAAATCCGTCGGGCATTAACCTAGGCCATTTTCGTGGCTGATCATTTATCAAAGATCAGCATCAGATACGCCAGGAAGAGCAGCAGGTGAACCGCGCCGAGCAAAGCGTTGCTGTGTGAGCCGGCAAAGGTCAGCATGCTCACGGCCAGCGTCAGCGTGAGCAGAATCATGTCGGCCCCATCGAGCCCAAGCACGATCGTTTGACCCGTCATGAAGCCGATCGTGAGCGCGGCCGGGATGGTCAGGCTGATGCTCGCGAGCACCGACCCCAGCAGCAGATTGACGCAACGCTGCAGGCGATTGTCGAGCGCGGCCCGGATGGCGCTCACCGATTCCGGCGAAAGCACGATCACCGAAACCAGGAATCCGCCGAGGGCCGCCGGCGCGCCGAGCACTTCGATGCCGTAATTGATCGGCACGGCGATTTTTTTGGCCAAGATCACCACCAGCACCAGATACGCCACGAGCAGCGGCACGTGGTAGGCGGCGGAACGGACTTCATGCTCGCCGGCGTGTGGCGCATTGGCTTCACCATCGGACGCATGGCCTGCTGCATCGTCGTCCGAGTGTTCCAGGAAGTATTCACGGTGCCGGGAGGTCTGAATTGCAAGAAACGTCGCGTAAAGCGCGACCGACATCAGGATCATAAATACGGCATGGGGCGATGAGAGGGTCGGCCCGGGCGAAGAATGGGTGAAATTCGGAAGCACGAGCCCCAGCACCGCCAGCGGCACGATCACCGCCAGGAAGGCATTGGCACCGAAGAAGTTGTACGTCTGCTCGTGATATCTGAGGCCGCCGACCAACAGCGCGAGCCCCACCATGCCGTTCATCACGATCATGATGACGGCGAACATGGCATCGCGGGCGAGCGTGGGATTGCCGTGACCGCTGGCCATCACGGCGGAGATCATCGCTACCTCGATCCCAATCACCGAGAGCGTAAGGAGCAGCGTGCCGAGCGGCTCGCCGAGCAGCGTGGCGAGCGCCTCGGCATGCCGCACGACGGCGAGCGCCGACAGCAGGATCGCGGCGAACAGCCACAGCGAGATGAGCGTGAGCCAGCCGGGACTCGATAAGTCTGCTAGCCAGACGCCGCCGAATTTAAGAAACAAGCCCGCGGTCGCAAGCGCCACGGGCAGAATCCATTCGGTGCGCAGCGCATGAAAGCCGCCAAAACGTGGTCTCGGCGGCATTGCGGCCGGCTGCTTTTTGTCGAGCGCCATGTCTGTATCGTCCATTGGATTGACGTGACATTCCGAATCACAAATAAAAAACGGACCTCGATTCGATCCTCACTTGCGAGGCAAATCGAGGTCCGTGGATTGTTTTACCGTCTCGCGCGGGCGAAGTGCATCTACTTTGTGCTCTTCGCTTCGTCGGAGTTTTCGTTCATATGGGCCTTGGTGTAGCCTTCTTTTTTGGCCTCATCCTCAGTCATGAACCTGCCATGATGGGTCTTGCCGTACCAACGGTCGCCCGACTCGTGGTAGACCTTGGAGTTGAGATTGGCCCAAACCATTTTTTTGGCCGTGGCATCTTTGATCTCCTTGTCCGTCGGCGGAGGCGTCACCGGCTCGGGCGTCTTGTCTTTCTCATTCTTCGCGCTCTTGTCGGCGCCGGTTGCCTTGTCCGTCTTTTTACTCGACTTTGAGTCGGAGCCCGTCATCTTCGAGTCCATCTTGGCCGGCGCTTTGGCCTCGGAGATCATCACCAGCGGCTTGAGCTTAGTGATTTCTGCTTCATTGATGCCAGCCTTTGAAAGATCTTCGACCGACTTGTACGGCCGTCCGCCGATGATCTTCTTGGCGTTCGCATCGGCGATGCCGGGCAGCTCCATCAACTCCTTGTCGCTCGCGGTGTTGAGGTCGATCTTGGCGGCCATCTTGTCTGCAGGCTTGTCGGTCGACTTGGCCATCGCGTCCTTGCCGGACTTGGCGTCCATCTTCGCCGATTTGTCTTTGTCGGCGTCTGCCATCTTGCTGCCGCCCGTCATCTTGCCGTTGTCAGCGGCTTTGCCCTTATCCGTCGATTTGGTCTCTGGCTTGACGGGGGCCTTCGGTTCGGTAGCGGTAACCAAGCCCTTGAGCTTGTCGATCTCAGTCTCGTTTACGCCGGCCTTCGCCAGGCCCGAAACCGACTTGTACGGCCGACCGGCGATGATCTTCTTCGCGGTAGCCTCTCCCACGCCGGGAAGCTCTTGGAGGTCTTTCTCGCTTGCCGTGTTGAGATCGACTTTTTCTTTGGTTTTGGTGTCGGCGGCGACGGATCGACTCGCGGCCAAGGCGATTGTTAAACCAAACACGATCATTCCGATGGCGGTGACGAGCCATCGGCTGCGATGCACCTGCGCGATCGTCATGTGATTCTCCTCATTCGAAATATCAAGGACGCCGTCCCAACCGGCCGAACAATCGGCGCGGCAAGAATCGGTTTGAAAACCACATTAAGCCTAAATCTGCGGTAATGCAAAGTAAACAGGCGCAGGGAACTTTCGCCGCCAATTTTTCGGCGGATTGTCTGGCAGCCAGATTGCCTGCGATGCCTGGTTGTGGTGTATTCCGGCCGGCGCAGGTCGTGAGGACGCGGATCATCGCAGGTTGGGCGATTGCCCGCCCGATTGAGGCGACCCGGGCAATGCTGCCCGGGGGCGCGAGTCGCCGTACCCG
>DASYDU010000308.1:0-8566 GCA_036499445.1 Lacipirellulaceae bacterium
GCGTCTTCGATCCCACGCGAGACTTCGGCGGTATTGGCTCCCGGAAATTTCTCAATCACGAGCAAGAGCCCGGCTCCATCGTTGGTGAGCGCGTCGCCAATCAGTGGCTGATGATCTTCGACTACGTTGGCGACGTCGCTAAGACGTAGCTTGGTTTCCTCGATAGGGACCTGGGCCAATTGCTCCGGCGAGACGATCGGCAAAATGTGTCGGATGCCAAGCCGCTGGTTGGCGGTGTCGATGAAGCCACCAGTGCCGGGCGTCGAGGCTTCAACGAAGGAGAGGGTCGACATCCAGAGGGAGTTGCCGGCAGTTTCCAACACGTTGAGCAGAGGGACTTTCTGCTCCTGCAGCTTTTTGGGGTCGACTTGCACTTGCAGTTCCCGCGAGCGCTCGCCCCAAATAGAGACGTTGGCCACGCCTGGCACGCCCATCAACCGTGGGGCAATGGTCCAATGAGCGAGGACCGACATTTTGATCGCAGAGATTGTTTTTGACGACAAGCCAACGATCATTACGCGGTTTGTGTCGGATTTTGGCTGCAGCATCATCGGTGGCCGGGAGACGTGGGGCAGGGCAACGGCCATGGTCATGCGTTCGGCGACCATCTGCCGCGCCTGCATCAGATCGGTGCCCGGCTCAAAGTACAGGACGACCGACGACAAGCTGGGCATTGATTCGCTGCTGATCGTTTTGAGCCAGGGCGTGCCATTGAGGAGGTCCTGCTCCAAGGGCACGGTGATCAGCTGCTCGACCTCCTCGGCCGAGAGACCAAGAGCCTCGGTCTGTATGTCGACGTGCGGCTGGGAAAATTCCGGGAGCACGTCGACCGGCGCGTTGCGCAATTGCGCCACGCCAACGACCAAGATCGCGCCCGCGATCAGCAGCACAAGGGGACGAAGCTGGAGACTAGTTGCAATCAGCCAACGGAACATTTTGGGACCTCGGCACGAATTGAACGCACTTAGCGTGTAGCCATGTCGATCGGACGATCGTTGCCTGGAATGGGTCAGAGAAGCGGAACCAGGTTCTACGGCCGTCTTTCGACACTGGGATGCCGCGAGACATTCCTTCCCATAATAATTGCGGACCTACATCACTGCCAGCGACGAAGCGGCAAGAATATCTCGCCGAGAGCGCGGTGACGGTTGTCGTAGCGGTGCTGAAATTAACACCCGTCAGGCCCCGCCGATTCGGCCACAACCGCTCCGATTGATTTAATTGGCAGAAGGGGCTTGGAATCGACTCGATTCGTGGTGGAACCGTTTGCGTCGGGCCGCCGCTCCAATCACGATGGACTCCATGTCGGCGAGCCTAAGGGGTACCTGCGTACGGTAGATGCGCTGGGCCGCGGCGGTGGGTTTGTTTGACGCTTATCCCCTTCCGGCAAGTGGGAAACCGGTATGCTTTGCTCTCCGCGCATCGGACCGTTAGAATCGTCCGAGGCGCGCCGGATCCCTTTGGCACAAAGTTGTTGATTTCACCGCCAAAACGAGAAAGAATGTCGTTCTGCGCGGCAAATCGCTGCCGAACCATCTTCCTTTGATCCACGACAAATGGTGGTACGATGAGCTTACCTCGAAGTTGCTACGCCGCTTACTCCGCAGCCATCGCCTTATTGCTGTTTGCGGGATGGGCCAGTGCCGCGGGTCAGCAGAAGGACTATGAAGACTTCGGCGCCGCCAAATTCGATCATTCCACGGCGATCACCAACGAGTGGTGTCCGCTCCAGCCGGGCACGCGCTTTACTTGGGACGGATCGGCAATTGACGAGGAAGGCGACACGGAACGGCATAGTTCCACCTTTACCGTCACCGATCTGACCAAGGTGATCGCCGGCGTGCGAACGGTCGTTTGCTGGGATCGGGGCATTGTCGACGGCGAGCTGGAAGAGTCAGAATTGATCTTCTTCGCACAGGACAACAACGGCAACGTCTGGCAATTGGGCGAATATCCCGAGGAATACGACGATGGGAAGTTTGACAAGGCGCCGTGCTGGATGCAGGGCGTCGGCGACGGGAGGGCGGGCATTATGATGCCAGCAAAACCCAAGCCGGGCGCAGCAAGCTATTCAGAGGGATGGTCCCCCTCGATAAAATTCACAGATCGCGCGGTGGTGGACCAGATGGGCCAGACGACAAAGGTCCCTAGCGGCAGCTATGACAACGTGCTCGTGATCGATGAGTGGGACCAGGAAGAGCCGAACGCGCACCAGCTCAAGTATTACGCCCGCGGCGTGGGCAATGTCCGCGTTGGTTGGCGCGGCGAAGGCAACAAAGATCATGAGGAATTGGAGCTGATCAAGATCGAGCAACTCAGCGCGGACGACTTAGCCAAAGCCCGCGAGGACGCGCTGCAACTCGAACGCAGCGCCTACGAACACAGCAAGGACGTCTTCGCCAATACGAAGCCGTCCGAACATGCGACCGCCAGTGCCGGGGCAAGATAACAAGGGTTTCGACGGAGGATGATTCTCGTGTCAAGAAAATTGCCCGTGGCCTGGACTATTGTGATTGCGACTATTTTGATTTGCACGGCGAGCGCCCATGGCGCCGGGCCCGACAAGAATGCTCTTCCGGGAACGGAAGAGTTTGGGCTCAATAAGAAGGAGCTGGTTCAAGCCACGGAGAAAGTCGAATCGCTGATCGCCCAATGCATGCGCGAGCAAGGTTTTGAGTATTTGCCCGCCGACTATGCTACGGTCCGCAAGGGGATGACGGCCGACAAGTCGCTGCCGGGAATGACCGAGAAAGAGTTTGTCTCCCAATACGGATTCGGCGTTTCGACTTTGTACACGGGGCTCGCGCCGCAGCTCAACGGCGGCTACAGCCCGGCGAAATTGGGGCTGGGTGACAAGAACATCGAAATTTACAAGAATCTCTCGCCCGCCGATCAAGTCGCCTACAACCGGACATTGCTCGGAGAGAACGCGGATGCCACTTTCGCCGTCGCGCTCGAAAACGAGAACTTTTCGCGCTGCGGCGGCTGCACTCTAAAGGCCATCGAGCAAGTGTTTAAGCCGGATCAACTCAAGTCGACTTATGTCAATCCGCTCGATGCGCTTATCCGCAAAGATCCGCGGATGAAGGAAGCCTTACGAAAATATGGCGACGAAATGCGAAAGGCCGGCTTCGAATACAATCATCCCGACGACGTCGAGACGGATATTCGGAATCGTCTTTACGCCATCACCGGGGGCGGCACCATACCGGCCGAGAAACTGTCGCCCGAGCAAATGACCGCCTTGAAGAAGCTTCAGGACGACGAGCGTCGCGCGGCCGCGATCAATCTGAAACTGCAAGACGAAATCTTTGACCCTATCGAGGAACAGATTGAAAAGGAAATGTACGCTCGCCAAGTACAATGACGAGCGCTACGCGGCCATGGACACCATTGGTTGATGTTGGCGGCTTGCCGCGCCGGCGACGAAGGGGCCTTCGCGAAATTTGCATGCTTGGCAGGGTGAGTCCATGAACAACAAACGCATTGTCTTCCTCGCCTATCTCCTGGCGATTGTGGCACTCGTGGCCGTGATGGGCTGGGCCGTCGGCTCGCATATTGAATCGCCGGCGGAGGCGGCCGCTCGCACCGCGCCGCCGACTCCGTCCCCGATTCTCGTTCCGGTCGAGAAGCGCGTGCTGAGCTCCAAAGTGGTGACGCGCGGCACAGCGCGCTTCGGCCTGCCGCAACCAATCTCGATTGCCCCATCGGCCTTGAAGGGCAGCGCAGGCCTGATCACCAAGCTACCGGTGCGCAATGCCCAATTCAAAGAAGGCGACGTTTTGTTCAGCGCCTCCGGACGGCCGGTGCTGGTCCTGCAGGGTGACGTGCCGGCGTATCGTGATTTGGTGCCGGGAATTTCCGGCGAGGACGTTCGGCAGTTGGAGCAGGGACTCGAACGGCTAGGCTACGATCCTGGCCACGTGGATGGCGTTTACGACGACCAGACCGGCGCTGCCGTTGCCAAGTGGTACAGCTCGCTCGGCTGGGATCCGTACGGCCCGACTGCCGCGCAAACCGCAAGCGTCCGCGCCCTCGAGTTGGCCCTGGGAGACGCAAACCGGAGCAAAATGGCGGCTACAAATACGTCCGCATTGGGCGGGCTGAGCGTGGCTTCGGCGCGGCTGAAAACGGATTACGGCACGAAGTCGGCGGAGGCCGATATCTCGGCGAAGATCGCGGAACGAGCGTTTATCGTGCTTGACCCGAAAGGGTTGCAAACCGCCCGGTCGGCGGCCGATGCCAAGCTCGAACTTGCGCGAGCAGCCCTGAAGTCGGCCAAGCTGGACGGCCAATTGACCAATCAGATGGCGCTCGACGCGCAAAAGCTTGCCCTCTTGGACGCCAAGATCGCCTCGGAGCGGGCGGACCAGCTGGCTGTCGACCTGGAAGTTGCCAAACACCGGATTGGGATTGGCGTGCCCGTTGACGAAATTGTGTTCATCCCCGCACTGCCGGTCCGGGTGCAAGAGGTGGTCGCCCGCGTGGGAAGCCCGGCCAGCGGGCCCGTGCTGACGGTGACCGACAATCAAATCGCGATCGATTCCTCGTTGCCGCTCGATGAAGCGCAGCTCGTGAAGCCCGGAATGACCGTCGACATCGACGAACAGGCCCTGGGCATCAAGACCACCGGTACGGTCGAAATGGTCGACAGCACGCCCGGCACACACGGGATCGACGGATACCACATCTATTATTCGGTTCGCGTCGGCGCCGTTCAAACACCGCTTGAAGGGTTTTCGTTGCGACTCACAATTCCGATCAAATCAACCCAGGGCATCGTGACCACGGTTCCGATCAGCGCCTTGTCGCTTGCGGCCGACGGCACTTCGCGAATCCAGGTGCAAAACAACGGCGCACTCGAATCGATCGTGGTCGAGCCGGGATTGTCCGCCGACGGTTTCGTCGAGGTGAAGCCCACCAGTGGCGAGCTTAAGCCTGACCAACTCGTGGTCGTCGGATATGGCAGCAAGGACAACAAAGATCTTCAACCTTAATGAGAGCAAACGACTCCAATTCGTCGACGCGAGTGCTGGAGCTCGTCAAGGTTGGGCGGCAATACGGCACCGATCCCGCTGTCCACGCGCTGGTCGACGTTGATCTGACGATCGAGCGGGGCGAATGGCTGTCGATTACCGGGCCATCGGGCGCCGGCAAGTCGACGCTGATGCATATCTTGGGTTGCCTCGATACGCCGACCAGCGGCAACTATTTCTTCGAAGGAATCGACACCGCGAACCTGACCGACAAACAGCGTGCCGGCCTGCGGAGCCAGCGCATCGGCTTCGTGTTCCAGTCGTTCCAACTGCTGCGGCATCGGACGGTGCTGGAAAACGTGATGCTCTCCGAGGTGTACCGCAAGCAATCCCACGTCGGGCGGCGCCAGCGGGCGCTGGCGGCGATCGAGCGGGTGGGGCTCAGCCACCGAGCAAATTTTTTGCCGGTAAAGCTGTCAGGCGGCGAACAGCAGCGGGTGGCGATCGCCCGCGCACTGGCCGGATCGCCAAGCCTCTTACTCTGCGACGAGCCGACCGGAAATCTCGATTCGAAGACCTCGGCTAATCTTCTCGATTTGCTTGACAAGCTTAATCACGAAGGGCTGACGCTGGTCGTTGTGACGCATGACGAGCACGTTGCCGAACGGGCGGGCCGTCGCGTGCATATCATCGACGGTCGGCTAACCGATCTGCCGACGGGGAAAAACGGCAAGGCCGCATCAGCTCCGGTTAACGCGGCGGCGAGCACGGCGACGGTGTCGCGGTCGGGAATTACTGTGCGCGATCTGTTGGACGAAGCGCTGGCTGGGATTATGGCCCGTCCGGGACGCATGATCCTCACGGTGCTAGGCGTGGTGATTGGTCTGACGGCGCTTGTGGCCACGCTCGGCCTCACGCGCACCGCCGGCAATCGTATCGTGAGCCAATTCGACCAGCTTGCGGCGACAGAGCTGTTTATTTCGGCAAAGCCCGGCCGCACGGGAATCATCGATCCGACCGCCCTGCCTTGGGATGCCCCGACTCGTCTCGGGCGGCTAAACGGTGTCGTAGCGGCCGGCGCGATGAGCGACGTCGACGTGGGAACTGCGCGCGTCAGCTCATCACCCGTTAGAGATCCGCAAGGCCAAACGGCGTTCAAGATGTCGGTCTACGCCGCGTCGCCCGACCTGTTTCGAGCAGTACGGGCCGATCTGGCGACCGGCCGATTACCGGACGACGGCAATTCTCGCCGGGCCGATCGCGTCGCGGTGCTCGGACCCGATGCGGCGCGCCGGCTGGGCATTGCGGGCCTAGAGCAGCTTCCCGCCATTTCCATTGGCGATCACCTCTATATGGTCGTTGGGATTTTGCGCGACGTGGCGCGCAAGCCCGAGCTGTTAAGCTCTGTGATGATCCCAGAAGGCACCGCCCGCCACGACTTTGGCCTGTTGGGTCCGGGCACTGTGGTGGTCGAAACGCAAATTGGAGCCGCCTATCTAATTGCCGAGCAGACGCGAGCCGCGCTGCGCCCCGACGATCCACGCACTCTCAAAATTGAAGTGCCGCAAGAGCCGAAGCGTGTCCGCGATGAGGTGCAGAGCGATGTGAACGTGATGTTTCTTTTGCTCGGCGGTTTGTCGCTGGTCGTCGGCGCGATCGGGATTGCCAACATCACGCTCGTCGGCGTGATGGAGCGAACCGGCGAGATAGGCCTGCGCCGCGCGATCGGCGCCACGCGCGGACACATTGCTTCGCAATTCTTGCTGGAGAGCGCTTCGATGGGCATGATCGGCGGCGTGCTCGGGGCCAGTCTTGGCGTCCTGATCGTGGTGACGGTCTCGGCGTACCAAGTTTGGACCCCGGTTCTCGACCCCGCGGCGCCCCTCCTGGCTCCGCTGGTGGGCGGCGCGATCGGCTTGTTGTCCGGGACTTATCCGGCGTTGCGGGCCGCTGCGCTCGAACCAGTCGAGGCGTTTCGCAACTAGCGGCGGCGCGCCCCGTTTGGTGATTGGTGTCGCGTTTTTCGGCAATTCCTTAGCGGCTGCTAGCACGTCGAACAACTACGATTGCACCGCGCTAAACCGCCGAGCCGTCATCTCCTGGCCACGGTCACCGGCGCAATTTAGTTTGCCGGATCAATCGACCCCTACGGAATTCGGACTCTGTTCGATCTAACCGGCAAATCCCGGATCGATTGCATTAAACCGAATATCTCGCCGAAGACTGTTATGACGTTTTTACCCAACGCGCCCTCGGCACGGAATACTCTGTATCGACCGAAAATTCGAGCCGAAAAGGTCTCATACAACGAGCAAAGCGTACGTTGGTGCAAACCGGCTAAAGAGTTTCCGCCCTCAGAAACCCACCAATGCCACTCTTCCTACGAATTAATTGGCCGTCGACAGCTGGCCGTTACGCCAGCCGGCTTTCGCGTCGTCTGAGGGACTGCCGGGCAATCGGTCTCACCGCGGCGGCCCTACTCTGCTGTATGACCGGTCGTTCCCGCACATTGGCCGAACAAACGGACTGGGATCTACCAGCCGTCGAGGAATCGCTCTCAGACCAGACCACGGCACCCACCACGGCAGATCGGTACGCGGTTCCCGCAGGTGTCGAGGTCGAACATGGATCTTTTAGCCCCTATCCCGGCGCCGGCAGTGAGCAACGATCGAGCGCCGACCGCGGTGTCACGCCGGCTGAGTTCTTCCAACCAGATGAAGGCGAATCGCTTCCACCGCAGCCACTTCCGGACGTCGGCGGCTCAGCTGCCGCGGTGGCTCAACAACTGGAAGATATGAACGAGCGGATCAAGGAGTTGGAAACTGGCAAGAAGGCCAACGAGGATGCCACACGAACGATCATCCGCCAATCCATCGCCGAGCGGGGCTCGAATATCAACGAATACGTGAACTTCGGCGGGACGTTGGAATCACTCACGTTTTGGGAGGAGAACTTTGACGGAACGCACGAAAGCGATACTCGGCTCGACACAGCCGAACTAGACTTTGAAATCAAGATGAATAGCTGGTCGCATGCCAATCTCGTCGTCGAATACGATCCGGGCACCAACTTAACTTTCCCCACGACAGAGGGCGACGCGGTCAATATCCGGCGCCTCGACATTCGTCGCGGTATCATAACCATTGGCAACACTGAAAAATATCCGCTGTACGCGACGTTCGGCCGCGACGATGTGCCGTTCGGCATCGCGACCGGCGATCCATTGGCCGACACGCTCACGATCAACGATCCGCTGACGATCGAAGTCTTCCAAACACGAGAAGACTTTATCATGCTGGGGTTCGAGTTGCCGACGCAATGCCCGCCGCGCCCGGCATCGGCGACCGCACCGCCGCCGCCACAAGTTCGGCCGGTGCTGTTTAACCCAGCAGTACGCTGCCTGTGTAATTGGATTTGCCCCTACTGCGGTCCGTATATCAAGGACAAACCAGGTCCCGTGACACCGACGCCGATTCCGCCGCCGCTTCACGGGCAGGTCTACTTCTATCGAGGAGATCCTTTTTTTGACGGCCTAAGTCAAAACATTGACAATATGGGCGGCGAGCTCGGATATCGCGTCCAAGGCAGAT
>DASYDU010000309.1:0-16423 GCA_036499445.1 Lacipirellulaceae bacterium
GTCGAGAAATTCATGAATGCGGCCGATAAGTGCAAACCCAACATCATCGGCATGAGCGCGCTACTCACGACGACCATGACTTACATGAAGACCGTCATCGACGGCTTCGAGGCAGCCGGCCGCGGCGAGATTAAAATGGCAATTGGCGGCGCCCCCATCAGTCAGATGTTCGCCGACGAGATCGGCGCCGACGGCTATGGTGCCGATGCCTCGAGCGCGGTCGATCTTTTTTTGCGACTTGCCGGAAAGGGCTGACGGTACATGGCACCGTGCAACAGATTTTTGCGAGCGGCGACTCCGCGTTGAATGCGAGCACCTGATACACCCAATAACTGGCCGAGTTCTCTACGACTGGCAGCCACGACGCGATGAGCAAGCCATCCCTTGACGTTGTCGTCGCCGGCCACATCTGCGTCGACATCACTCCCGAATTAATCGCGACACACGCTCAGGTCGCATCGCTCCTTGAACCTGGCCGCCTGACTCACGTCGGAACGGCGCGATTATCGCTTGGGGGCGCAGTGGCAAATACCGGTCTAGCCCTGCACCGACTGGGTGCCAAGACGGCACTTTCGGGCTTGGTTGGCAACGACTGGTTGGGCGAAGTACTACTGGCGACCCTGCGGCGGTGCGATCCATTCCTGGCAGAGCACATGAGGTTCGTGGAAGGGCAAGCTAGCTCGTATACCATCGTGATCAGCCCACCCGCCGTCGACCGCGCCTTCCTACACTGTCCCGGCGTGAATGATGTGTTTACCGCGGCGGATTTGGACCTCGAACTGGTAGGCCGGGCACGTTGGCTTCATTTTGGCTATCCGCCGTTAATGCAAGGCGTTTTTTCCGATGGTGGCCGCGCGCTGGCTGCCCAATTCGAGCGCATTCAGCGGGCAGGCGTGTTGGTGTCGCTCGATATGGCAATGCCAGATGCAAACACCGTCTCGGGTGAAGTTAATTGGCGCGACTGGCTCACGACCGTGCTGCCATATGTCGACTTGTTTGCTCCGAGCTTCGACGAAATCCTGTGGATGCTTCAACGGGACCTGTTTGACCGGCTAGCGAGCCGCGCTCAAGGCGTTAATTTAGCAAGCATCACCGACGGAGAAACTCTCAGCCACCTGGCCGATGAACTTCTCGCGATGGGTGTGCCGATCGTCGCGATCAAATTGGGTGGCCAGGGTTTATATCTGCGAACTGCCTCGGACATCTCGACGATTGCTAGGCGCGCTCCGGCGGAGTCCATCGCCGAGGAAGGATGGGCAGCGCGTGAATTGCTTGCGCCGTGCTTCGGGGTGCCGGTTGTCGGCACGACCGGGGCCGGCGATTGCACCGTCGCGGGCCTGTTGATGGCGATCCTTCGACATCAAACAATCGAACAGGCGCTATTGAGCGCGGTCCGTGTCGGCGCTTGGCGCGTGCAATCTCTTGATGCCGAGCGCGGTATCCCTCTGTGGGAACGACTGGCGGCCGATCAGGCAGCCAATTGGCGGCGACTCGCGCCTACGCTAGATTTGCAGAGTTGGTCTCGTGCCGCCACTGGAATTTGCGCCGGTCCCCACGATCGCCCGGCTGCGTCAGGTCAACTCGATCGTTGAGAATTCGTCGCATGAATGGCACCAAAAAATCGCTTGACGAAAAGCTGGCGCGGATTGCCGCCGATCCTGCCTGTCGTGATTTCATCCTGGCCGACGCCAAAGACGCGGATATGGCGTTTGGGCTGTCTGCACCTGGGCCGAGGCGCGGGCACGACGCGAGTGCCCAACCATTTCGCAGTTTGGCCGAATTTCGCGAGCAAATTCGAGAAATCGTCAGCCAAAAACTGGTGGATATCATGCTGATGAGTGTCAGCACGAGCGAGCTGCTCACGATCCGCGAACGACTGTTCGACAACAGTCCGGTGACGCCCGCTGTGCGCGCCAACGACACGACGGATATCTGGCTCGCAGGCGGAATCGGGAAATATGGCGCGGAGCCGTCGCTGCCGTTTCGCACCGCGACGATTGATCACGCGATGTGCGGTCACGAAGACTGCACGCCGGTCGAACGACAACAAGGCGCTGATCTTGGCCTCTTTTCAATTACGCTCAATAACGACGCAGCGCTCGACCGGGACATGCTCGAGGCGTATCGCGATTTTCGTCTAGAAGCCGAACGGAAGGGCTTCCGCCATTTTCTCGAAGTGTTTTCGCCAAATGCTGCCGCCGAGCTCGAAGCGGCAACTATTCCCCGTTTCATAAATGACAGCATTGCTCGGCTGCTGGCGGGAATCGCCGTCCGCGGGCGACCGATTTTTTTGAAGATTCCATACTTCGGCCCAGCCGCGATGGAAGCGCTCGTTGGCTACGATAGCTCGCTCGTCGTCGGCATTTTGGGGGGATCGGCAGGCACGACGTTCGACGCGTTTCACATGCTTTGGGAAGCGAAAAAATATGGAGCCCGAGCCGCGCTGTTCGGCCGAAAAATCAATCTGGCCGAACATCAACCAAGCTTTGTCCGTTACCTCCGGGCACTGGCCGACGACGAGATTGAACCCGCCGAGGCGGTGCGAGCGTATCATTCGGATTTGGAAAAACTCCGGATCACGCCCTGCCGGTCATTGTTGCAGGATCTCGAGTTTTCACACAATTTAGAATCGCGATGAAGCATAGCGGTCGCTTGATCAGCGCGGTATCCTAAGTGAGTCAGTCGTCTTGTCGCGCGAGCATTCGCATCCTACGCATTTGGCAGTCGGCGGCGCCGCCGTGTGCGTCTCATGAGTTGATGCGGCGCGGCTTCAACAGGTGGAGGGCGGTAACATGCAACTTGGCAAATCCCTTGTTGGTGCGGTGATCGGTAGCGTGCTGGGTGTCGGCTTGGTTGTGGCAATTTATTACTTCTTCGTTCTTGACCACGCCGGATTGGCGATCCTCGTTGCAGCATGTGCTGGCCTGGGAGTGCGAGCGATGGTTACAACGAGGGGTCACGCGAGTTATCTTCGCGGCGCGCTGACTTGCATACTCGCCATTGCGGCATTTGCGGGGAGCAAATTCTTGATCGCAGATTTGGCCGCTCGGGGCCTGCTGGCAGACGTTCGCCCGATCAAGCGTTTGGTTGCCCGTCCGGTCGACAATCCTGGCGGCGCCACAGGTGACGGGGACACGACGGCGCAACCCACCGAGACGCCTCAAATTGAGCGGCGGCCGGGCAATGGCGACATGGTCACAGGCAAATCGCGTTCGCCGCAACGATTTTCCACCTGGGACTTCATTTGGTTGAGCGTCGCCGCACTGGTCGCGTACGAGCTCGGGCGCGGCACTGACGCGACGCGCGCGACGGATCAAGCGCGTGAGTCCGCTGCCGGCACACCGCCGCCACGTTAGCCCGGTGCGCATCGTCACGAAACGGCGCCGGAGTTGGTTGCTACTCGGCGGCCGCACGATCGCTGTCGCTGAATCCCGCCGCGTCAATTATTTGAAGGCAGGGCTCGGTCGCATTTGGCCGGATGCCAGACGACAAAGCGCAATCACATCGAATCGTTCGAGCTGCTGAATCACGATGGGAGAATGAACGTGAATCGCCTCATCTTTCTCGGTGTGCTTTGTTCGGTGTTTGTCGCTGCATCCACTCGCGCGCTGGCCGAATTGAAATTGGCTTCGGTATTTAGTGACAACATGGTGTTGCAGCGCGATCGGCAAGTGCCGCTGTGGGGCGCCGCCGATTCCGGCGTTACAGTTGAGGCCACGATCGGCAACAGACGAGCAACGGCGGTAGCGGACGCCAATGGCCATTGGATGGTGACGTTCGATGCGATGCCGGTCAATGCTACGCCACGAACGCTCAAGGTCACTACGGGCACCAGCCAAGTGTCGCTCACAAACGTCCTAGTCGGAGATGTCTGGTTGTGCTCGGGGCAAAGCAACATGCAAATGACGCTCCAAGAAGCATCGGACGGAAAAGAGTTTGCCAAGAGGCATGGAAACTCACCGCTAATTCGCTTGCTGATCGTCCCGAAGCAATTTACGGAGCAGTTGCAGACCGCGCAAGACGCCAAGTGGAGCACTTGTACACCGGACGCGGCAGCGAAGTTTTCGGCGGTCGGGTTTACGTTTGCCGCGCTCTTGGCACAGACGACGAAGCTGGACGGAGTCCCAATCGGTGTTATCGACAGCTCTTTTGGCGGCACGGCGATCGAAGGCTGGCTGCCGCACGAAGACTTAGCGCGGTTCGATGCCAAAGACATCCGCAACTCGTTGTTCGGCGGTCCGAGTCAACATTACAACGCGATGATCGCCCCGCTAGTTCCGCTGGCCATCAAGGGGGTCCTTTGGTATCAGGGAGAGAGCAATGCCGACCATCCGGCCAGCTATTCTGCTTATCTCTCGACAATGATCGAATCGTGGCGGAAAAGGTTTAACGATCCGCAACTGCCCTTCATCATCATTCAGCTTCCGGCGCTCAATGCCAAATTTGGCGATTTCTTTTTCACCTGGGTACGCGAAGCCGAGGCGAAGGTTGCCGCCTCGCAATCGAACGTGGGACTCGTCGTGACCTACGACACGAACGATGGATCCGATTTGCATCCCAAAGAGAAAATCCCCGTGGGCGAGCAGGCTGCGCAAGTAGCGCGTAAACTCGTCTATGGAGAGGATCTGGTCACTGTGGGGCCAATTTTCAAATCGCAGTCCATCGAAGGTTTGAAAGTTCACCTGACTTTTGAGACAGGCGGCGACGGTCTCTCTACCAGGGATCGGTCGGAATTGGTGAGCGGATTCATGCTCGCGGGCGCCGACGGCATTTATCGATTCGCCGAGGGCACGATCAATGGCGACGATTCAGTAACCGTGACTTGCGAAAGCGTCTCCGCGCCCAAGACGGTGCGCTTCGCGTGGGCCGGCGTTCCGGACGCAAATCTGACCAACAAGTCAGGACTGCCGGCGGTTCCGTTTCGCACCGACGATTTGCCCCCGGTCGACAACTCGTTTGTAAAGGTGCCGACGACCCGCGCCGTCAAAACCGCTCGATATGAAATTGACATTAGCGGCCAAGGCAGCATTACCAGCTTCGGAATTCACGATCAACAGTTCGTCTCCAACGATTTCGGCGTGGACGGCGGCAGCTGCATACCCACTTTCTTCGGTCCGAGGAGCCTGAATCAAGTAACGGAAGTCGCACCCACCGAGCTTTCCTTCTGCGACATTGAGGTTTCGCTCGGCTACACGTTCGACGTGAATTCAATCCAGCTAACATTACTGAACGGCGGCAAAGACGAACTCACTTTCCAAATTGCATTGGATCGGCAAGTTGACGTTGCTGATGGCGCGACGCTGGAACTAACTCGGGGCGCGGCAAAACTTTCGGCCGCGGGCTTCGACAAGGTCGAGAAATTGCCCAACGGAAAGAGCTATCTCAAGGCGAAAATACCCGCTGGTGAAAGCCATATCATGAAGCTCGAAGCCGGTCAGTGATGGCAGCCGTCGAGCGCGCTGCCTGAACAGCAAGTGCCAATATCAACACACCTGCCGACTCTAACAAAACGCCGGCCTATTGAGCTAACCGGACAGGTTTTCGGCGGGTCTTACCCACCAAATTCTTGCCGCGACCTGACAGCCAATTTTTCGATAATTGGTCACAATTCAGATCGCTAATCTACAGTGTTCGGCATGCCGAATTCCAGGTTCCGGCACCATAAAAAGACAGTGGCAATACATATCTTGCTCTGGACTGCAGTTTATTATAGACTGTTTAATATATCTGGGGCTTCCATAATTCATGACTGATTACGCGGGCGCACCTGCGTTGCGCGATCCCGCCAGTTTATTCGGATTACCGACCTCAAATTGAGCATGAATACTCCTGCAGAGCAAATCTACATCGATGGATGACAAATCAGTGAGCCTGGCTTTCGACGATGGAATCTCAACCGATCATCGGGTCGACCCCTTGCCAGACAATCATCGTGTGCGACAGGTCGAACATATTCGCGTCGAAATCCACGCTCATCCGACGGACGCGAGTGTAGCGGTCGCCAGGGAAATTGCACACTTGATTCGTGGGCGGGCTGCCGAAGGAAAGTCGTGCATACTCGGACTGGCGACCGGTAACACGCCAGTCGGAATCTACAATGAGCTCGTACGAATTCATCGCGAAGAGGGCCTGTCATTCGCCAATGTTGTGACGTTTAACCTCGATGAATATTATCCGATGCAGCCGCACGAGTTGCAGAGCTATGTCCGTTTCATGCGGGAACATTTATTCGATTTGGTCGATATTGACCCACGGAATTGGCATGTTCCGGATGGCACGATTCCGATTGAGCAAGTGCCGGATTATTGTCACTGGTATGAGGAAGAGATCGGCAAGGCCGGTGGAATTGACATTCAGCTTCTGGGCATCGGCCGCACCGGTCACATCGGCTTCAATGAGCCAGGCTCCGGGGCGAACAGCCGGACGCGGTTGATCACGCTCGATCGTGTGACGCGGATCGACGCCGCCAGCGACTTCTTCGGTCAGGAAAACGTGCCTCGGCGAGCCATCACGATGGGCGTCGGCACGATTCTTCAGGCGCGGCAATTGATCATGCTTGCATTCGGCGAGCACAAGGCTCAGATCATCGCGCGGGCTGTAGAGGGCGAAGTGAGTTCGTCGATCGCGGCAAGTTATTTGCAGCAGCATCCCCACGCGTGTGTGGTGCTTGACGAGGCAGGATCAGCCGAGCTCACGCGGCGAAAGTCGCCCTGGCTGCTGCGATCGATGGAATGGGACGCAGCCCTCGTGCGCAAGGCTGTGATTTGGCTGGCACGGAAGCTCGAAAAGCCGATTTTGAAGCTCACCGATGAAGACTACAACGAAGAATCGCTGCAAGATTTGCTCGCCGAGCGCGGGCCGGCGCATAACATCAACGTCAAGGTGTTTCGCGATTTGCAGGCCACGATCACCGGCTGGCCAGGCGGCAAGCCGGCCCACGCCAAACAGCCGGGGGATCGCCCGCAATTGCACGACCATATCTTTCCCAAACGGATTCTCGTTTTCTCCCCTCATCCGGATGACGACGTCATTTCGATGGGCGGGACATTGATCCGGCTGGTCGATCAAGGGCATGAAGTGCACGTTGCCTACCAGACCTCAGGCAACATCGCGGTCTTTGATGAAGACACGATCCGCTATGCGGAGTTCGTGGCCGAATTTAATCGCCACTTCGACGTGTCGCCGCAGCGCACGGCCGAGCTGGAGGCGCACGTCGAGGAGTTCTTGCGAAACAAAAAGCCGGGCCAAATCGATAGCCTCGAGGTGCAGTCGATCAAGACCATGGTCCGACGCAGCGAGGCCCGAGCGGCGGGGCGCTGTTGCGGCATCCAGCCCGAGCGCCTTCATTTTGTCGATATGCCGTTCTATGAAACGGGGCGCGTGAAGAAAAAGCCGTTAAGCGAAGAAGATTTCCAGTTGATGGTGAACTTGCTTCGGCAGATTCGACCTCACCAGATATACGCGGCGGGTGACCTTTCCGATCCGCACGGCACGCACCGCACGTGTTTGAACGCCGTGCTCACTGCGTGTCAGCGCTGCCACGCCGACGACTGGTATGCCGACTGCGATATATGGCTTTACCGCGGGGCGTGGCACGAGTGGGGCCCGCACGAAATCGAGATGGCCGTGCCGCTCAGCCCCGCGGAGGTGGATCGGAAGCGGACGGCGATCTTCAAGCACGAATCGCAGAAGGATCGGGCGTTGTTCCCCGGTCCGGACATGCGCGAGTTCTGGAAGCGTGCCGAGGACCGAAACCGCGATACGGCGAAGCTTTATGATAAGCTGGGGTTGGCGGAGTATGAGGCAATCGAAGGCTTCGTGCGTTGGAGCGGCCAGAATAGGCTGGTTTGGTGAGGCGGTGTCGCCAGCGCTCGGAGTAAGATTTTGGCGGAATCGGGACAGAGAGTTTTCAAATGTCGCGACGATTGAGCTTTAACAGTGGCCCTTCTCTGGCCGCGTGGTTCCTTGCCGTGACGTGTTTGGCGTCCTGGCCTATCGCCGCTGGCGCGGTGGATTTGATCGGTTACGTCCCCTACTACAGAATGAGCGGCACGTATCTGACGTCGTATTTACCGCATCAGCTGCCGATGCTCAATGAGATTCGATATTTCGGGTTGACCGTCAATAGCAGCGGCGTGATTACACCGCTGCCGGGCAGCGATTCGCTTGCGACTCAGAAGCTCAAAATCGGCGCCATCGCCGACGATATCGCGAGACTCCCGGCCGACAGACAGCCTCGGCTAGATATCACGCTGGGCGGCGACGGTCAGGCGATGAGTTTTTCCACCATCGCGGCAAGTTCGACCTTGCGAGCTACATTTGCGGCGAACATCAGTACGTTCCTGAATCAGTCGAAGACATCCCTGAATCCGATTGGTGCGACTTCCGTCGACATTGATTGGGAGCACCCAGCCGCGACTGGTCCTGATCTCAACAATTACGCGCTGATGGTTCAGCAAATCAAGCATGATATCAATGTTGGGGTGGACAACCCTCGCCGTGTGTACGCGACCATGACACCGGAACGTTTCATGCCGGCGAGCGCTTTCCAAGAGCCGGAAGGAAGCGAAGGCGTTCACGCGATCGATGGCGTCTCATTGATGACCTATGACCTTTCGTGGTGGTCGAACGGCGGCGACGGCCATATTGGCGAGCACTCCCTTCCCGACTATGTCACCGATTCACTCAATGCTTGGACCGATCCGTCCGGCTCGACGAACAAACGGACATACGTGTTCCCAATGTGGGGCAATGGAATATCGGCGAGCGTATTGGGCATTGGAATGCCTCTTTACGGACGTGGCCTAAAAGATGCGGACGGCGACCACTCAGGAGATGCCTTTACCTACGCCCAACTTGTCGCCAGCGGCACGACGGCGGACGGCAACTACTACACGGATAACAACGCGCCCGTGGACGCTCACGAGCCCGTCTGGACGCTCGATCCGGATTTGGTGAAGCAGCGCGTGCAATTTGCACACGATCGAGGGTTGAAGAATATCATTATGTGGGAGCTCGGTCAGGATCTTGATCCAACAAACGCCGGTTCGCTGCTAAAGACCGCCTATCTGAAAAATGAAACCTTGGGCGGCGATTTCGACGGCAATGGAATCGTGGACGCAAACGACTACGCTGTCTGGCAATCAACATTTGGCAACACGACCGGCGATATGCGGGCCGATGGCAATGGAGATGGCGCTGTCAATGCGGCTGATTTTACCGTCTGGCGAGATCACATGACGAACTTGGGAACCGGCGCTTCAAGCAGTTTTACCGTTCCCGAGCCGGCAACGATTCGTCTGCTCGTGATCGCTAGTTCGCTCATCATGGGTCGCATCCTGCTGCGTCGTTCAAGCGTCTAATCACAATCGTTTCATCACCACGACGGTGATCCTTTTCTTTCCAATCCTTCTTTGCTAGCCACCCTCCTCATGCAACTCACGGCATTGGACTGGATCGTTATCGCGGCCTACTTCGCGTTCAACCTCGGCATCGGCTTGTACTACGCACGCCGGGCCAGCGGCAGCACCAGCGATTTTTTTCTCTCGGGGCGAGATGTGCCCTGGTGGCTCGCCGGCACGTCGATGGTGGCAACGACGTTTGCGGCCGATACTCCGCTCGCCGTCACTGGCATGGTGGCTGAGAACGGAATCGCCGGGAATTGGCTGTGGTGGAGTCTGGTGATGAGCGGCATGATGACCGTGTTCTTCTACGCGCGGCTCTGGCGGCGAGCCGGCGTGATGACCGACATTGAGTTCGCCGAGCTGCGGTACTCGGGCAAGCCGGCCGCATTTCTCCGCGGCTTCCGTGCCATCTACCTGGGCATTCCCATCAATTGCATCATCCTCGGCTGGGTCAATCTCGCGATGATTAAGATCCTCAAGGGGACGCTGGGCATTGAGACGACGGCCGCTGTCGTTATCTTGGTCGGCATTCTTCTTTTTACGGCGTTCTACACGACCATTTCCGGGCTGTGGGGAGTCCTGGTGACCGACCTTTTCCAATTTGCCCTGAAGATGACGATGGTGATCTTGCTGGCTGTGTTCGCGGTGAACGCGGTCGGCGGGATTGACGCGCTGAAGACCAAGATCACCGAGCTGGACGTCGCCAGCGGACAAACAGGATCGCGTCTGGATTTTCTGCCACCGCTGGACTCGGCTTGGATGCCATTCGTTACGCTCTGCGTGTATTTGGCTGTCAATTGGTGGGCGAGCTGGTATCCTGGCGCGGAACCGGGCGGCGGCGGCTACGTCGCGCAGCGCATCTTTTCGGCAAAGAATGAGCGACACGGCGTGCTGGCCACGCTCTGGTTCAATCTGGCTCATTACGCGCTGCGTCCCTGGCCCTGGATTTTGACCGCGCTGGCTTCGATCGTCCTCTATCCCCATCTAAGAGACAAGGAAGCTGGTTACATCACGACGCTCATGGACCCAGCTATTTTTCCACCCTACTTGCGGGGCTTCATGATTGCGGCCTTTGCTGCCGCCTATATGTCGACGATTGGCACGCAGCTCAATTGGGGCGCTTCGTACGTCGTCAACGACTTTTATCGCCGATTTCTCGCTCGCGAAGAAAGCGAGCGCCACTATGTCATCGCGTCGCAGATTATGACGGTCCTTTTGATGGTTTTTTCGCTGATCGTGACCTACAATCTCGAGTCGATCAAGGGCGCGTGGCAACTGCTGTTGGTAACCGGCGCCGGCACCGGCTTGGTGCTGCTCTTGCGTTGGTTCTGGTGGCGTATCAATGCCTGGTCGGAGGTTACTGCCATGGTTGTGGCTGCGGCCGTCTCGCTGTTTCTGCAGACGCGTCTTGGTTGGGACAAGGACAAGCCACTCGATTTCGCCCACTTAATGCTGGTGACGGTCGGGGTCACCACGGTCGCTTGGCTGTTGGTGACGTTTCTCACTCCGCCCGAGCCACGCGAGAAACTGATCGCGTTTTATCGTCGCGTCCGGCCGGCGGGGCCTGGCTGGAAGGCGATTGCGGCAGAGGCGGGGGACATCGGCAGCGGTCCGTCGGAAAGTTTGGCCGCTCAGTTTGTCAACTGGGTCCTTGGCTGCGTACTAATTTATGCCACGCTATTCGGCATCGGCAAGTTGATTTTCAAAAACTGGCTTGAGGGCGGCATTTATCTGACCGCTGCAGTCGTTGCCGCAGCGATCATCTCCCGCAACCTCTCGCAGACAAATTGGGCGGCGTCCGAGGTGAGCGAATAGCGCCGCAGAGGAAAACTCACGGCTATTTGCCATCCGGCGATTGCAACAGCGCGAGGCCTTTGGCGACAGGCTCCCACTCTGCCCAGTTCTTGTCGGGCGCGCCAGACCAGGTCGTAAAAATGTGCCCCACCAAACGGCCATCGGTCTCATGCTCGCGGGCAAAGCGGATCAGCGCCAGTCCGGCATCGGTATTCTTCCAACTCGCCGGCATCACGCGGAAGCCTTTCTCCATCAACATCGGGACCGATTCGTAAGCTCCGCCTTCGCGCGGTTCGTAATGCCATGGGCACAAGATGATGTCCTTGGGAATCTTGTCGACGGACGCGGCCGTGCCAACCTGCGACGCCTCCCATTCGCCCATGTTGAGTAGCTTGCCGTCGATCAACCGATCGGCCCACATCAGCATCGTCAGCCCGCGCTGGCCGACGATGTGCTCATGCAGGTCCTTCACAGTCTTGGCAAACACCTCAGCGGGGTCGTGGTCCTTGGTCTTGGCATGTTCCGAAGCGAGTAAAAACACCTCGTCCATGCCGACGTGAACCGCCTTGGCGTCGAAGGCGTCGACGAGCTCGTCAATCAATGGGAAGATGATCTCGTTAACTTTGGGATCGAGCGGATTCCACTCGCGACAGTAGAACCCTTTCGTGTCGGACGGCACATCAGGCGTGAGGTCCAATTCTGGATATTTGACCAATAGTGGTGACGTGTTTTCCTTCCACGATTGATGCCCCAAACATTGAAACTGAGGCACTAGCTCGATGTCGTTCTTGCGGCAGGCCTCGACCAATTGCCGCGCACCGCCCTTCGTGATTTGCCGCTCGCCCTGTCGCAACTCTGGATGCGACTGATACTCAAAGTTGTAATTCATTTCGAGAATGACGCAGTTGATCCCGGCCTTCGCGAGCTGCGGCAGCTGCTCTTCGAGCTTCATTAGGCCGGCGTCATCGTGATAGCAGATGAAGTGAATTGCCCGCCAAGGATGATTGGCGGTGGGTGGCACGGCGGCACAGACGGCGGCCGCAAAGACGCCAGCGACGCTGATCGCCATGCAATGGCATGCTAACTTCAGCATGGATCTGGCAGGTGTCGTCATTTGCGATCTCTGTCGGCTGAGCGGACGTCCTAAAAAAAGAACGAGCCGCGCGGCCCCCCTAGGAGCCGTGCGGCTGCGTTCGGACGACTAAGTTACGCCACGACTGCCAGCGGGATTAACGCGAGCGGCGGCGGCGGAAGCCCATCATCGCAACTGCGGCGCCGATGGCCAGCAGCGTGCAGGTCGCCGGCTCCGGAATGTTTCCGCCGATGCGCACGTTGTCGATATACACTGTCGCCGGTGCATCGTTCGACTTGTTGATGAAGAATTCAAGGCCGCTTGGAGTCTGTTGGTTCGGACCACTGCCAAAAATCTGATTAAACGTTTGATTCGGCGTGAAATCGACCTGATTGGTCGCACCAATAAGCGGAATCTGAAGATCCTTGTACGTTCCAGGCGCCTTGCCATCGATGTGAATCAAGGGCGAGAACTGGGCTTGTAAACCAAAACTCGGCCCAGGACCGATGCCGAACATCGTGATACCTAGCACGGCAAAGCCGCCCGTGAATGTGTCACCTTGTGCAATCGTCATATCGAACGTGACATGTCCGACTCCCGGAGGATTATTCAAGATCCCGGGAACACTTCCAGTCAGCGCGCCGGTGAACGTGGCGCCCGCGGGAACCGTGTACTTCAAAGAATGCAGGCCATCTGTGGCGCCGATCGTGTCTTGCGAGGTAGTTCCACCTGCATTCGGGCCAAATCCGTCAGGGTTTGTGGCCGTGCCGGTCTCCATTGAATAGATAAGTGTGTCGGCGGCCCGAGCCGCTCCAGCTGCAAAAACGATCGCGACTGTGGCCGCGACGCACAACAAATTCTTTCTCATTAGAACCTCCAAAGTGGTGAAAAAAAGTGACTTGGTGACGACCCTCGTCGATGTTTTCTGGCATCGCGAATAACATCAACAACGAAACTAACGAGCCTATACGATCAACAGAAGAAGCATCCAAAAGCAGTTTCCTACCGAGCCGCTCGAACCCGTTTCACTCCCCAGCAACAAATGGCGGCAATCAATAGCAATGCGGCGCTCGCAGGTTCCGGCACGGCACCCGACGACAAGGCGCCGCTGCCGGGCCCAGATATGGCTCCAAATCGCGACTTCCAAAACGTGTAGTCGGCCTGGTCGATCACATTGGCGCTAGCGCCGGCGTTGTCGCCGTTGGCCCGCAGGTCCGTCGTCGAGCCGAGTGTGTCCCGCCAAATGGTATAGTCGGCGGCATCGACGATGCCGTTGCCGTTGTAATCACCGGCAACGGTCGTCCCGACGCGGACATTGTCGATATAGATGGTGACAGGCGCGTCATTGGACTTGTTAATTTGGAACTGGAATCCCGTAGGAATCAGTTGATTCTCACCACTACCGAAGATTTGGTTGAACGTCTGGTCGGTCTCAAAGTCAAATGGGTTTGTCGCGCCTGTGAGATTGATCCGCATGTCCTTGTAGGTCCCTGGCGCTAAACCATCGATATGAGGTTCCTCCTGACCCGCTGGAACGCCGCGAAATTGAGCCTGCAGCCCAAACGACTGGCCGACGGCCCCAAATACTGAAATGCCGATCCGGGCAAAGCTGCCGGTGAATTGATCGCCCGGTGCAATCGTCAAGTCGAAGAGCACATGATCAATGCCGGGAGGATTATTAATGACGTTGGTGTCGATCGTGCTTGTCAGCGCGCCGGTGAACGTGGCACCTGCCGGAACCGTATACTTTAGCGAATGCGCCCCGGAGGTGGCGCCAATGGTGTCTTGAGAGACAGTCCCACCGCCGTTTGGCCCAAAACCGTCCGGTGCAGTGGATGTGCCGGTTTCAAACGAATAGACCTGCGTATCGGCCCGCACGGTATTCGCGGTTAGACTGAGTCCCGCGGCAACGGTAAGGAAGGTTATCCCGCGTGCCGCAATCAATTCAAAGCGGCGCAAATGAATTCCAATTGAGCAATTCATTAACTTCTCCTAGTCGGCGGACCATCCGGCTCAAAAAGGGCTGGTGCCGTGGCCTAACTTCGCCCGCATGCGCCACAAGCGCTATTTATAACAGATCGTAGAATAATTGCAACCAAAATCCGGAAAATCTTGAGCCGATCGGCTCGCTTGACGGAGTGCTCCGGAACGGCACGTGGGCCCAGAGGCGAACCGTAAACGCTGAAAATACGACGTAATTGCCTGGTACTATGAATACATGACCTCGAAAATCGGAATTCGGAGCCCATTTGCCGCTGTGGGAAATGCGCCGCCCGGCGACCCAAACGTCCAGTCGGACGCCTCCGGGTTTGGCTTTGTTTGAGCTCCTGCCCCAAGTTCTTGACAGATATATTCTATATCGTTTAAGATTGTTACTATCGTTCTTGGCCAGTGCCGATCTCGACAAATGCTATCCCCATGATACCACGCCCGACGATCCCGTTGCTCGTGATTTGTGTGTGTTTGTTGTGGGGTTGTGGTTCGCGTACGGACCGTTTGCCGATTCGCGGCATGGTCACGCTTGATGGTCAGCCACTGGACCAAGGGTCGATTCGATTCTCGTCGTCCTCTGGTACGAAGATCGTTGTCACGGGTGCGACCATCCAAAATGGAGTTTTGGAGATTCCAAGAGAGAAGGGCCTGCCGCCTGGGACGTATCGCGTAGAAGTTTATTCGGCCGACACGAAGGCGCCGCCCGTTGCCTACCGCGGCGCGCCGGGCGAACCAAAGATGCCCCCCACGGCGCCGGAGCGAATTCCTGCGGAGTACAATGTCAACAGCCAGAGAATCGTAGAAGTCGCCGCGGACAAAGACAATGTCTTTGAATTCGACATCGTGTCGAAGAGGGCTAAGTAGTCAGGAATGAAAAGATCACCGGCCAGGCTGGACGGAGTGTCTGCCATGCAACGAATAATTAAACGCGGATTTACGTTGGTCGAGCTATTGGTGGTAATTGCCATCATCGGCATTCTCGTCGCGCTGCTGTTGCCGGCGATTCAGGCCGCTCGCGAAGCCGCCCGGAGAGCCCAATGCGTTAATAACCTGAAGCAACTCGGCATCGCGATCAACAATTATCACGACACGTATAAGCAACTGCCGATTGGAAATCACAGTTGCTGCTGCGGCACTTGGATGATGTCGATCTTGTCGTTCATTGAAGAGCGACAACTGGGGGACTTATACACCTGGATGCCGAAAGACTCGTCGTCGTATCCAATCACCGTATATTCCTACGACAGCGATAAAACGCCTGCGGCTATGAATTTGCAGGTCGTCAAGACTCGCATCGCTACACTGACCTGCCCCAGCGATACGCCGCAAGTCACGACCGGCGATAATGGTGTTAAACCTGGAATCACTTTGCATAACTACGCCGCCAATTATGGCAATACAAGCCACGTCGGCATCAGTTGCCCTGGAACGCTTAGCGCAACTTGCGTCAAGTATTTGGGTAGCCCGTTCATCGGCTACGACGGAATTCCGTCGGATGAGCGTCTCGTAAATTTTCGGAAGATCACCGACGGGCTGAGCAAAACAATGGTGTTCGCCGAAACGGTGCAAGGCGAAGGGGGCGACCTACGCGGACTCACGTGGTGGGGATGGTCGGCGGGCTTCGAGTCGTTCGCCACGCCGAACGGAAATGATCCCGATTACATGCAGCAGAATTTTTATTGCGTTCAAACCGGTGCCAATCCGCCGTGCCAGCCGGCCTCCGGCCCGAAGTTCGGGGCGATAGCGCGCAGCCGGCATCCCGGCGGAGTCAATGTGGCGATGTGCGATGGCTCGGTACAATTTGTCGTTGACGGCGTCGATTTTGCCACTTGGCAGGCGGCGAGTACGACTCAAGGCAGTGAAGCTTACGGTGGCTTGACTCCTTGACGGGGGTAAACGACACTCAAACTATGGAAATTTTATAATTTCTATGCCTTCCCTACTTAAGTCTGGCCCTGAACGCACGAAGCGAGATGCGCCCGTGAGCAATCTGTCGCCAGTGCAACCGCAATTGCTCAGCCGCATCAACGAAGCGCTCGTGCTGCGGGCAATTCGACAGCATGGTCCATCGACGCGCGGCGAACTTTCGCAACACATGGGCGTCACGTTTCCGACAGTTGCCAAGGCGGTCGGATCGCTCGTCGAGGCTCGGCTCCTCGAA
>DASYDU010000310.1:0-3616 GCA_036499445.1 Lacipirellulaceae bacterium
TGAAAAAATGCAAAGCGGCATTGCCGAGTTGGATGCCTTGATGGGTGGCGGAATCGAGCGCGGCAGCAGCACGCTGATTGTCGGCGCCGCAGGCACCGGCAAGTCCACGCTCGCGGCGCAGTACTGCGCCGCGGCTGCGGAGCGGGGCCAAGGCTCGGCCATGTTCCTTTTTGATGAGACGATCACGTCGTTGACATCTCGTGCCGATGGTCTAGGAATCCCCCTACGACGACACATCGACAGCCGAATCATCGCGATTCATCAGATTGATCCTGCCGAGCTGTCGCCCGGCGAATTCGTCCACAAAATCCGCGATGCCGTCGAGCGCGACCATGCCGCGATCGTGGTCATCGACAGTCTCAACGGCTATCTCAACGCCATGCCGGGTGAACGGTTCTTGACCATTCAGCTGCACGAGCTGTTGATGTATCTCGCACAACATGGCGTGGCCACAATTTTGATCGGGGCTCACCAAGGTCTCATCGGCGCGCAAATGAATACTCCGGTCGACGCCAGCTATCTTGCCGATGCGGTGGTTCTTCTCCGCTACTACGAAGCCCGTGGCGAAGTCCGCCAAGCGATCTCGATTGTCAAAAAACGCGGTAGCGCCCACGAGCGCACGATTCGCGAGTTTCGGCTGCAGGATGGAATTCACTTGGGCGAGCCGCTCCGCGATTTTCGGGGCATTCTGACGGGCTCTCCGATCTATGACCCGGCCGATCCCACCAAAAAGGAGACGCAGCGGTGAGCGGAACCGCGCTCCAAGACGCCCAGCGGCGTATTCTGATTCTCGCGCCCACGAACAAAGATGCCGCTTTGACAAGCGACGTCTTTGCCCAGGCGGGAATAGGCACCCACGTTTGTGCAACCGCCGCGGACCTCGTTGCCGAATTGCCGCGCGGCGCCGGGGCAGTGCTCTTGGCGGAAGAGATCCTGGATAATGTTGGCATCGCACATCTTGTCGCTGCATTGCATTCGCAAGAGCCCTGGTCCGATTTGCCCCTCCTTTTGTTGACTCGACACGGCGCCGACTCCGACGCGGCCCTTCAAGCGCTTACGGCCTTGGGCAACGTCACACTGCTCGAGCGGCCGACCCGCATTAATGCTCTGGTGAGCGCGGCCCGCACGGCGCTCCGGGCCCGCGAACGCCAATATCAAACCCGCGCCTATTTTGCCGAGCGCGACCGCATCAATTCGGCGCTCCGCGAAAGCGAACAACGTTATCGCGCGATTGTCGAGCAGGTCAGGGAGTTCGCGATCTTCATGCTCGATCCGCACGGCCGTGCGACGAGTTGGAACGAAGGCGTGAAGCGCGTCCTAGGATATAACGAGATCGAGTTTCTTGGCCTGGATGTGCCGGCCAAAGTGTTCGCGCCCGAGGATGTCGCAAGCGGCGTGCCGCAGCGCGAGCTGCGCGATGCGGCGACCAAGGGCGCCGCCGGCGATGATCGCTGGAAGATGAGAAAAGACGGCACTCGCTTCTGGGCGTCCGGCATCACCACGGCTCTCCGTGACCCCGCCGGCCATCTGATCGGCTTTACGAAAATCGTCCGTGACCTCACGGATCGCAAGCGGGCCGAGGAAGCGCTCAAGCGCGCCGATCGCCGTAAAGATGAGTTTCTCGCCACTCTGGCACACGAGCTGCGCAATCCGCTCGCGCCCATTCGCAATTCGCTTAACCTGCTGCGCATAACGCCCAATCTCGATCCATCAGCCGATCGCGTTTACGAAATGATGGAACGCCAGGTCGATCACATCGTACGGCTGGTCGACGATTTGCTGGAAGTATCGAGGATCACTCGCGGCAAGATCCAGCTGCGGAAGGAACATGTCGAAATTGCAGCGATTGTCCGCAGCGCCATCGAAACCAGCAATCCGATCATCGACGCCGGCCATCATCAACTGGCTGTTACGCTGCCTCCGCAGCCCGTGCTCGTCGATGGCGATCCCGTGCGATTGGCCCAAGTCGTGGCCAACCTGCTGAACAACGCCGCTAAGTATACCAATCCTCATGGGCAAATCTGGCTCAGTGCTCGTCGGCAGGACGAAAGTGTTTGCATTTCTGTCCGAGACAATGGCATTGGTATTCCGCTGGAAATGCAGCCGTATATCTTTGAAATGTTCACGCAGGTCCACCGCGACTCGCAACGCTCGCAAGGCGGACTCGGAATCGGTTTGACGCTCGTGCAAAGCTTGGTCGAAATGCACGGCGGCTCCATCGAAGTTCGCAGCGCCGGTGCAGGGCAGGGAAGCGAGTTCGTAGTGAAGCTGCCTGCGCTCGAAGAGCGGCGACACATGTCGACTTCTCCGGGCGCGTCTCCGGCGCGCGGGTCCGTTCTCAGCCCGCAGCGCGTGCTGGTGGTCGACGATAATTGCGATGCGGCCAGGAGTCTGGGAATGCTATTGAAATACTTGGGTGCCGACGTGCAGGTCGTCCACGACGGCCCGGCCGCCCTGCGTGCCGTGGAAGAATATCGACCTTCCACGGTGTTGCTCGATCTTGGCATGCCCAAGATGGATGGCTACGAAGTTGCCCGACGCATCCGCGAGCGGGCGGAGTTTGATCAAGTCACGCTAATCGCCCTCACCGGCTGGGGGCAGGACGACGATCGCCGGCGCACCCGCGCGGCGGGCTTCAATCATCATCTCGTCAAACCGGCCGATATCTCATCCTTGCAGATGCTGTTGTCCACGCCGGCGGCAAATCGAGACGAGAACGATTAAGAGAGCGGCCAGCGAGGCGGATGCCCGCAACATGCTGAATTATGCATAGCCGGTCACGGGGCCCATCGCAACCGAACTACTCCAATTCATTGTTTGATCGACGCGTCTAGTAGTCGGTCAACGTCGGCCGGCGAATTGATGGCACTCTCGCCCGGCGAAGACTTCAGAATCTCGATGTCGGTCGAATCACCCGACTTTAAGATCTCCAATCGCGGGAAACTCTCGCTGCTCGGCACACAAAGCATCGCATACGATTCGCCGATTACGCTCCACTCCTTGCCTCGTTTCTGAATTACGACTGCTGTATGCTCGTCAACTCCCAGCCCAACCAAATCCGCGTGTTTCACGAGCGCCGACAATAACCGCTGTGTCCGATTTCGGTGAAAGAAGTGCTGGTCGATGATGGCACCCGGAATCAGATCAAATCCTTGCTCCTCGACCATCGGCTCGCCGTTGCCACCGATCATTACGTGGGTCATTACCGCCGCACCCGCGGAAGTTCCGGCAATCACGCCTCCTCTTTCCAAGAGTGCTTTAAGCTCATGTTCAACGGCCGTGTCGACGAACGTGGATGCCAGGTAATTCTGGTCACCGCCCGTCAGCCATACGCCCGTCGCCTTTGTAAGCGGCTGAATCAGACCAGGAGAGTCGCACTCCGACCGGGACTCCGCGCAAATCACTTCGGCCGATAAAACTCCCGCGCGGCGCCAATCGAGTGTTAATGCTTCCCGCTCTTCAGGCGTTGATTGGTATGCGGGAATGACTACGATGCGGGCCTGTCGATTTCCTGCCAATTGGAGGAAACATTCCCGTACGTTTTCTGGAAGGCCTCCACCGCCGCATACAATCAACGTCCCCCCGGCCTGCGGACTCCATACCTGCTGGCCACCAT
>DASYDU010000311.1:0-59330 GCA_036499445.1 Lacipirellulaceae bacterium
CAAGACCTGTGTCTTGTGCGCCGTTTTCTGCGCCGCCCTTTGATGAAACCGACGTATTTACGGGTGGTTCCGCAGGTTGTTCGACTCCCTCCTCCGCTACCTTACACAAAAATCCAGCCTGCCAACGCCTCCGGAGCGAGTTAGCGAAACTGCGCTTCGCCGGCCGCGGTGCGGAGCTCGGCGAGGATGTTGGGGGTGGCCGTGAGGTCGACCAACTCGGCCATCGAGCCAACTTGAAGTTTTCGCATGATGGCGGAGCGGTGCATCTCGACGGCCCGCTCGGTGAGAAAAAGTTTGGCCGCCATGGCCTTGTTGGACTGGCCGGCCTCGATCATTTCCAGCGTTTCGCGCTCGCGGTCGCTGAGCCGGCGGACGCGTTCTTCAAGCGCCGCAATGTCGGCGTCGCGCTGTCGCCATTGGGCATCGAGCGCGAGGGCCTTACGAACGCGATCGACCAGCATCTCGCGATCGAACGGCTTTTCGAGCAACTCAATCGCGCCAGTTCTCATGGCGGTCTCGGGGGTCAAAGCATCCGCCTGAACCGTAATGAAGATCATGGGCAGGCGCTTGCCTGCACTCAGCAGCTGCTCGTAAAGCGCGAGGCCGTCCTGGCGCGGCATTCGGATATCGAGGAGCAGGCAGCCGGGCATTTGCGGCCGATAGTAGCGCTGAAAGCTGCCGGGGCTGGCAAACGGGCGCACGGCAAAGCCGACAACTTCCAGCAAGACCTCGAGCGAATCGCGCATCTGCTCGTCGTCGTCAACGACAAACACAGTGGGGCTGGTCGTATCTGCAGGCGTCATTGTGAGCAGGGGCTAGTTAATCGATTCGAGTTTTGGCAACGTGTCCGCCGACGATCCCACCTTTTGACAAGACGGCGAAAGTGACCCGAACGCGTACAGACGAATCGCGGCCGCCCAAACCGCGGTTGTCTGTGGATCGTTGCTCGCTCCGATAGGGAGCTTCGTCGTGCTGGACCGTCATGTGACTCTGTTCCGGTTCCCGCCGCCTAACTCTCTACGCACTGCGAGCGCTCGCGGAGACAAGATGTCGGACTCGCTCGCGCACGGTGGCTCAGGAGTTGGCCCGACAATGAAAACGGCGTTCCAGAACGCGATATTCTTTTTCCATTCGCGGGAAGTGCTTACGCGCGAAGTAGATAACGCGGGGCAGACTCTACGCTCGGAAGCATGAGGCGCGAAAATCTTGCCCGACTGTTGGGCACTCGTGCGCAGGCTAGGGGCAAGGATTGACGAGGATACGAGAAGTGAGGCCTGGCTCGATTTACGGTCCCGGCGATGTCATCCGCTTACGACTGATCGACGGTCGCCGCATAGCGATTGGCGGTGGTCGCTGGAGCCGCGGCCGCGGTCAGCGGTCCCTGGCCGCGCTCGTGGCGGCCCCACCAGGCGTCGGCTTCTTCAATCGACCAGGCCGTGGCATCCGGACAATGCTCGAGAAGGATGGCCAACTCGCGCGCTGTTTGCGGCCGTTTGGCCCGTGACTTTTCCAGGCAGGCGAGGAGCGCGTTTTCGAGCGCGGCGGGAATCGCTGTCGCGACGCGCTGCGACGGCGGCGCGGGGACGCCGGAGATGTGCTGCTGGCAGAGGTCCATGACATTTTCGGCATTGAACACCGGTTGCCCGGTGAGCAGGAAGTAGCCGGTAGCGCCGACGGCATAAATGTCGCTGCGGGAATCGACCGAGTTGGGCAGTTGGATGGCCTCGGGCGACATGTAGAGCGGCGTACCGGTGAGCGAATTCTGTTGTGTAAGTCCCGACTTCTTTTCTTCGTCGAGCGCCTTGACGAGTCCGAAGTCGAGCACCTTGATCACGTCCGGCTCGCCGCCGCGGCGATTGAGCATGATGTTCGACGGCTTGATGTCGCGGTGGACGAGCCCGAGCGAATGGGCTTCGTAAAGCGACCCGCAGACTTGTTGCAAAATGTGAATGACCCGCGGCACGGGTTGCGGGCCGTAACGTTCGACGAGCGATTGGAGGTCGATGCCGTCGAGGTATTCCATCGCGTAATAGAACAGGCCTTCTGGCGTGCGGCCGTAGTCGTAGATGGCGACTGTGTTGGGGTGATTGAGCTGGCTGGTAATCTGCACCTCGTGCTCGAAACGCTGAATGGAGCCCTCGTTCACCTTGTCGACGTCGAGCATTTTGATCGCGGTGGGTCGGCGAAGCATGGCGTGGCGACCTTTGTAGACGACGCCCATGCCGCCGGAGCCTAGCTTTTGCTCGAGCTTGTACTGGCCGATTTGTTGGGCTTCAATCTCGGCCTTCTGTGCCTCGCGACGGAGCCGGGCAACCATCACCGAGAACACAAAGATCGCGATCGAGCTGAGCGCGAGCAGCGCAAAGAGTCCCCAGAAGGTCCATTGCAAGATCGAAAGCGGACGAAACGCTTCAGCATATTCAATTTCGGTGGCGACGCCCATATTGGCATCGGGGAGCCACTTCCACGCGCCGGCGACTTTGACGCCGCGGTAGTCGCGATAGCCGTCGATGTCGACGCTCGCGTTGCCGGCGATGGCGTCGGCGGCCATGCGAGTGAGCGGCAAGTCGTGCCGCCGCGTGGTCGAGCGATGACCCTGGGTCATGTCGCCACCTGGATCGCGGGCCAGGAGCTGCAAGATGGAATGCGAGTTTTCTTGGTCGGGTAAGAGACCGAGCAGAATCAATGCGTCATCAAAGCGGCTGTTGGAGACGAACAGGCCGTTCTTGTCGAAAGCGTAAGTCTCGCCGGAGTTACCGACGCGACCCAACTGCAGAATCCGGGTGAATTCGAGCTCCGGCCGGATGCGAAGCGCAAGCACGCCGACGACCTGAAAGCTCTCGTCGCGGATCGGCGCCGCGACATACATGGTCGGTACGCCCGTGCGGACGCGACCGTTTTCGTCCTTTAAGGCGACGGTGCTGGGAAACGGCGTGGAAATACAGGCGTTGCCGGCGAGGGCCCGCGTGAGAAACGCATCGTATTCCGGTATATCTTGTTTTCCGTCCAGCTCGCGCGACGTGGCAGCGATGATGCGCTTTGACTTGTCGGCCACGAAATAGCGGATGTAGTCATGTGCGGTGAGCGCCGGGGCGAGAATCTTGTCGAGTTGAACTTCTAGCTGAGCCCTTGAGTTGTCTCCCGATTGGTCGGCATTGTTTGGCACCTCCAGCAGTTTGTAGACGAGCTGCCGGACTTCGACTCCATTGGCCACAGATTCGGCATTGGATTGCTGAGCGTGGATCCATGTTTGCAACATCGCGGTTTCGATATCGAGCAATGTTTGCAGCTCGGACCGCAGGCCGTCCTTCATCGTGGTTTCAATCGCATGCCGCACGCCCCAGCCGATGGCCGAGAGCAAGACCACGGCAATGATCGGCCAGATCCAAATCTGCCGCTTGAGGAGGAGCGCGGTGCGCGAAACGGTCCGCCCGACGCTCGAGGTGGCCCACGTCATGTGGGGCGCGGGATGGCGCGAGCCGCTGGCGGGTTTGCGGAAACGAGAGAAGAGATTCATGGCTGCGAGGTTCAGAGCGGAGCGGCGGGGTCCGGGAGCCGCACACGATGGCTGTCAATCAAAAGGAGTTGGGAGCTAAGTCCCAGTATAACCGGGCAGCTGCGGGCAGGGGGGAAACGCTCACTTCTTCGCCTTGCCTGCGGCTTGGGTGTTTTTGAGGCGCACTAGGACGTACCGCTCTTCGTGGTCTGGGCCTAAATGGACGAGGGCGGTGCCTTCCTCTTTGGTCAGACTATTGAGGCCGGTTTCGACGATCACTTTCTTATTGTCGCCCACGTGCCAAGCGGACCGCTGGGTTTTCTTGTCGACCGAGCCGTAGACCGCCTGTGTCTTGTCTTCGACTTCGCTGAAGTAATTGCCGCGGATGACGCCTTGCTTGTCGAGGGCGAGCTGGAAGATCATCTCGGGCTTGTCCTTGTCCGACTTCATCAAGGCAAACACGCCAAGCGGCAGCCACAGCATCGACTGACTCTTTAACTTACCATCGGTATAGGCCGATTCGGTCGTCCCTTCCTGACGTGCGTCGGTGACCGCCAGCGTTTCGGCCTGGTTGTAATACTCTTGAGGATTTCCGACCGGCTGTGAATTGACGAGGACATTATCGTTGTTGTAAACGACCGTGTTGCCGTAGTCGTAGTTTTGCGGCGGCGCGCTGGGCTCGTCCAGCCAACCGCTGGCGGCCGCCCAATCGACGGCGTTCCAATATTGGCCGGCCCAATAATCGTTGTCCGCCTGATCGTATGGCGACCAGGCCCAGCGATGATGCGCGGCCCAGCCGGCGGTGAAGGCCGGATGGTCATTGAACCAAGCCTGTCCGGCGAGCGCCTGGGCGTGGTCATAAGTGGGCGAGATGCGCGCAGCGGCATACGGGTGCTCGGCCGCATCCGCCGCGACTGGATGATCTGCGATGTCGGCGACGGCCGGGTGATCGAACGCATCCGACCGCGCGAGCGGCATTCCACCATCAGTCGGGAGACCGAGGAAGTGATTCAGATTGCCACGATCGACAGCGTCGGACAAGCCGGCGTGCATGCCGAGCGTAGCGGAATTATCGGCGAAACGATTTAGCTCGCCGCCGCCGGCAAGCGAATTGAATCCGCCGGGACGAAAGCCGCTCAGAGAGGCCGGAAGCCCGCCGACAACTCCGCCGGGACGGACGCCGCCGTAATCGTGGAAGTCGCTCATGCCGTTGCCGGCGTGGAAGCCGCCGCCGTAACCGCCGATGCCCATGCCGCCGGACATGCCGTCGGGATGAAAGCCTCCCATTCCACCTCCGCCGAATCCGCCGGCAAAACCTTGCGGTCGGTAGCCGCCCATGCCGCCACCGCCAAAATTCTGCGGATGGAATCCGCCGCCGCCAAAGCCACCACCGCCGAATCCACCGGCACCAAATCCGCCGCCACTGAATCCACCACCGTGGAAGCCGCCACCACCGAATCCACCGCCGCCATGAAAACCGCCGAAGCCTCGGCCGAAAACGGTAGCCTGCGTACCCAGTACGGCAAGCAACAGCGCGAGTGCGAGTGAAAACGACCGATTCATCTCAATCCCCTCCCAGCAGGTAATTTCTTCCGAGCTGCAATTCTTAGCGAGTCGTCACAGATAGGTGCGGGCGGCGGTTTACGGCTTTTCTTTCACGCGATCGAACACGACTTCCGCAGTATCCGGCAGCATCGATTCGCCGGCCATGCGATGCGTCGAGCGCCAACCGAGGACGTTGTCTTGACCGGACACGTGGATCACAAAATCCTGCGCGCTCGTCGGCGTGCTATCGGGCAGCGTGCCGATGTGATCGATCTGCCAACCGTCGGCGGACTGAGCCCAAAGCCCCGTGCCATAGCCGCCGGACGAGTCGAACGACCAGGAACGAATCTGTCCTTCTTGCGGATCCCAGCCGATGAGCTGCTTACCGGAGTTGGTGACTTCACCGTTTTTTCGGACGGTGTAGTCGCGTTCGATAAATGTCTTGTTTGCAAGCCAATGGATGTCGGACTCGGCGACGGTGTCCTCGTTTTTGGCCCGCCACCGGCCGATTAGCCACTCGAGGGCTTGCAAGTTGGCTGAGCCGGCTTTGAGGTCAACCGGCGCTTCGTGCACGCTAGCCATGAGCCATTTTCCGCCGTCCATAATATGGACAGCCGTGTAGCGGGTCGCTGAGGGCGGATCACTTTTGGTGATCATTTTTGCGACGCCGTCTTCCACGGCGACGTTGGGCGCGGGCATGTCGATCGAATGGACCTCGACCTGGATGCGGGCATCAGGGCGGGCCTTGAATAGGGCCGCGTATTGCTCTTCGATCGCTTTGCGACCTTTGAAGACTTGCCCCTGCTCGTCCGTCTCGGTGCCGTCGGGCGTCCACAGCGCGGCGACGGCCTTGGCATCGCCAGCGTTAAATGCCTGACTGAAGGCGTCGGCCGAAGCCCGGATCGGCGCTGTCTTGTCGTTCGTGCCGGTCGGCTTCTGGGCGTCGGCCGCACAGGCGAGCCTGGCCAAACCAAATAGCGCTCCGCAAATCACCAGGCAATGGATTTTTGATGAGCGACATCGATTGAAGTGCAATGAATCGTCCACGGTTTCGTTCTCCGAGTTCCCGGGTCAATAGGTGCTCCGTCGAGAATCATCTGGCGGCGGGCGCTCTATTATCGCACGAAGCGACTTCGGCTGCACGAAAAATTTGCTCTTACGTGGGCAGGACCCCTACGTAGGCAGAACATACAGCAGCCACTTTTTCATCCGGATCGCAACCTTGGAAATAATGTGGACGCTTTTGCCATGCTCCGTGTAGATGGCTACCACTCCGCCGGCGCCGAGCGGGATGTTGAGCGACTTCGCCTCGTCCTCGGGCAGTATAATGCGAACGGCGAGCAGGCCTTGCGATCCGATCGTCGATGCGCGAGGAATTTCGCCGCCCGGCGCGAACTGGCCCTCACCGGTCGCTTCGACAATGCACTCGACCTTGGCGTTGAACAGCCGGCCAGGATACGAGTTGAGGACGAGCTCCACATCGTTGCCGGGCTCGACATTCATCAGGTAGTTCTGCGGGAAGACGGCGACAACCCCGGTTTCCGATGTGTTGATGAATGTGCCTGCGGGCGCCAGTGGCAGCGGAACGAGCATCGTTCCTTCTTGCACTTGCCAATTGACGACGAAGCCGTCGGCCGGCGCGGTGACGTGGCATTGCGTTAAGTTGAATTGCGCGTGGTCGAGCTGAGCTTGGATAACCGCGACACCGCTGGTGGCGACTTTGAGGGCGGCTTCAGATTGGGAGGCGGCCGCGGCGGCTTGCAATTGGGCGGCCTGTGCTTCGGCGAGCGCGGCTTCGGCTTGGGCCGAGGCGGCTTGGGCTTGAGTGATGTCAGTTTGTGCCTGCTCGTAAGCGGCATCGGCCTGTTTGCGGTTTTGCGTGGCTTGGTCGACTTTGAGCCGACTGATCGCGACCGCATTTTCCTTGAGAATTTCCAAGTCCATTTGCTCTTCGATCTTGGCCAGTTCGTCGGCCGCGCCCGCCTTCTTGGCCGCGGCTTCGGCGCCGGCGACGCCCGCTTTCGCCGTGTTGACGGCGGCTACGGCTTGTCCGACCGCCGCCTCGCTTTTCTTCACGTTGGCCCGCGCGGCCTCGAGACCGGCTGCCGATTGCTCAACGTTGTCTTTCGAAGATTGGAGCTGCGCCTCGAGCTGATTGACGGCGAATTGATAAGGGGCCGGGTCGATGTCCAAGAGTGGGTCGCCCTGGTGAAGTGGCTGCAGAGGCCGCGCATAGAGTTTCTTTATTTGTCCCTTTACGTACGGGACGATTTGCACAATGTGATGACTGGCCACGACGCGCATCGAGACCGGCGCACACAAGGTCCACGCGGCCACCACACCCCCGATGATAAAAATGCCCGCAACGACGACCAGTGCAATCGGATAGGGCTGCGCACGGACGACCCCGACTTTGACGAGCACGATGACGATCGCGGTGTAGACGACGAGCAGAAAGGCTATCATCGAGCGAGCTCCTTCTTGGCAGCATCCAGCGGCAAGCGTCCGCTGGAATTCCAAAATGCCCAGATCAGCGCGAGCGGCCAAAGAATCCCCAGCGTGGCCAAACCGAGCCAGCCGGCGACACTGACGGCATCAGCTTGGGGGTGATTGCGGTCGCGGGCAATTTTTCCCGGGAGGCCGCCGAGTGTGACGATCAGGATCACGGCCGCCGCCAAGAGCACGCCAAACACCAGAAATGTCATGATGTCAAAGATGTCAATCATGATTACGGCTTTACAATTCTTGTCCGGTTTGTGGCCTCAATGCTGGCTCGCAATGCCAGCTCAGCCGAACGCAGAGCGCGCACCAAATTGCGAGACTCAGGTGTAACACGCTTGCCGGCCAGAGCGCGATACCATACATCCCACCCGCGGTCGCGGCATGAATTAGCAGCACGGGAACGGCGAGATTATAAATCACAGGGCTGCCAATCAGTCCTCGCTGAGCGCTCGAATCACCCTTGTAAGCCAAGCCGCACGCTACGCCAATCGAGACGAGCGCTGCGCCCGTGATTCGCCCCAGAAGCAGCGATTACGGCGTGGATAGTCCTCCACCGACGAGTAACTCAACGATCCAAGAAGGTGCGACGACGAGTGCGCTGCCCGTTCCCATTTCTATCAGAGCCGTCACCACAAGGAGCAGCTTTGACATGATCATCGCCAACGCCCTACTTTATGTCTCCAGTGCTTTGCGAATGCGACTACCGAACCGGCATCAATTGCTAGGTTGCTCCAGGCGCACCAGAAGCCAACGCTGCGTCGTGCCGTTCTTGTGCATCAGGGCAGAAGCTTCACCTTGCGTGAGGTTATTTAGCCCCGCTTCCATGACCGAATACTTATTGTCGCCGACGGTCCAGGCCGCGCGCTGTGTCGCCTGATCGACGGCGCCATGAATTGGCAGCGTGGTATCGGTGACTTCGTCCGTGTAATTGCCGCGAAGGATGCCGCGCTCGTTGACGGCCAATTGCATGATCAGCTGCGGATGCTGACTCTCGTCGCGCACCAGCGCGAAGACACCGAGTGGCATCCATTGATCGGCGGGCGCCGCCTCGGCATTCGTCCCCATTTCGGCGATCTCATCGGCCTGTTGGCTGAACTCCTCGGCCGTTCCGGCTTGCTGGCCATTGATGACCACGTTGCCGCCGATGCAGGTAACGTTGTCGCCATAGTTATAGGAGACGGGCGTGTTGTTGCCGTATCCCATTTGGCCGGCAACGCCCGCCCAAGTGGCGGGCGTCCAGGCGGCGCCGGCGGCCCAACCCGTCGGAGCCCAGGCACCCTGATGATCGCCATACCAACCCGCGCCGTACATGCCGGGATGGTCGAAATTGTTCCGGATTGAGGCGTATCCTGCGGCGGCACCGGCCGCACCCGACATCGCGGGCTGATTCCGATTGGCCATCGCGGCTCCGGCGGCGGCACCCTGAGCGCCCGAGTATTGCGGGTTATTTCGATTCGCGGCGGCAGCTCCCGCGGCGGCGCCTTGGGCTCCTGAATGCTCCGGCTCATTTCGGTTAGCGGCAGCGGCCCCGGCTGCGGCACCCTGAGCCCCGGAATGCTCGGGGTCATTCCGATTGGCGGCGGCAGCGCCCGCCGCAGCACCTTGGGCGCCCGAATGTGCTGGGTCATTTTTATTTGCAGCGGCAGCACCGGCGGCGGCGCCCTGGGCACCCGATGCCTGAGGGTTTTTGTTATTTTCAGCAGCGTGACCGGCGGCCGCGCCCTCGGCGCCCGCGTCTTTGTGCGTGTCGGCCGTCTGCCCCTTACCCTGATTTCCGGAGGAATTGAAATCGGACCAATTTCCACCCGGCGGCTTCTTGCCGGTCGACTTGTTGGCGTTTGATTTATTCTGATTCGACTTGTTCTCGTTCGAGCGGTTTTCGTTCGACTTATTTTCGTTTGATCGTTCGTTGCTCGAATGCTCCTCCTTCGACTTGTCATTGCCTTCTTCACGACGCTCGGCGTAGGCGAGAGAGACGACGAAACACAGCACGAGAAGCATCATTGATCTGACGAATTGCCGAAACATGGTTTTGCTTTCTGTAAGAGTGACCAGGGCAATATTGAGGAAGAGAATGGATGGTTTTTGGCAAGCGCATCTGACCGCTCCGCGATTTGCACGAGCAAACCATTTACGCGGTCCGCTGATCGCAGAGCAGCGGCCGAACGCTCGTTCAACGTCGGACAAATGAAATCGCCGCCACGTAGATTGAGCGACTCGTCCGTGGAGATTGATGCGCCACCTTGGAGCGCGACTTGACTAGCTAGCGACCAGCCGTGGTCATTCAGAACCTGATGCCAAACGCATCATCGCTTTTGTTCCTGGCTTAAATAGACAGTAGCATCTTCTGAAAAGCAAGTAGTGTCCGCGCAACTAAGCGAGGATTAACTCCATTGGCGATTGATCAAACCAGCCGCCCGAGCGTAAGTTTCCCGAAAATCTATTCCGCCATATTTGCGTTACTGCGGTGAAGCATAAAAAGCGGGCGGCCCTTGCGAGCCGCCCGCCATGAAATTCAGCCGACTACTGTCCTTCGTGAGACTTCATCATCGCCTCGATCTGTTTCTTCACGGCATCGAGGTTGAACGAAGCCGGATCCTGCATCGGAGGATATTCGACCGCGGTCTTAGCCAAATCGGCCACCCTCTGCTGCACGAGCACGAATCGCCAGAACTCGCGGGCCATGAAGTCATTCATGTATCCGCCGCCGAGATCGTTCAGCGTCTGACCACCGATTGACGGCGTCCGCTCAAACGGATCCTGACGAAGGTTAACCATCGTGGGCATGTCGGTCGTGACCTTTGGCCCCGGCCAACCAGTCGGCTGGTCAAAGAACCGGAACTTGAAATCGTCGATTCGCACAGCACCCAGACTCGGCCCGCCGAAGTAGAAGATCTCATGACGTTTCGATGGACCCTTGCCCGCCAGCAAATCTGCCTGGTCGTAACCATCGAGATGGTTCTTGTACTCGCGGTCGCCGAGCTTTGTGCCTTTGAGCAGTTGATCCGTGATATTCAGATTACCTGCGATCGCGCACAAAGTTGGGAACCAATCGAGGCCGGAGAAGATGCCATTCTCGACGGTGCCCGGCTTGATGTGGCCCGGCCAACGGGCGATGCACGGCACGCGGAATCCACCCTCGTACACGGTGCCCTTCGTGGCTTTGAACGGCGTCATGCCGCCATCCGGCCAGGTGAAGACCTCGGCCCCGTTGTCGGTGGTGAAGATCACGATCGTGTTGTCGGCCTCGCCAATGTCGTCCAAGTGCTTGAGCAACGAGCCGATGTCGTCGTCCATCTGCGCCATGCCGGCTTCTTCAAGCCCGTAGTTGGTCTTGCTGTTCATCTTCGCCTGATATTTCGGCGAGAGGAATGTCCAGACGTGCATGCGAGTCGTGTTGTGCCAAATGAAGAACGGCTTGCCGTCTTTCTTGGCTTTGTCCATGAAGTCGCACGAGCTCTTGACGAGCACTGAGTCGAAGGTCGTCATGTCGTACTTGGCCTTCTCCGAAATGTCGTGCATGTTCGGCACGTCTTTCATGTTCGGGAAAGGAGGCAGCGGGCCTTCGTCGTCGATCTTCTGCTTGCCGACTTTGCCCCAGCGCGCCTGATCGGTCGAATCATCGGTGTCCGAGGCGTAGCAGTGGACCAGGTGGCGCGGGCCATACTTGTCGCGGTAGGCCTGATCATCTGGGAATGAGAACCAGTACGGATCGCTCATCGCGTCGAGGTGGTACAGGTAGCCGAAGAATTCGTCGAAGCCGTGGACGGTCGGCAAGAACTTGTTGAGGTCGCCCAAGTGGTTCTTGCCGAATTGGCCCGTGGCATAGCCCTGCGCCTTGAGCGCAGTTGCCAGAGTGCAGGCTTTTTCCGGGATGCCGACGTCGGCGCCGGCCTGGCCCACCGTCGTGAGACCGGTGCGAAGCGGGATTTCGCCGGTGATAAAGTTCGCCCGACCCGCCGTGCAACTTGCCTCGGCGTAATAGTCGGTGAACATCATCCCATCTGCGGCGAGCTTATCGAGGTTTGGCGTCTTGCCGGACATGATGCCGCGGTTGTAGGCGCCGACGTTGAACCAGCCGACGTCGTCGCCCATGATGACGACAATATTGGGTTTTTTGTCCGCCGCTTGGGCAGAGGCGAGCGCACCCCAAAGCACTGTGCAGGCGGCGAGCACCGCTACGCTAAATCTAGGAACTTTGCTTCGCGTCATAACACTTTCCTTCGGGTTGAGGGTAAATTGGCGGGCGGCCCTTTCGGACCTCCCGCCGGTCAATAATTCGTGCCGGTATCCTCGATCATTCGCTCGGGTGGTGAGAATGCATTTCGCGCACCTGATCCAGGACCTGCTGGAGGTTGTAGCTCGCCGCCAGCTGGAGCGGCGGGTAGTCGACGTAGGACATGAGCTCCTTCTCCCATAGCAGCTGGCCGATGGGCAGGAGGTTCCAATCATAAACATACGCGGTGCTGGGGGACGCCAGCGCGCCGCCGGACGACAGCGCGCCCTTCTGTTCTTCCCCGACGTTATTCTCGAACGGATCACGTTTTATGTTCTGGAGCTGCGTCCAATGGTATGTCACCGCCGGCTGAAGTGCATCAAGTCCGGTCGAGCCCATCATGGTGTAGTAGAACTTCCAGTTCTTGTAGCGCACCGCCGAAGGCAGTCGCCCCTGGTAATAGAAGAAGGTATCGCGATTGCTCTCTGACTTACCTTGAAGGTAGGAGAGCTGGTTGGTGCCATCGAGCTTGGTCTTGACGATGCCCTCGTACTTGCCCTCCATGATCTGCTTGTTCAAATCATTCCCCGTGGGGCCGCCGGCGATTTCCACGAAGGTCGGCAACCAGTCCAGCGAGGAGAACATATCTTTGAAGATTGTTCCCGGCTTGATGACGCCTGGCCAGCGGATGACGCACGGTGCGCGCATGCCGCCTTCCCAGGTCGACAGCTTCCCGGCTTTGAACGGCGTGACGCCGCCGTCGGGGAAGGTTTGAACCTCCGCGCCGTTGTCGGTGGTGAAGACGACGATCGTGTTGTCGAGCTGGCCCATGTCCTCGAGCTTCTTGAGCACCACGCCGATGTTGTCATCCATCTGCTTCATTCCGGCTTCGTTGATGCCCCAGTCCTTCCCACCCTCGGTGCCCATCATGTCCAGATACTTCTGCGACAGGACGGTCGTGATGTGCATGCGGGCCGGGTTGTACCAGCAGAAGAACGGCTTATTGGTCTTCTTGGGGTCGTTGCGATCGAGCCAATCCACGACGTGTCCGGAGATTTCCTCATCTACGGTCTTGGAGCGCTCCAGCGTGAGCGGGCCTTCGTCCTTGCCCGTCTGATTCTTCGCCGTGCCGTCGGAGGATTTCATCCACAGGACCGGCCGCGGCTGAGCCATGCAGGTTCCATCCTTGGGATCGATCTCGCCCGGCGGTTCTGGAATGCCAGGGATCGGGACCATCTTCATCGGCGGCACGACGGCTTGCTTGTCTGGGCTGCTATTGATATCTGGAAAACTCACCTGCTGCATCGCATCCAAGTGATAGAGGTAGCCCCAGAATTCCTGGAAGCCGTGCGCAGTCGGCAGCGAATCGGGATGGTCGCCCAGATGGTTCTTGCCGAACTCGCCGGTCGTGTAACCGAGATTGAGCAGGAACTGGGCAAGGCACGGTGTGCCGGGGCGAAGATACGAAATCGCGCCCGGCAACTGCGGCAAGACCATGCCCGCTCGGTACGGGTGCATTCCGGTGATGAACGCGCAACGGCCGGCCGTGCAACTGGACTCGGCGTAATACGTCATGAACAACCCGCCCTCGGCGGCGATGCGATCGATATTGGGCGTTTCACCCACCATCAGGCCGCGGTGGTAGCAACTCGGCTGCATCCAGCCGATGTCGTCGCCCATGATGAAGAGAATATTGGGTTTCTTGTCCGCTGCTTGGGCCGTGATTGCGGTGCCCGCGAGTGCTACCGCGAAGGCGAGCGCGACGAGGCCGCAATGCACTTGCGTGTATTTTCCGTGACGCATAGGGTGTGCCCTTTCGACTAATGATTTGTTGAATCCACTCCTTCGTTGGTCGCGCAGTCGGCAGCCTCGTTCCGTTGCCGAGCGACACCTCAGTTGCGAGTCGTCTTCATTTCACCTCCTTTAACACTTCACCGCTAACACTGCGAACGCCACGATTACTCCGCGAGCCACGCCTGAGCCTCGTCGAGCTGCGCGGCGTCGAAGTACTTGATCTTGGCCATGGTGAACGGCCTACAGACCTTGGCCATCCACACTTCCCATTTCTTTTCGCCAACGAGTGCGATTCGCTCGATCTTCGTGCAATGCGTCGTCGAGAACTTGATGTCGTCCCAGAGGGCGTGGGCGTCCCAGCCGTGGAAATCGTGGAACTGGGCCAGGATGCGAACTTTGCCCCCCTTCGCAACCGCTTCATCCACCAGCGGCACGAATTTCTTGTAGTCCTCGTCGTGCAGCTTGCCGGACATTTTGAAGCCGAGGGCTTTTTCCGGCATACCGGAAAGTGGTTCGATCATGATGGTATCCTCCAGTGACAAAACTCGGTCGAGCGACCATCGCCGCTCATTGCGCCTGCATGTTGTCCGATCCCTCGGTCTTCACGACCGGCGGCGGATTCCATTTGCCAGTGAGCACGTCGGACTTCGGGGCGTAGAGCCGCATGCATAAATTGAACGGACCTTTCGGCGCCGGCAGCCAATTCGCTTCCTTGTCTTTGCCGGGGCTCTCATTTTGGAAGTAAAGATCGAGCGAGCCGTCGGTGTTTGTCGCAAATGGCATCCAGCTGCTCACCGCGAACCGATCGAGCGAATTTGCGACTTGAAAGCCGTCGGAATCGTAGAGCGTGATCGACCAGAATGCACTCACCGGCGGCGTGGCGCCTTTGTCGAAATGGATCATGTATTTGCTCGCGCCGTCGAGCGGGCGACCCGATTCATCACCAAGGTTCAGCGGATAGACTGCGTCGGCGGGCAGATTGGCACCCAGCCCGATCTGCGTGACCATCGCCCGCTTGAGATAGTAGTTGCCGTAAACGCCCATCGTATCGGTGTTCATTGACCAGTAGTTGGCAACGCGGGTAAGCGTGGGAATCTTCCACTTCATGAGCGCCTGGGCCTCGTTGGGCGCGGCTTCGAATCCCTTCTTGGCGGCCGGGTCGAGCTTGGCGAAGTCCAGACTCTCTCCGGCGACCAAGCCCATCCGCTTAAGCTGCACAATGATCGGCACGTCCGTGACGTGAGGCGGGGCAGTCTTGAGTAGCTCGGCGGCGTAGGTGAAATATTTGTCCGCCGGCATGTTGTCGACTTGCAGCTTGGGCGGCGTTTTCATGTCGACCGAGGAATCGATTTTGGCTTTCGGCGTCTCGGGCGGCTTACCCCAAAGCGAGACCGGCCTGACTTTGAAGCCGGCCTGAATCTTACGGACCGCGTCGTAGTCTTTCGGGCCGTCGGTCTTGGTGCGTCCGATGATCCAGACGTACGAAGTTGGCGCACTAATGATTTGGGTTTCCGCCGGCAGATTATGATCGGCGATCAGTTTCTCTCGGGCGACCTCTGGCTTCCATCTTTGCGGAACCACGAGAAAATCGGCGGCCTGGGTGCCGGTGGTCCGCCAGCCGGGCGACGCGAACACGTCCGACCACATGTCGAGCATCGGGAGTAGATAATAACGGCCCGCCGTGTCGGGCACGGAGACGACGACGGGCTCCTCTGTCATGTCTAGCCAAGCGACTGAATAGAGCGTGTCGAAATTCGGCCGGACGACGCCTCTAAATTCGGCCGGTGGATAAATGGGCACGTTGGCGAACGTGTTCATCGGTCCTTTGCCAAACTCTTTTCCCGCCTCAACGTTTGTAAATTGTTTCCGCGTGAGGTCCATCGTCACCAGCGGATAGAAGTAGAGATAGGCGTCGACGGCGATGGCGTGGGCGTCGGCTTCGCTAAGGCCTTCGGCATAAGTCATCGATGGCGGGACGGCACACGCCAGAAGCGTGAAGAGGCCAGCGCTAAGCGCGGCTCGCGCAGCTCGCCTAGAATCGTTAGAGATTACACGTCGCATGCGGCATCTCTTTATAGCAATTGCGCAATATGGATCGCCCCAAGTCGTCGCCGAGTACCGCAATGGCAACCCCGAAATCGGTTGGAGTTCACCTAACTGCACTGGTGACTCGCTGGACGCTGGCTCAATCGACAACGCGAGCTAGACTGGCCGCGTTACGAATTGTTCCGTTCGGTCTGTCCGTGCCCAGAGATAGCGCGATGAGACGTTCCGATCGACTCATGCCCTTGCGCGGAGCGATGTGGTCTTCGCTCGGACGGCCTCAATATAGGCTTGGGATGGAGTTTTGCAAGTGACGAGGCGCGTACGAGAAAAAAATATGCACCAGCGTGGCGCGGCAAGACTAGATTCGGTCCGGCTGGCGATTCTCTCAATCTTCACAAGAGCATCGATAGCAGCGACATGCCAACAAGTTCCCCGGCTAAATTGGGGGGGGTCGGCAATGAATTAAGCGTGGCTCACCGTGACCCGATCGCCGGCGCTTAACTTTCGGCTTCGCCCTCAAGCTCGGCCTTGGCTTGCGCTAGAGCGGCGCGGTCCTTCTCGCTCACTTCGGGATATTTGAGGTCCAGCTCTGCGATGCGGCTCGTGATGATGTCGGCGACACAGGCACGGGTAAACCATTTCTTGTCGGCCGGGATCACGTACCACGGGGCCGTCTTCGTGCTCGTGGCATTGAGCATGTCTTCGTAGGCCGTCTGGTACTCGTCCCAATGAGCTCGCTCGCGAAGATCTGCGGCCGAGAACTTCCAGTTCTTCTCAGATTTGTTGAGGCGGTCGAGGAATCGCCTCCGCTGCTCCTTCTTGGAGACGTTAAGAAAGAACTTGATGGTGCACGTGTTATTGTGGTGACCGATTTCTTCGAAGGCGTTGATGTCGTCGTAACGCGAACGCCAGACGTGCTTGAGCTCCTTGCCGTGCAGCTCGTGTGGCAACCATTGCTGCTCGAGAAACTCGGGATGCACGCGGACCACGAGCACTTCCTCGTAGTAGGAGCGATTGAAGATGGCAATCTGGCCGCGGGCCGGGGCGACGCGCATCGGCCGCCAGAGGAAATGGTGGAGCCGTTCTTCTTCCGTCGGCGCCTTGAAACTATAGACAATGACTCCCTGCGGATTGACGCCGGACATGACGTGCTTGATCGTGCCGTCTTTGCCGGCGGCGTCGAGGGCCTGAAAAATGAGGATCACCGAGTACTGCTTGCTGGCCCAGAGCAAATCCTGGGCGGCAACCAGCCCGGAAACGTCTTGCAAGAGCGCATCTTGCGCCTCGGCCTTATCCTTGAAACCGGACGTAAACCCGGGTTCATAATTCTTGAGGCGGATCGGCTTGCCGGGGGGCACGATGAACGGAGTGTGATCGAGGCGATGTGTCTTGGCCATGATGAGAGTCCTCGGTGCAAGTGCGTGACCAGGGCGCGGGACGCTGGCGTTATAACCGGTAAAGTCACTCTATCTTACACGGTACGCCAGGCACAGTCATCAAACTCGGCGTCCGAGCGACTGCCTGCAACGATTCTGCCGATTCTTATAGTGGATTCGGCAATGCGGGGCGTGTCGATAATGCCTTTGCGGAGGGCTAAGGTCGGCGCTCGTTGGTCGACCCTCCGCGCTTCCGGCGGTCCAAGGGATTGGGCCGCCCGAGTTCCGGGCTTATGGGCCAGGCAGCATGATGCGAAGCAACAAATTTCAATTGGCTTGGGTTTGGTTGGCGCTGGGGATTGCCGCGTCAAGCGGCTGCACGTCCGTCCGCCAATACTTTCATAATGGCTGCAAGGTCGGGCCAAACTATTGCCGCCCCGCCACGCCGGTGGCCGACAACTGGATCGAAGCCAACGACAAGCGGGTCCAGACCGACCACAACGACCTGCACAACTGGTGGTCGGTGTTTCACGATCCGACGCTCGATGCGCTGATCCAGAACGCGTCGCAGCAGAATCTGACCGTGCGGCAAGCGGGCTTTCGCGTGCTCCAGGCGCGGGCCGCCCGAGGGATCGCCGTGGGCAATATGTTCCCACAGCAGCAGGACGCCTTTGGATCGTACACCCGGAATGCCATCAGCGCGGCGACGGCCAATTCGCAGCCCGGCGGGCAGCGGTTCTTCGATCAATGGGACACAGGCTTCAATCTGTCGTGGGAACTGGATTTCTGGGGCCGATACCGCCGCGCGGTCGAGGCGGCCGACGCCGACCTCAATGCCTCGATTGAAAACTATGACGAAGTGCTGATCACATTCCTCGCCGACGTGGCCTCGACCTATATCGAAATTCGCACGATTCAAGAACGGATCGTGCTCACGCAGCAGAACGTCAAGTTGCAGCAAGAGACGCTGAACGTCGTCGACGCGCGGTTCCGCGGCGGCCAAGTGAGCGAGTTCGACTATGACCAGGCGGCGAGCACACTCGCCCAGACCCAAGCCCTCATCCCACAATTCCAGTTACAGCTTCGCCAGGCGATGGATCGGCTCTGCGTGCTCTTGGCGATGCCACCCAGAGACTTGGAAACGATGATTGGCCAGGCGCCGATTCCCACGGCCCCGCCGGCTGTGGCGATCGGCATTCCGGCCGACTTATTGCGTCAGCGGCCCGACGTGCGATCGGCCGAGCGGCAGGTCGCGGCGCAAAGCGCTCGCGTGGGCGTGGCCGAGTCGGATTTGTATCCCCACATCGCGATCAATGGGACCATCGGCTACTCGGCCGAACAGTTTAGCGACTTGTTCACGAGCCAGGCGTTTATGGGGCAAGTTGGGCCATCGTTCCAGTGGAACATTCTCAACTACGGCCGATTGCTCAACAACATTCGCCTGCAGGATGCACACCTGGCCGAGCTGATCGTGGCCTATCAGCAGAGCGTGCTCCAGGCGAATTCGGAAGTTGAGGACGGGGTCGCGCGGTTCTTGCAATCACAAGAGCGGGCCAAAGACCTGGCAGTCAGCGTCGATGCGGCCAACAAAGCGTATATAATCGGCGCCTCGCAATACCGCGGCGGCACGATTGACTTCACGCGGCTGGTATTGGTCGAGCAAAACCTCGTGCAGCAACAGGACCAATATGCCCAGGCTCAGGGCGAGATAGCACAAGGATTGGTCGACACCTATCGGGCGCTCGGCGGAGGTTGGGACATTCGGCTTGAGCGGCTGCCGGTCGTCGAGTCGATTCCGCTGCCGTCGGCGAACCCCAATGCACCACAGCAGCCGCCGATGGAATCTATGCCGGTTCCGTCCGAGTTGGGGCAGCCAACGCCGCCCGCGATCCCGCCACAACCGTTGCCGACCAACCCCTAGTTGAAATGAACTGCCCGATGCGGCAGACAAATGGAGTTTGCGATGCGGAATAAACTGTATTTGTTGGCGGCCGTGGCAGGGCTGGTGCTGACCGTGGCGCTGGCTAGACCGAGTCGTGCGGACTGCTATTGCCACTACTGCAAAGAACTTGATTTGTTTTGTTGGCCAAGTTGGTGCGTCACTTGCTGCCCGGACAACTATTGTCCCAAGCCGATGCCGTGCGTTCCGTGCAGAATTGGCGGGACATGCGCAGACTGCTGCAGGCCGCCGCTTGCGCCGATCGTGACACCGGCTATCCCGCCATCTAATGTGACGAAACCCACGATTGCAGCGCCAACTGCGCTCAGGCAACCAACGAGCACCGCGCCGACAATACCCACCGCTCGCTAGCGCTACTTGGCATGTGCTCGGGATGAAATTGCCTTGTCCGGGCCGGCCGCGGGCTTGCCGCGAGCACACATGCCGCCGGCGAAATCGGGTGACGGTGGCATAAACCAGCCGTGAGGCAAGCTGCCTCGTCTACTTGTCATGTACTGCCGCGACAGATTGTGTTTCCCGGCCGACTTTGCCATCTACCGAATGCGCCGACCGGGCATCGCCACTCACATTCCTGCGCTCGGTGGCCCATCGAACGACCGAATAGAACACCGGAGTGAAGAACACTCCGAATGCCGTCACGCCCAGCATGCCGCTGAAGACGGCGATGCCAAGCGTACGGCGCATTTCGGCGCCGGCGCCTTTGGCAAGCACCAGCGGCACGACGCCCAGGATGAACGCAAATGAAGTCATTAGGATCGGCCGCAGGCGCAGGCGGCAGGCTTCCACGGTCGCCTCGAAGCGGCCCTTTCCTTGATCCTGAAGCTGCTTGGCGAATTCCACGATGAGAATCGCATTCTTGGCCGCCAGGCCGATCAGCACTACCAAACCAATCTGCGTGAAGATGTCGTTGTTCAAACCTGCCAGCCAAATGCCCGTGATGGCTGCCAGCAAACACATCGGCACGATCAAGATGATCGAAAGCGGCAGCGTCCAGCTTTCGTATTGAGCCGAGAGAACGAGAAACACGAATACGACGGCCAGTGGAAACGCCAGTTTGGTCAGCAGATCCTTACTGGCCAAAATCTGCTGGTACGTCAATTCGGTCCATTCATAGCCCATGGCAGCCGGAAGCTCGCTGGCCGCCAGGCCATCCACGATATCGATTGCCTGACCGGAGCTTACGCCTGCCGCCGTGTTGCCATTGATCTCCGCCGACGGATACAAATTGTAATGGTTAACGATCGCTGGCCCGCTGTCGTAGCGAACCGTAATGAGAGTTCGCAGTGGCACGCGTTGCCCCTTGCCATTTCGCACCTCGAGGTTGCCAATGTCTTCAATCTTCATTCGATATCGTGGAGCGGCCTGCAAATTGACTTGCCAGTTGCGGTTTTGAAAGAAGAAGTCATTGACATAAAACGAGCCGAGGTAGGCTTGTAAAGTCGCGTCAATATCCTGCAGCTTAATCTGCTGTGCCTTGGCTTTTTCTTCATCAATTTTTACATACAGCTGCGGCTGTGTGACGCTGAAGCTGCTGAATAGACCGACGAGCCGTGGGTCGCCATTTCCCACGTCGGCAAGGTTTTCGACTGCTCCCTGCAGCGAGCGAAGCCCTGCGCTGCGTCGGTCCTGCACTTGTAGTTTGAATCCGCCCGTGGTTCCCAAGCCTTCCACAGCTGGAGCTCCAAACACGCCGACGCGCGCTGAGGTGATCGCGCTGAACCTCTCGCGCAAACGCTTGATGATCTCCGGCGCGCCGAGCTCGGCCTTTCCGGCACGCTCCTCAAACGGATCGAGAATCACAAACATGCCGCCGACATTGCTGATGTTCGTGCCCAATACGGCCGAGTATCCAGGCAGGTCGATGGTATGAGCGACGCCCGGTTCTTGGCGGGCAATTTTGCTCATTTCACTCACGATGGCATCGGTGCGGTCCAGCGTGGCGCCGTCGGGTAATTGCGCATTGAGCACTAGATAGCCTTTGTCCTGGTCGGGGATGAAGCCGACCGGCACGGCGCGAAACCCGAAAACCGTGGCGGCCATCAATCCGGCATATACCAAGAGAACGACCATGCTGATTCGCAGCAGACCGGCGACCAAACTTCCATAGACGCGGATCGTTACGTCGAAGAACCAATTGAACCCGCGAAAGAACGCTCCGAGAAGCTTGTTGAGGATCACTCCGGCGAACCACCCCGCAATTGCGCCGCCAACAAACACGGCCGCTTGTAGCGCCCACTCCGCACCGGCGCTCACGTGAGATGTGGCTTCGGACGGCTCATGACCGTGGCCACCGATTTCCATTCCAACTAAGTGGCCGATGGGAGCAAGTAAGAATACGTACGCGATCAGTCCGCCGATGACCGCAATCCCCGCACGAGGCAGCGCATCCTGCTGGGTGTGACCGTGCCCGTGCGGTTTGAGCATCAAAGCTGCGAGAGCGGGACTAAGCGTCAGCGAATTGAAAGCGCTAATAATCGTTGAAGCGGCAATCGTGAGCGCAAATTGCTTGTAGAACTGCCCACTAATGCCCGCCATAAACGCCGTCGGCACAAACACCGCGCACAGCACCAGAGCGATGGCGATGACCGGCCCCGTAACCTCGTCCATCGCCTTGCGACTTGCATCGCGCGGCGAGAGGCCCTCGGCCAGCCAGCGCTCCACGTTTTCAACGACGACAATCGCGTCGTCGACCACGATGCCGATCGCCAGCACCAGTCCGAACAGCGACAGGTTATTGAGTGAAAAACCCAAAAGTGCCATCACGGCGAATGTGCCGACGAGCGATACCGGCACGGCGACCATCGGAATGATTGTGGCCCGCCAATTCTGCAGGAACACCAGCACCACGATAAACACCAGCACGAACGCTTCGATCAGCGTGTGAATCACACTGGAGATCGATTCGGAAACAAACACGGTCGTGTCGTAGTAGATGCGATAATCGACACCTTCTGGGAAGCGGCCTTTGAGCTCTTCCATCTTGGCGCGAATTGCGTGGGACGTATCGAGGGCGTTGGATCCCGGTAGTTGAAAGATTGCGAGGGTCGCCGAGGGCTCGCCGTCGAGGTAGCTATTGACGTCGTAGTTCTTCGCGCCCAGCTCGATGCCTTTGTTGACGATGCGGCCGTTTGCGTCTTTCTCCGAATCGCGTACTACATCCTTGAAATAGACGACACCGCCGTCTTCGCTCGTCTTGAGGACAATATTATCGAATTGCTCTTCGGTCGAGAGCCGGCCGGCCGTGTTGATCGGCAATTGAAACTTCACGGATTCGGCCGCGGGCACAGGGGGCTGCCCGAGCCGGCCCGCCGCCACCTGGCGGTTCTGCTCGCGCACGGCGTTGATCACATCGTTGGCCGTTAAGTCGCGCGCGGCAAGTTTGTCCGGATCGAGCCAGACGCGCATGCTATAGTCGCGCGGACCCAGAAACGCAACGTCGCCCACGCCCTTGATCCGCGCCAGGTCGTCTTTCACGCTGAGCGTCGCGAAGTTGCTGAGATAAAGTTGGTCGTAGTAAAACGTCCCGTCCGAACGCTTGGCCGATACCAAATTCACGCACAGCAAGATGCTGGGCGACTTCTTTTTGGTGGTAACGCCAATCCGTTTCACTTCTTCCGGTAATTTTGCCTCGGCAACCGCGACGCGATTTTGCACAAGCACTTGCGCCGTATCGAGATTTGTTCCCAGCTCAAACGTCACGTCAAGGTTCATCTGGCCGTCGTTCGTGCATTTCGACGACATGTAGAGCATGCGCTCGACGCCGTTCACCTCCTGTTCGATCGGAGTGGCCACGCTGTCAGCCGTGGTTTTCGCATTAGCGCCGGGATATGTCGCCGTGACTTGCACTGTCGGCGGCGCGACGTCCGGGTATTGGGCGACCGGCAACTGCGAAACCGCCACCACGCCGACGATCACGATCACGATCGACAGCACCGTCGCGAAGATTGGCCGATCGATGAAAAAATGGGAAATCATACCTGATTATCTGGCCAGCAGGAATGAGCTGTGCGAACGGCGTCGATCGAACTGATTTATTTGGCCGCGACGCCGCCAGCGGACGATACCACTTCCACCGGATAATTCAATCGTGCCCGCTGCAGATTGTCCACGATTACCTGCCATTGCGCTGGATCTTCGCTTTCCAACGGTTTGTCGGCCGGTTGTATGGCTCGCATGCCATCGTCGGTGATTGCCCCGAGGATAACATTCCGCCGCCGGACGGTATTCTGATCATCCACAATGAGCACGTAGCGCTTGTCCTGATCGGCAAGAATGGCCGTTTCCGGCACAAGCGAAGCTGTGCTGGGTTTGCCGATCGTCAAGCGGACGCGGACTCGCGAACCGGGCACAAACAGTCCTTGGTCGTTCGGTGCGATGCCATAGACTTGCACGGTTCCGGTGCTGGGGTCGACGCGGTTATCTCCAAACCGCAATGTTCCTTCGTGCGCAAACTCCGACTCGCCATCGAGCGCAAATTGGAAAGTGGCGTGTTGATCCTTCAAGTTCGCCAACAAGTCGGCCAAGTTACCGCCCCGCGAGCCAATGCTCTTGGCATACTTTTGCATCGACCGCTCGTCCACGTTGAAAAAGATGCGGATCGGATCGACGGAAACAATCGTCGTCAAGAGCGGGTCGCTGCCGCCCGCGTTCACGAGGTTGCCCTCGGTCAATTCTGCTTTGCTGATTCGGCCGTCAATATCAGCCGTGATTCGAGAATACTCTAGGTCGAGTTTGGTCCGCTGCGCCTCGTTTTTTGCGGCTGCGACCTGAGCCGTCATCGCCGCCGCCGCCGCGACCGCCTTTTCAGTCTCCTGCTCGCTCGCCGCGCGCTGCGGCAATAAGCTTTGGTAACGAGCCGCGTCGGCAATAGCCGCTTTCTCCTGGGCTTCGTAGATTCTGACCTTGTCCTCCGCCGCCCCGATGTCCGCCTCGAAGGGACGTGGATCGAGTTCGAAAAGCAGGTCGCCTTTTTTCACGTACTGGCCGTCCGTGAAGTTCACCTGGATGATGTGACCTCGGACGCGCGAGCGCACGTCGACCGTCTTGTCCGCCGCCATCCAGCCATTGAACTCCTCATGGTCCGCCAACTGTCGCTGCTGCGGGTGCATCACCGAGACCTTCGGCGGTGGCGGGGCAACCGCAGCCGGAGCGCCGCCACAACCACACGCAGAAATGACCGCAGCGATCCAGCACAGTCGGCAAAGTTCGGCCACCCAACTTTGCCTGACCGGATTCGACGACCAACACTCGTTCCGTCGCCAGATGATTGGAAGGGGGCTCATAGGCGACAAGCTCGATGAGAGTTACAGTTCCAAGGCACCGACCAGGAAATAGAACAGCCGCAAGGCCGGCGTTCAGTCATGCGATGCGGGTGAGACTCCCTGATCATAGCCGGCCAGACGCCGGCTTGGAACAATCACCCAGAAAGGAAATGGAGAGCAAATGCGGCTGGCCGCCTTCAGACTCGGCGCCGGCGCTTAATCCGTGGACACCGAGCCCGTCCGAGGGAACAATTGAATTAGGAATCCCATTCGCTCGTCATCTCATCTCCGCGCCGGCATGTCAAACTTTCCAAAGCTTATCAAGGCCGCGATTGCGGTGGGGATCTTGGCGCTGACCGCCACGGCGGCCTGGAATTGGTATGTGGTGTTGCCGCCCGAGGCCATGAGCAACGCGCAGTACGTCGGCCGGGCCACTTGTGCCGAGTGTCACCAAGCCCAGCAACAGAAATGGCATGGCTCGCACCACGACCGCGCCATGGAATTGGCGACCGACGAATCGGTCGTAGGCGACTTTAACGACGCCAAATTCGAACGCTTGGGCGCCACTACGCGATTCTTCCGCCGCGACGGCAAATTCTTTGTGAACACCGAAGGGCCGGACGGCGAAAATGCCGACTTCGAGATCAAATACACCTTCGGCATCGATCCGCTCCAGCAGTACATGGTCGAGTTTCCCAAGGGGCGGGTGCAGGTATTACGCGTCTCCTGGGATACCCAAAAAAAGCAATGGTTCGAAGTCACGCCGCCCGACGCCCCCGACGAACATCTCAAGCCCGATGATCCGCTCTATTGGACCAACGTCGCCCAGAATTGGAACACGACTTGCGCCGAGTGCCACTCGACCGATCTCAAGAAAGGCTACGATCCGAAGACCGACACGTTTCACACAACCTACGCGGAAATCGACGTCAGTTGCGAAGAGTGTCACGGGCCCGGAAGCGCGCACGTGACGCTGGCGCGGAGCTGGCGACTTCTCTGGGATCGCAATGTCGGATACGGACTGGCCCGGCTGAAGAGTCCCGATACGAATATCGAGATCGAGGCCTGCGCGAAGTGCCACTCGCGGCGGAATACGATCCACGAGGGATTCCGCCCGGGGCGGCCGTTTCTCGACTACTACGAGCCGCAGCTCCTTGTGGCCGGCTTGTATCACGACGACGGCCAGATTCAAGACGAAGTCTACGAGTACGGCTCGTTCCTCGAAAGCAAGATGTACGCCAACAATGTCCGCTGCTCCAGCTGCCACGATCCCCATTCGCTCAAACCGAAATTTGCCGGCAATCAGCTCTGCACTCAATGCCATCAGCCGGCCAAGTACGACTCGGTGAACCATCATCATCATCTACCGGACTCGGCCGGCGCGCTATGCGTCCAGTGCCACATGCCGACGCGGAACTACATGGTGATCCACGCGCGGCGGGACCACAGCTTGCGAATTCCTCGGCCCGATCTCTCCGTGAAGCTCGGCACGCCTAACGCCTGCAACGCTTGCCACACCAAGCAGGAGGAGACGGCCCAGTGGGCGGCCGACGCGGTGAAAAAATGGTATGGCGACAAGCGGCCTGACGATCCCCATTGGGCGGCGGCGATTCAGGCCGGGCATCGCGGCCTGCCGGAGGGTGATGAACTTTTGGCTGAAGTCTTTCGCCGCAAGGCGACGCCGGCCATCGTGCGAGCGACGGCCATAAGTCTGCTCGGCCAGTACCCGTCGGACTCGGCGATAACCATTGAGCAACTTGGGCTCACTGACAGCAGCCCCCTCGTGCGAATGGCGTCGGCCCGCGCGCTGGGCGGAAAGTCGACCCAGCAGATCATCTCCGAGCTGGGTCCTCGATTGAGCGATCCGATTCGCGCGGTTCGACTGGCGACCGCCCGTCGGCTCGTCACATTGCCGCTGAGCCAGTTGGACGCCGTTTATCGCCCACCGTTTTTGAAGGCGCTGGCCGAATATCGAGCGAGCCAACAGCTCGATCTTGAGCGAGCCCACCCTCACATCAATTTGGGCTGGCTCGATCGGCAGCTCAACAAGCAGCTTGCTCCCGAGCGCTTCAACTCGCGCGCTGAACTGGATTGGCTCAGAAGCGTCGCGGGCGACGACAAGGACGCGGCGGATCAGCTCCGCGCCGCGATCCGCATGGAGCCGTATCTCACAGGTCCGCGAAACGAATTAGCCAACATGCTCGCGCAGACAGATGGCGACGAGGCCGAGATTCGTCGCCTGCGACAGGAAGAGACCGGACTGCTCGAACGAGATGCGGGTCTGCTGCCAGAGAATGGCGAAATTGCCTATCGCCTTGGTTTGTTGCGGTACCAGCTTGGGCAACTCGACGAAGCGGAAGCCGCGCTCGCGACCGCTTGCCGCCTCGCGCCGAATGAATACGACTTTCGCATGACGCTGGCGCTTCTCGAGGAGCGTCGCTACGAGCAGGGCGGGGAGGACGCCAAGTATCGGGCAGTCAAGGACTCGTTGGATCAACTTCAGCAGATGCGGCCCAACGATCCGCGGGCGGCGGCAATTCTCAAGCGACTGGAAGCAACACGAGCGGCGAAGCGCTCCGGAGCTGCGCCCTCCGCCAATTAGTCACGGCCACAGTGCGATAGCCGCTGGCAATGCTGGCGATGAAGGCAGCGCCGGTGCGCTCTATGCCGGTCGTCATCAAGCAACTCCTTGGATCGAGTCGATAAGCGTTACGGGATCGTGCGCGCGCCGCTACGAAAGCCCGCGCCGCCACCTCACGCCCATGGAAAGGATTCCTGGATGTTGTCCACAATCGTGCGTCCCTTGCGACAGGCAACCGCAGCCTTGCTCTCTAGCGATTCGCCGCGGCAATTGGCCGCGGGCTTCGCGCTTGGCATGGTGCTCGGCCTTTTACCGAAAGGTAATCTAATCGCGCTCTCACTGTGCGTGCTCGTGTTTTCGCTGCGGGTTAACACGAGTATTGCGCTAATCGCCGCGGTCGCATTTTCTTGGACGGGCGCCGTGCTCGATCCATTCGCCGCCAAGCTGGGCTTGCAAGTGCTCGGTATCGGCTCCATGCAAGCGACGTATGCTTCGGTCCTCAATCTGCCGCTCGGTCCCTGGCTGGGATTTAACAATACGGCGGTCTTGGGCTCGCTGCTGATCGGCATCTATCTGGCGTATCCCGTGTATTGGGTAAGCCTTGTTGTCAGCGGGCGCATGCAGCCCCGATTGGTCGCTTGGGCCACGAACCACCGGCGGGCGTCGAAAGTGCTTGGCGCCGCCGTCCCCACGACGCGGAGGGCCGCTTGATGATGCGCTGGATTCGCTGGCGATATTTGCTGCCGCGGTTAGCGCTCGTGGTGGCCGGTGTAACGCTCGCTCAATGGGGCCTGCCGCGACTTGTCCGCTGGTCGGTCGTTGAGTCAGGCGAGCACACGGTGGGAGCCAGGGTCGAGGTCGGCGAGACACGCGTTTCACTCCTCGGCGGCGACGTCTTGCTGCGCGATATCCGCGTGGCCAATCCCAGCGCGCCGATGCGAAACCTGGTCGAGGCTGACCGTTGCGAGCTTGACTTGGACGCGGGCGCGCTGCTCCATAAGCAGGCGGTCGTCGACCATGGCGCGCTCACTGGTCTACGCTTCGGCACGCCCCGTGAAACGAGCGGCGCGCTGGCTGGCGCCGAGGCGGAAGAAGCATCGCAGTTGGCCGGTTGGCTCGACGATCAGGCGCTGATTGTCGCCGGCGAGTGGCTCGACAATCTTCACAGCCGATTCCAAGAGAATGTCGTTGACCAGCTGCAATCGGTTCAGTTGACGGAGGATTTGCTCCGCCGCTGGCCGCAACAGTATTCTGAGCTCAAGGACCGCGCCGCGCAGCTTCGCCGGCAAACGGCCGACCTCGAATCCCAAGCCCGTGCCGCCCAGGAAAACCCCTTGCGTCACGTCGACGCACTGGCAAAGCTGCCCGGCGACGTCGCGGAAATTCGCGACAACCTGACGAAGCTCAGCAAAGAGGTCGAAGGTCTCCCCGACATAGCGGAAGCCGATCGCCGGGCGATCGTCGCCGCGCGGCAGCATGACGAACAATTCATTCGCGATCAGCTCCATTTCGACACGATCGATTCCAGCGTTTTGACGGCCTACTTATTGCAGGAGCAGCTCAAGGGGCCGGTGGCCGACCTGATGGGCTGGGTCCAGTGGGTCCGCCGCATCGTGCCCGCCACGACCCAGACAACGGAGCCGAAGCGCAAGCGCGGCCAAGACATTTACTTCACCGGCTCCGAACGAAAAGCCGACGTGCTGATTCGCGCCCTCGACTTGCGCGGGAGCGGTCGCCTCGGCGGCCAATCGTTCGATTTGGCGGGCACGCTGAACGACTTCTCCAACAGACCGTCCTTGTCGGGCCAGCCGATGCGCCTGAAGCTGACCACCAGCGGCTCGCTGCAGGTGCAGTTACAGGCCACGATCGATCGCACGGGGCCGACAGCCAAAGACCAATTCCTGGTCGACTGCGGCGGAATCGTGTTGCCGAAATTCCGACTCGGCCACAGTGACAAGCTGCGGCTATCGATCGCGCCGTCGACCGCCACGCTCAATATCAGCGTCACGCTCGAAGGCAACAAACTGTCGGGCGACATCCAGCTTGTGCAGAAGCAAGTGCAGATCACGCCCAGCGTCGGCGAGGAACTGGCGCGGTTCCAGGTCGTCGACGCGCTCGATGAATCGCTACGTGACATTCACTCTGTGGCCACGCGGATTTCGCTCGGCGGTACGCTCGAGCAGCCGAAATTTGAGCTGTGGTCAAACCTGGGGCCGGCCGTTGCCGAAGCCATGAACGGCAGCATCGAAAAGGCGACAGCAAATTATGCCCACCGGGCGCTGGCCGCATCGCAACAGCAGGTCGACGAGAAACTCGCGGATCTCGACCGCCAGATCGCCGAGCAGCAGGCGGCTTTGAAACCGCAACTCTCGGCCTCGACCGACGCGCTCAAGCAGCTGGTGGGCGGCGAGCGATTAGAGCGCGTCTCGATGGAACAACCGGGCCAGCAGTTGCCGGCCAGTTCGATGTTCAAGTAACTCGATCGAACAGAGCGGCAACCTACTTGAACTTGCCGATCCGCGAGATCAAATCGACAGTGCGGCAACTGTAGCCCCACTCGTTGTCGTACCAGCTCAGCACTTTGAGCATCGTGCCGCCGATGACTTGCGTCCAGTCGGCCGTGAAGATCGAGCTGTGCGAATCGCCGATGATGTCGGTCGAGACCAGCGGGTCAGTCGAGTAGGCGAGGATGCCCTTCATCGGGCCCTCAGCGGCCGCCTTCATCGCCGCGTTGACGCCTTCCTTGGTGACTTCCTTCTTCATGACGCACGTCAGGTCGACGATGCTGCCGGTAGAAACCGGGACTCGCAGCGCGATGCCGGTGAGTTTTCCTTTGAGGTCCGGGATCACCAGACCGACCGCGCTTGCGGCGCCGGTGGTGCTGGGAATGATGTTGATCGCCGCGGCCCGGGCGCGATACGCGTCCTGATGGGGCAAGTCCTGCACGTTCTGATCGTTCGTGTAGGCGTGGCACGTGGTCATGAGACCTTTTTCGATGCCCCAATTGTCGTTGAGCACTTTGGCGACCGGGGCCAAGCAATTGGTCGTGCAACTGGCGTTGCTGATGCACCTGAGCTCCGGCGTGAGCTTGTCGTCGTTGACGCCCAGCACGCAGGTTAGGTCGGCGCCGTCCTTGGCCGGAGCGCTGAGCACGACGCGCTTCGCGCCGGCAGCGAGATGCGTGTCGTAGCCCGCTTTGCCGTCTTTAGCCCGGGCGGTAAAAATGCCCGTGCTTTCGACCACAACGTCGACGCCTAGCTCTTTCCAGGGGAGCTCGGCCGGGTTGCGGACCTCGAGGGCCCGAATTTTCTTGCCGTCGACGGTGAGATTTTCGGCGTCGTGCTCAACTTTGCCCTGGAAGCGGCGATGGTTGCTATCGTACTTGAGCAGCGTGGCCAGCATCTTGTTGTCCGTGAGGTCGTTGATCGCGACGACCTCGAACTCGCTCGGGCGGGAATGCAACAGGCGAAAGGTAAGGCGGCCGATGCGGCCAAATCCGTTGATGGCGACTCGAATGGGCATTATTTCAATCTCCGACAGCACCTTAATTTGCGATCGCGCCCGGCGGCAACGATCGAGCCGCTCCGCGGCGGATGGGTCAATCAACCGAACTCAAAATTATAGCGGCCGCGCCAAGGGCTCACAACGGGCCGCGTTTTTCGGCACAAATTGCGAAACGGGGTCCGTAATTAATCGACAACTCAATCTCAGTAGTGGTTCGGAGTCGCGGAGCGACCTTTGAAGCTTGGTAGCGGTTCGAAATCTGCGCGAGCTGGCAATGACTAGATAGTGCGTGGGATTCAATTAAAAAAAGACCCGCCGCAAAATATGTACAACAACGAGATATAGGACAAAACCAATGAACGTAAGTGCGTAGCCTGGCTCTCCTACAAATTCAAATCGTTCTGGCCAACGGCCAAGCGGTCCACCGTCGAAGAAACTCATAGCTGATAGTGGAGGACCAGTGCTGGCTGAGGCTTCTGTTGCCGGGGAACTATTTCCGCGGAGTGCGATTTAAGATTTTCTGCTCTTAGATAGCACAGTAAGTAAAGCCACTATCGCGACGATTATAAGCCCAGCCAGCAAGACCCACTTAGGCTTGACCGGCCACGATTCGAAAAAATCCTCCATCAATCGCCACAGTGGCCCCGCTTCATCAACTGCTTCAGGTGCGCCCATATTATGCCGCCTTTTCGATGAGCACTTTGATCGTCCACGCATGATCAGCGAGATTGTCGGCGATCGCTGGCGTGTCGCCGCCTGGCGACTCGTGCTTCCGAACAGATTGTACCACGCAAGAAAGATCGCGTGCCTAGCTACGTGGCGCTTGTGGCTCTTGGGGTCGGCATTGATCAGACGCGAGAATCTCACACTGCGCTAGGCTCTTCGGCGTCGCTCTTCGTCAGCCGCCAATTGTCTGAGCAGTAGGTTAGATGCGGTCGCACTGCCGGTGTGAGCGCAGAAATCACATATCGATTGTGAGCTCGCTGGGAGGGTGGCTGTGCCGCTCCATGTAAGCGATCGGCGGGCGCGTCGGGAGTGGCCACGTTTGCTCGCCTCGGACTTATTGCCGCACCTCGAGCACAACTGCCACCCTGTGTCCTTAATCCCTTGCGATGCCTCGGCAGCCGGCCATGCCGGGCGAGTGCGGCCGCTAAATTGCTTTACCAAAAGGTGGACGCCTCTCGTCGCTTCGGCGTACCCGATACCGTCCCGGGATTGTGCTCAAGGAAGCAAGTGCGACATTCGGTCGCCCGTTTGCGCCAACCGGCCACAACGTGGGCGAGCTTTGCGGAGATTTTCATGCGTCGCGCAAACTCGCAGAGATTTACTTGACTTTTTCCAATCCCCCCGTTAGTCTGATCGTGATCCGCACCGAGGGAGGTTGCGGCTTCTCGTTCTTTATTCTATTTAGTCGCGCGTTAGAACGCGGACCAGCGGGCGGCAGTTGCGGGCCGACCGGCGGTAGTTCAGGTCGCGATCGGGCAAATCGCGGCGCAGACCACATTCGTTCCATCGAAGTTCCGCAGGGCGGACGGCCAATCGCTGGCGCGCATCTGTCGCGCGACCGACAGTCGCTCGCCCAGGGAGAAAGGTGAACCATCGCATGTCACGGATATTTTTCACACGGTTTGGTGGGAGTCGGGGATCGAAGCGAGTTAAGCGGACGACTACGGGGCGGCGCTCGCGCGGCAGAACCCTCGGAGTGGCCCGCTTGGGGATGGAGCAATTGGAAGACCGGGTGATGCTCACGGTCGCGCCGGTCATCGCGCCGATTCCGGACCAGGCCTTCGGCCAGAACCAGACGTTTCACGAACGAGTCCTCGCTGAGTTCACGCAGCCGGCCGATGCTTCGCCCCACTCGACGACTTTTACCTACAGCATCGATTGGGGCGACAGCCCGATAAACAGCCCGCCGGATATTACTACCGGGTCGATCAACACGTTCGTCCAAACCCCTGCCGGTAATGCCTTCGGGTACCTTAGCATCAACGATCCGGACGTACCGGGTGCGCAGCACTTTTTTAATACCGCCGGCACGTTCACGGTCGCGGTGACCGTCACCAATAGCGATATGCTCTCGGACACGAAGACGTTTACGGCGACGGTCCTGCCCATCGACCCCGCGCTCACGTTCGACACGCCGATTACGCCGCCCGTTCACGTCGTCGAAGCTTCGCCCCTCACATTGAACTTGCACAGCACCGGCGCGATCGACTCGACGATCACGAGCTGGACCATTAATTGGGGCGACTCGATCGAGACCATTAGCGGCGATCCGTCGACCGCCGATCACACGTACACGACGATTTTTGGCGATGCGAGCGGCTTGGCGCAGGCCAAATATCAGATCCGCGCCTGGGCGAATGGCAATGGCGGCGAGTTTGCCGCCGCTTCGGCGATCGACGTTGTGGTTGATGATGTACAGCCGACGGCCACGATCACGCCCGATCCACCCTTTGTCGACAATGGCGACGGCTCCTTCAACGTGGACGTCAATGAAGGCCAGACGGTGACTCTGAATCTCTCCGAATTCGATCCCGGCACGGAACCGCCACTCCAGTGGCTGTTTTTATGGGGAACCGAGGATCCGGATGACCCCATCCCGGAAGTCCTTCCTGGCAATTCGTCGATAGCGACGCACGTCTACACCGATGGCGATACTCTTGGCGCCACGAACTATTTGATTCAATCGGGCTTTTCGAATGGCTCGGACTTTAGCGGCAATAACGGGTTCGGGCTCGCAAACGCGGTCAATGTGACCGTACACAACGTCGACCCGACGGCCACGTTTGGCAACAACGGACCAGTGGACGAAGGTTCGACTGCCAACGTGTCGTTTAGCGGACAATTCGATCCGGGCACGGAAGACACGACGGCCGGTTTGCGCTACGCCTATGACTTCAACAATGACGGCGTCTGGGACGTTGGCGACGACGGCTCATATGCCCAGGCGTCAACTAGCGCGTCGGTCACCGTCCCGGCCAGCTTTGTGACGGACGGACCAGGAAATTTCACCGTCAAGGGGCGGATTATCGACAAGGACGACGGTTTCACCGAATACACGACTCACGTGGTTGTGAACAACGTCGCGCCGACCGCGGTTTTGGCAGGCGGCGGCACCGTCAATGAGGGGTCGACCGCCAGCGTATCGTTCAGCGGCCAAAGCGACCTCAGCGCGGCCGATACGGCGGCCGGTTTCCACTATTCTTACGACTTTAACAACGACGGGATTTGGGAAATCGGCAACGGAACGTATGCCGGTTCGGGGACGAGCGCCTCGACCACAATTCCGGCCAGCTTCACGGCAGACGGACCAGTTGCCGGAGGACACCTCACCATCAAGGCTCGAATTATCGACAAGGACGGCGGTGCGAGAGACTATATGACGAGCCTGGTCGTCAACAACGTCGCGCCGATGGCCAATGCGGGCGGACCGTATTCGACATTCGACGATACGGCGATCACGCTCACGGGGACGGCAACGGATCCCGCCGGGGCAGCCGATCCGCTGACCTACGCTTGGGACTTGGATCACGACATGAACGGCACATTTGAAACGAGCGGGGCGAGCGTGAACTTTGATCCTGTGGCCCTGGGATTCACCGGCAACCAGACGCGCACGGTCAGGCTCAAGGTGAGTGATGGCGATGGCGGTGTGTCGATTGTTACGACAACCGTTCAGCTTTTGGGCCAGGGCACGATACTTTCGGGTGGCGTGCTGTTTGTCGTGGGCAGCGGCACGGCTGGCGACATCGTGCAGGTCGCCAAGAGCGGCAGTCAGATCACCGTCAGCAACGGCGGCACGCAGTCGTTTAGTGCGGCCGCGGTCTCGCAGATTCAGGTTCGCACGCGCGGCGGCAATGACATTGTGATCGTCGGGCTCGAAGTCACGGTGCCGACTGTGATCGACGGCGGCGCAGGCAACGACCTGCTCACGGCGGGCGGCGGCGATACGGTGCTGCTCGGTGGTGTCGGCAACGACATTCTCGTCGGCGGGCCGGGTAACAACGTGCTTGTAGGCGGCGATGGAACTGATATTCTGCTCGGCGCGGGTGGCCGCGACTTGATGATCGGCGGAAAGGGTAGCGACTTGCTCACGGGCGGCACCGGCGAGGACATTCTCATCGGCGGCTACACGACATACGACGCGAATGTCGCGTCGCTTGACGCGATCATGGCAGTCTGGTCGTCGTCCGCGAGCTTCAGCGCCCGAGTGGCATTGCTCACGGGTTCGGGCGGGTTGCTCAAAGCGGGCGTGACCGTGCTGGATGACGATGCGAGCGACATCATGGACGGTGGCGCTGGTCACGACTTGTACTTTGCCAATACGAACCTGCACGACCACGACATCGATTTGATCGCGCTGCAGCAGTCGCTCGATTCGCTGGTAGCGGTGAACTGAGGAAGGATGCAGGAAAAGGGCGACCGCGTGATTCGACCGTCGTGACAGTTAGGTCCGGTGTCGAATCAACGCGTCGTATGCGGCATGAGTGCCGACCCAGACCCACAAGTAATCCTCGCCGACTTCAACAGCCAATGCGCGATAGTGCAGGCCTACGCGAACGGACCAAAGCTCTCCGTCGATTCTCTTGAAATGTAGCGAGGGATGACGCGGATCGTGACAAAGCAATTGATAGTCACGCTCCGCGAGCCGCTGAGTTTCCTCCGGTAAGCGGCGGTAGCAAGACCAGAAGCGAGGCGTCGCGCGGTGTTTCATCGCTCGGTGCAGCGACCTTCTTTCAGGTCCTTACGGGCTTCGGCGACTAGCCAGTCTAGTCGGCCGGCGGCTGCGTCGGCCTTCAGTTGCCGGTCCCATTCATCGGCGTCGAATTCCGCATACCAGGCGCGAAACGTCGCGCGTTCTTCAGGCGACATGCGCTGCAGGGCTGCTTCGACTTCTTCGACAGTACTCATACCTTAAGATTACTTCCTGGAGAGCCACAGGGCAACGTCGGGAACACCGGCCGCGGGAGATTGATTTCTGTCGACGACCGCTTCGATCCCCAACCGTCAACTATGGCGCGCGATTCGAAGAATAAGAAAAGCCCGACAACGGTGAGGGCCACCAGCCACTCATTGCATCGGCTGCGGCGCGCCATCGATTGTGAGCACGACGACCGAGGCGATGGGATCAGGGGCATCGCCGGTGAGGTGGACGGTGATGCCAGTGTCGTTTTTATCGACAGTGAATTTGCGCGTGGGGTCGGCGAGTAGATGGCAATCGCGGACGTTATTGGATAGGGCAACAGGCAGGTTGCCGTCGGTGGGCCAGTCGAAAACGTGTAAGTAGAGCGTGGTGGTATCGTCGCCAGCTTTCGTCGTGATGCGTCCCCAGGCGGGATGCGGAATGGGGCTCGCCGTCGTTCCATAAATCGCTTCGCCATTGATCTTCATCCAATTGCCCATCGCGAGGAGGCGCTCGATCGATTCATCGGGAATTGTGCCGTCGGATTTCGGGCCGACGTTGAGCAGGTAGTTGCCACCGTTCGAGGCAATGTCGATCAAGTTGTGAAGTAGCGTTTCGGTGCTCTTCCAGTGCTGGTCGTCGCTCTTATATCCCCAGGTGTCGTTCATCGTCATGCAGGTTTCCCAATCGCCTTTGATGCCGGTATCGGGGATGCGCTGCTCCGGAGTGCCGAAGTCGCCTTTGAGCGATTTGCGTTCGAGGCGGTCGTTGACGATCAGATTCGGATACGGCGCGAGGATCGGCAGGAAGCGGCTTGCGCGGTCGGCGTTCATCTGGAAGGACGTGTCCCACCAGATCACGTCGGGGTGGTAACGCTCGAGAATCTCTTGGACCTGTGGCAGGGAGGTCTGCGCGAGATAGTCGTCGAAGCTGCCATCTTGGGCCGGATCCCAACTCGGATTGTCCTTCGACGCGGATTTCGCGCCGCCGGGATTGTTCCAATCCTGAGCATGAGAATAGTAGAGGCCGAAGCGGAGGCCGTGCGCGCGGGCAGCCTCGGCGAGCTGGCCGATGATGTCTTTGCCATAGGGCGAGGCATCGGCGATGTTCCATTTGCTCGCGGCCGAGGGGAACATCGCGAAGCCGTCGTGATGCTTCGAGGTGATGACGATATATTTGACGCCCGCGTCTTGAGCGAGCTGGGCCCAGGCGTCGGGGTCGAACTTGGTCGGATTGAACTGGCGGGCATACTCGTGATATTCTGCAACAGGAATTTTGGCCTTTTGCATGATCCACTCGCCGATGCCTTTGACGGGCCTGCCCTGGTAGCTGCCGGCGGGGACGGAATAGACGCCCCAATGGATGAAGAGGCCGAAGCGGGCATCACGCCACCACTTCATGCGGGCATCGTGCTGGGCTGGCGTCTCATCGGTGTACGGTTGGGCAAAGGCCGGAATCGCCCCGGCCGCCACGATCAGGATTCCGAATGCAACAAGCCAGGAACCAAGAGCATGAATCCGCATTTCGTAACTCCAGGAAAAAAGACCGTTAAGAAAGAAAAGAGCCCATCGCCAAGCCTGCAAACTGTTGCAGACATCATATCAGGTCGGAATTCGACCCACACGCGGGCCGGCGCACGAAGAAGTCGACCGACCATCGAGCCCAACCCTCGTTCGGGCCGCCGCGGAAATGGCGAAATCGCCTGGAGTGATTCGGCAAAATCACTGGTCGGCTAGTTTTCCCCGCGGCACGCAGTGTGGTAGACTAGTGCATGGCACGAAAGGCCGGTGGTTGGACCGGCGCCCCGGGCGGAGTGTCTATGTCAACCCGCCGTTGATTTGAGTGATAGGGCGCTGGAAGCAGATTGCGCGAAAGGGATTGGCGCGCATCGGACTCCGGCGAGACGCAGAGAGCCTGCGTCGTCCCGCACTCGATCGCGGCAGATTCACCGCTGACTTGACCCTCTGCTGAAGAACCACTCCCATGTCGATCCGAGTCGCGCTCTATCATCGCACCCAGTATTGCTACGACCGCGCGGTCGAGCTGGGGCCGCACCTCGTCCGCCTGCGGCCGGCGCCCCATTGCCGGACGCCGATCCGCAGCTTTTCCTTACGGGTGACGCCGGGCGATCATTTCCTGAATTGGCAGCAGGATCCCTATGGCAACTACCTGGCCCGGCTAGTGTTTCACAAACACGTGCCCGAGCTGAAGATCGAAGTCGACCTCAACGCCGAGATGACGGTGATCAACCCGTTCGACTTCTTTCTCGAGCCGGACGCGGAGCACTATCCGTTTTCGTACGCGCCGACGCTGCTCAAGGACTTGATGCCGTTTCTGCACGTGGCCCCTGTGATGGATGGCTCGCCGTTCGCACAGTTTTTGCGGACGGTCGACCGCCGACCGCGTAAAACAATCGACTTCCTGGTCGACCTGAATCAACAGCTCAAAAATGCGATCGGGTACGTGATCCGCCTCGAGCCGGGTGTGCAGGCGTGCGACGAAACGCTGGTCAAAGGGAGCGGGTCTTGCCGCGACACCGGCTGGCTACTGGTGAACGTGCTGCGGCACCTGGGATTTGCCGCGCGGTTCGTCTCAGGTTACCTGATTCAATTGACGGCCGACGTGAAATCGCTGGACGGACCCTCCGGGCCGGAGAAGGACTTCACCGACCTGCACGCCTGGGCCGAAGTGTTTTTGCCTGGCGCCGGCTGGATCGGGCTCGACCCGACGAGCGGATTGATGGCCGGCGAGGGGCACATTCCGCTGGCCTGTACTCCGGAGCCGATCAGCGCCGCGCCGGTCACGGGCACGGCCTCGGATGCCAAGTGTGATTTCAGCGTCGTAATGAACGTCACGCGGGTACACGAAGATCCGCGAGTGACAAAGCCGTATACCGAAGAACAATGGGAAGCGATCGATAATTTCGGCCGCGAAATTGACGAGCGGCTTGAGGTGGGCGACGTACGGCTGACGATGGGCGGTGAGCCGACCTTTGTTTCGATCGACGACATGGAAGGAGAGGAGTGGCGGATTGCCGCGGTCGGGCCCCATAAGCGGCGGCTGGCCGGCGATCTCTTGATGCGGCTCAAGCATCGTTGGGCGCCGGGCGGGCTCTTGCATTTTGGTGAGGGGAAGCAGTATCCGGGCGAGCCGCTACCGCGGTGGGCGCTGCGCTGCTATTGGCGGCTTGACGGAGAGCCGATCTGGCGCGACGAATCGTTATTTGCCGATCCGCTGCTGACTGGCTCGCAGACGGCGGACGACGCCAAGCGATTCGGCCGCGAGCTGGCGGCCAGGCTGGGCGTGAATCCCGATTTCGTCACGCTTGGCTACGAGGACATGCTGTATTACACGTGGAAAGAGCGCCGGCTGCCGACCAACGTCGATATTCGCGATTCGAAATTGGAGGACGAGCAGGAGCGGGCTCGCATCGCACGCGTTTTTGAACAAGGGCTCACGGCGCCCGTCGGCTGCGTGCTTCCATTGCGGCGACTATGGTGGCTGGCCGAGCCGAAGTGGGAGAGCGGCCAGTGGGCGGTGCGATCCGAGGAGATGTTCTTGATACCCGGCGATTCGCCGATGGGTCTGCGACTCCCGCTCGATTCCCTGCCCTGGTACAGCGGGGCCAAAAACGAAATGCTCGGCTATGCCGTCGATCCAACGGCGCCGCGCGATGCGCTATTGGAATACGATGTGATTCGTGAGCAACTTTTTGCGCGAAGTGCGCAGTGGGCACACAAGCGGCAACCGGTGCTCGTCGGCGGCGGCTGGAGCGGAGGCGGCGGCCAACCTGGTGGCCGCGGACCTGAGAACGGCGCTGGGCCGGGCGGCAACGGCGTGCCGAACGAATGGTTCGCAGATGAGTCTCGCCTGCTCAATCGCAGCATCGAGGCCTCGAGCGTGGTGCGGACCGCGCTCTGCATCGAGCCCCGCAACGGCGTGATCCACGTCTTCATGCCGCCGCTCGATCGCGTCGAGGACTATCTGGAGCTGGTCACCGCGGTCGAAGACACGGCCGCGGCGCTCGCCATGCCGGTCGTTGTCGAAGGTTACTTGCCGCCGCACGATCCGCGGCTCGACCACATCAAAGTGACGCCCGATCCCGGCGTGATCGAGGTCAACATTCATCCGGCCGATCATTGGGACGAGCTGGTCGACATTACGACCAGTGTCTACGAGGACGCCCGGCTCTCACGGCTGGGCACGGAAAAGTTTGACCTCGACGGCACCCACACCGGCACCGGTGGCGGCAACCACGTCGTCTTGGGCGGCAAGACGCCGGGAGACAGCCCGTTTGTGCGCCGTCCCGATGTGCTGCGGAGCCTGGTGGCCTACTGGCACAATCATCCGTCGCTTTCGTACTTACTGTCGGGCTCATTCATCGGTCCCACGAGTCAGTCGCCGCGCGTCGACGAAGGCCGTCGCGACGCTGCTTACGAGCTCTCGATTGCGTTCGAACAAATCCCGGCCGAAAATACCTGTCCGCCGTGGCTGGTGGACCGGGTCTTCCGGCATTTGCTCGTGGACGGGACCGGCAACACGCATCGCTCTGAGTTTTGCATCGACAAGCTGTGGTCGCCGGACTCGTCGTCGGGCCGCTTGGGCCTGGTCGAGTTCCGAGCGTTTGAGATGCCGCCCCACGCGAGGATGAGCCTCGCGCAGCAAGTTTTGTTGCGGGCGCTGGTGGCTCGGTTTTGGGCTCATCCCTACAAGGAGCGGCTGGTAAATTGGGACACCACGCTGCACGACCGGTACTTACTACCCCATTTCGTCCGGCTCGATTTCGAAGACGTGATGGAAGAATCGCGGGCTGCGGGCTATGAAATGGAGATCGATTGGTTCGCGCCCCACTTCGAATTCCGCTTCCCCGTGATGGGCGACTTCACGCAGCGGAGCATGCGCGTCGAGCTCCGCAAAGCGATCGAGCCCTGGTACGTGCTCGGCGAGGAACCGGCCGGCGGCTACACCGCGCGATATGTCGATTCATCGGTCGAGCGGCTCCAGGTAAAAGTAGTCGGTATGACCGATCCGCGGCACGTCGTGACCTGCAACGGCCGTCGAGTGCCATTGCATCCGACGGGAGTTCAAGGCGAATATGTAGCGGGTGTGCGTTATCGCGCGTGGCAGCCGCCAAGCTGTTTGCATCCGACGATCCCAGTCGATACGCCGTTGGTGTTCGATCTGGTCGACACGTGGCAAAAGCGCTCATTGGGCGGCTGCGTGTATCACGTGGGACATCCAGGCGGGTTGAATCCGGAAACGTTCCCCGTGAACGCGTTTGAAGCGGAGAGCCGGCGGGCTGCCCGGTTCCTGCGAATCGGACATCGGGGCGGCGTACTGCCCGAGATCCGTGAGGAAACGAATCCCGATTTCCCGCTGACGCTGGATTTGAGGCGGGGCAGGTAATTGCTAATTTGATTTAAAGGCGGATTGACCACGTGAGCGTGAAGGAGCCCTGTAGCGAAGCCAATCCGTTCGGCGACTACGCGATCACACCGGGTCACTACGACGAGGTGTATGCGGCGGTCGGCGACGTGCGTCCCCATTGGCAGCGGTTTTTTGAGCTGACCGGCGAATTGGGAAAGGACGAGTTCGCGCGGCGCTGGGAACAAACCCGCCGGCTGCTCGAGCAAAACAGCCTGACGTATCCCGACCCGAGCGATCCGACGGGCGGGCGGCGGCCCTGGGAACTTGATCCCTATCCTTTGCTGCTGGCGGCCGACGAGTGGAAGGCGATCGCCGCCGCGCTCCGCCAGCGGGCCACACTCTTCGACCTGGTGCTGCGTGATCTCTACGGCCCACAACTGTTGATTCAGCGCGGCCTCATTTCGGCCGAGGTCACGTTTCGACATCCCGATTTCCGCTTGCCGTATTGCGGGCAGCGGCCGCCGCTGGGAACGTTTCTCCATTTCTATGCCGCGGATTTGACCCGCTCGCCCGACGGAAAGTGGTGGGTGCTCACCGATCATTGCGAAGCGCCGACCGGCGTCGGCTTTGCGCTCGAAAATCGGCTAGCGCTGTCGCGGATGCTGCCCGAAGTTTTTCGGCAATGTCAGGTCGAGCGACTGGCACCGTATTTCGTGCAGGTCCGCGAGCAATTGGCGCGGATTGCGCCCAGCCGCCATCGCGACCCGCGGATCGTGATGCTCACCCAAGAAGCGGGGAGCGCCAGCTACTTTGAAGATGCTTACCTCGCGCGATACCTCGGCTACACGCTCGTCGAGGCTGGCGATCTGGCGGTGCGAAACAATCAAGTCTTCATGAAGACGCTGGGCGGGTTGATGCCGGTCGACGTCTTGTTGCGGCGGCCCAATAGCGACGAATGTGATCCGCTCGAACTTTCGGACAAGTCGGCCTTTGGCGTGGCCGGGTTGATGCAGGCAGCTCAAAGCGGCAAGGTGGCGGTCGCCAATACGCTGGGGAGCGGGCTTGTCGAGTCGCCGGTGTTCATGGCGTTCCTGCCACAATTGTGTCAGGCGCTTTTGAGCGAACCGCTGAAGATGCCCGGCGTGGCCACCTGGTGGTGCGGCGATGCGCAGTCGCGGCGCTACGTTTTGGATCACCTCGACGAGTTAGACATTCAACCGGCGTACCGCCGTCGTGGTATGGAGCAGAAGGCGGCACGGCAAATGGCCGACTGGTCGCCCGAGGTGTTGGCCGCGCGGATCGAAGCGCAACCGTACAATTTTGTGGCTCAAGAGCGCGTGGTGCGATCGACTGCGCCGACCTGGTCGGGCGACGACTTGCTCGGCTCGTTCGTGGCGCTGCGAACGTTTGCCGTGGCCAACGGCGAGGGCTATGCCGTGATGCCTGGTGGTTTGACGCGGGTTTCCTCGTCGCTCGAGTCGCTCCGTCTGTCGATCGTCGAAGGGCAGCGGAGCAAAGATACGTGGATTCTCTCGGAAGGCCCTGTGGCGCCGATCACGCTGCTGCGGACCACGGACGAAGACGTGCCGCTGCGCCGCGGCGGCGTGGACCTGCCTAGCCGCGTGGCGGAGGATTTCTTCTGGCTCGGTCGGCAAGCGGAGCGGGCCGAAGCGCTCGCGCGACTTTTGCGTACCGTGACTTTGCGGCTCACCAGCGAGGCCGGCAGCTCGCTTTTGCCCGAGTTACCCTACCTGCTGCGCGTGCTCGCCGAGCGCGGTCAGATCGAGCCCGGCTTTGTCGTCGAGGAGATCAGGACGCAACTGCCGGCGATCGAAGGTTTGCTGCCGATTTCGGTGTTTGACGATCAGCAGGTGGGCTCGCTGCGGTCGATGGTCAGCAAATTGGCCTACTTGGGCTCGATCGTTCGCGACCGGATTTCGATTCACACCTGGCGCATCCTGCGGCAGATGGACGAGCAGTTTTGGCCGGCCAGGAGCGACGTCCACTTGGCCGACATGCTGGAACGGATCGACGGTCTGTTGGTCAATCTTTCCGCGTTTACCGGGCTGGTGCTCGAAAGCATGACGCGGACACAGGCCTGGCAGTTTTTGCACCTCGGCCGGCGCTTGGAGCGGGCGCTGCAGACAACCAGCTTGATCCACATCATGCTCCAAGGCAGCGGCGCGACCGAGCACGCGGCGCTCGAAGCGCTTCTCGAAGTGGCCGACAGCATTATGACCTACCGTTCGCGGTATTTGGCCCGCGTGCAGCTTGGGCCGGTGCTCGACCTCTTGCTGACCGACGAGTCGAATCCGCGCAGCGTGGCGTTTCAACTGGTCAACTGCGTGATCCACGTCGGCCAACTGCCGCGCGACGTGTACGAACTGGATGACCCAGCGGAACAAAAGCTGGCCACGTCGCTGCTGCAAACGATTCGCCAAATGGATAGTCAAGAACTGGCCCGGGCCTATGTGCTCGGCGACACCGAGCGGCTCGAATGGCTCTTCATGAGGATCGAATCGGCGCTGCCGCGATTGTCGGACGCGATTTCGCACAAATACTTGATCCACGCCGGCCCGACGCAGCGGCTGGCAGAGATCGATCCGGCGTAAGTGGGGTTCGGGGCTTGGGATTCAATGCGCTACACTATCCGCCATGCGACGTTTTATTCCTACACCGAACCGGTGCCGGTCTGCCACAATCAGGTGCATCTCGCGCCGCGGACAACGGCGTCCCAGACCTGCAGCGAACACGAGCTGGCGATCGATCCCGTGCCTTCGATTCGAGCGCGGCGTCATGATTACTTCGGCAACTTCGTCGACTACTTTTCGATTCAAGAGGCGCATGAGGGGCTCGACGTTACGGCCACTAGCACTGTCGAGGTGACGCCGCCCAAGGCCCGCAAGTTGTCCGAATCGCCGGCCTGGGAGGATGTCGCCGGTTACATCCCGAGAGATCTCAGCACGGACGGTTTGGCGGTCTACCAGTTTACGCTGCCTTCGCCGCGCGTCGCGCCGACGGCAGCGCTGCGAGAGTATGTTTCGCCAAGTTTCACGAAGCGGCGGCCAATCGCGGAGGCCGTGCGCGATTTGACGGCCCGAATCCACGCCGAATTCACGTTCGATCCCAAGGCCACCACGGTCCATACGCCGCCCGAAGAATTCCTCGCGCTGAAGCGCGGGGTGTGCCAGGACTTTGCGCATCTTTCGATCGGTTGCTTGCGGACGCTCGGGCTGGCGGCGCGCTACATCAGCGGCTACGTCTGCACGGCGCCGCCGCCGGGAATGCCGCGATTGCAGGGTGCCGACGCGTCGCACGCTTGGGTTTCGGTCTATTGCGGACCGCTCGGTTGGATCGACTTCGATCCGACGAATGACGCGGTGGTGAGCGATTCGCACATCACGATCGGCTGGGGCCGCGACTACGCCGACGTCTGTCCGATTCAGGGCGTGTTCGTAGGCGGCGGCGAGCATAGCATGAACGTCGGCGTCGATGTGATTCCGATTCAAGAGAAGGCGTAGGCGGCAATGTATTGGCGGGCGGTGTGTGCGAACGCGGTGCTGATTTTGTCGCTGGTGGCGCGATCATATGCCGTGGGGCCGGATGTTCAACCGGCGACAGACGCCAACCCGCTAACATGGCCGACGGTCACCCGCGAAATGCGGCCCTGGACACGGTGGTGGTGGCTTGGCTCGGCGGTAGACAACGAGAATCTGACGCGGCTCCTCGAGACGTATCACGCGGCGGGGCTCGGCGGCGTCGAAATCACATGCCTCTACGGTGTTCGCGGCGCGGAGTCGCGTGAACTGCCGTATCTTTCTGACCGCTGGGTCGCGGCCGTCCAACATACGCTGGATGAGGCCAAGCGACTCGACATGGGCGTCGATCTGCCGACCGGTTCCGGTTGGCGAATGGGCGGCCCATCCGTTACAGAAGCGGACGAAGATTTGCAGCTAGTGATCTCGGGCGAACCGCCGACCATCACATCGCGATGGTCACGCGATAATGTCAAGCGACCGGCGCCGGGCGGCGAAGGACGCAGCATCAACCCCTATTCGCGGCAGTCGCTTGATCATTATCTCGATCACTTTGCGCAGGCAATCAAGGGGCTGCCACCTGCAGGCATTCGCGCTCAATTTCACGACTCCTTCGAATACGACGGCAATTGGTGCGACGATTTCCTCGCTCGGTTCGAACGCCGTCGGGGCTACCGTTTGCAGGACCATCTCTCGGCGCTTGCCGGGGAAGGAGATGCGGACGACGCGGCCCGCGTAAAGTGCGATTATCGCGAAACGTTGTCTGACTTGGTGCGCGAGAACCTGGTCCAGCCGTGGGTCGCCTGGTCGCACGCCAGCGGCATGCTCGCCCGCAATCAGGCTCACGGCTCGCCCGGCAATTGGCTCGACCTCTACGCGGCCTGCGATATTCCAGAGACCGAGCACTTCGGCCGACTTGGCAATAGCGGCACCGAACGCCTGGTGTTTCAATTTGCTTCGTCGGCCGCGCACGTTGCCGGCCGGCCGCTGGTGTCGAGCGAGACCTGCACTTGGCTCGACGAACATTTTCAGGAAACGCTCGCCGAGATGAAGGAGCTCGTCGACCGTTTGTTCTTAGCAGGCATCAACCACGTCATTTATCACGGCACGGCCTATTCACCGGCAGATGCCGCGTGGCCCGGCTGGCTATTTTATGCGGCCAGCGAAATCAATCCGCAAAACCCCATCTGGCACGATCTGCCGCAGCTCAATGAATATGTGATGCGCTGCCAATCGCTGCTGCAATCGACGCAATCGGACAACGACGTCCTGCTCTATTGGCCGATCTTTGATCAATGGCAGGACGCGCGCGGGCTGCGCCAGCGCATGCAGGTCGAGAACGTCGCCGAATGGTTTCATCCAACGCCGTTCGGCCAGACCGCCAAATGGCTCGAAGAGCAAGGATACGCGTTCGATTATGTCTCCGACGGCTTGCTCGCCAACTGCCGCGTGCGCGATGGCCGCCTCCACGCGCCAGGTGGCGACTACTCGGCGATTGTCGTGCCGCGTGCCAAGTTGATGCCGCTCAAAACGCTTCAGGTGCTCGCCAACTTGGCACGAGGAGGCGTTTCCCTAGTCTTTCTTGGCGGCATGCCCAGCGGCCCGCCGGGCCTCAAAGCCGATGACGACCGCGCCGCTTGGGACCAAATGATTGCTCAAATAAAAACCACCGGCCGCTACCTGGAAGGCGAAGAACTAGGGGCGCTGCTCACCGAAGCAAACGTCCGCTGCGAATCGTGGCGCGCCAGCGAACATCTGGCCTTCCATCGCCGCACTTGGTCCGGCGGCCACCTCTACTTCGTCAAGAATGAATCCGATCAGCCGTACGACGGAAAGATTGTTCCGGCGGTTGATTGGCAGGCTGCAGCGATCATGAGTCCGGCCGATGGACGAGTTGGCATGGCCGATGGAACGAACGGCATCCGCTTGCAACTCGCGCCGCACCAGACGGTATTCGTGAAAACGATTCGCGAGGCGGTCGCCGGGCCCGCTTGGCCATACCGCGAGATGCTGGGTGAACCGATGGCGCTCGACGGCGAATGGCACGTCGAATTCGCGACCGGCGGGCCGGAGCTCCCGCCGCCATTTTCCGCGCATCGCCTCGTTAGCTGGACGCAGCTGGCTGGCGCCGAAGGTGAGCGATTTGCTGGTACCGCGCGATATTCGGCTGACTTCAATCCCGACGTCCGCGCTAATCGCTACTTGCTCGATCTGGGCGCGGTGGCCGATAGCGCGCTGGTCGAGCTCAATGGCAAGATCGTAGCCACGCTGATCTCGCCACCCTTCCAAGTGGAGATTGGCCCGCTCGTGGACGGCGACAATCACTTGGTCGTCGACGTGACGAACGTGGCCGCGAACCGCATCCGCGATCTCGATCGCCGCCACATCGAATGGAAGATCTTCAAGGACATCAACTTCGTCAACATCCAATACAAGCCGTTCGACGCTTCGCAATGGCCCGTGCGCGAGGCCGGCCTGCTGGGGCCGGTCACGCTAACGCCACTCGCTGAAGCGCACGACACAGACGCGCCGCACTCGAGCAAATAAAGTGCTCCCGGCAAGCGGCGTTCGCTACACAACCAGCGGCGGCAGTACCGTGATCGTCAGGTCGGACGACGCCGAGAGCAGGCCGTCGCTCACGGTAAGCCGCAAGACGTAGGTGCCCGCGATGCTGAATTGGGCCGACGTATTGGCTGTCGCGGCGTTTCCAAATGTCACGATGCCCGGCCCGGAAACTTTGATCCACGTCGTCGAGAGGGTGGCCGGCGTTGGCAAGCCGTCGTCCGCCAGGCTGGGATGCAACGTGGCGGCGGCCGGCAACGTGATGGTCTGAGCGACCCCGGTATTGACTTGGGGCTTTTGATTGACGGGCCCCACGGTGAGCGCGGCTATTTGGGACGGCGTGAGGTTGGCGGGAACATGATACGTGATGGTGAGCTTGGGCCGTTGAGAAACGGTGCTGGTCTCGCTCGTCGTGATTTGGAATCCATCAGTAATCGCGTAGTTTTGCAGAATCACGCCGAAATTCGACGACGGGTTGTTCACCCAGGCCTGTAGCGCGGCGATGCCCGCCTGGTTCAGGACAATTTGGGCGAGGCCCTTCTTCGTCGGTGTGATCTGGCCAATCGCGGTGGAACCATGGTCGGCAGCGCCCGACGCGCCGGCAACACTCCAAGGATTGCCGCTGGACGCCTGGTTCCAGGTGGCGGTGAGCTCATCCCAAGCCCGGTTCATGACATAGAGCGGGAAGGATTTGCTGCTGGCGCTGGTGGCGTTTAATTGAATGGTTGCCGAATCGACGATGCCGCTGGTCGGAATCGCGCTAATATCCCAATCGAACAAGTCGCCGATGTCGGGGCTGCCATCGGCTTTGTAGGTCGCCGTGGTGCCGAAATTGGAAGTCTTCGCGCCGCTGTCGAGTTTCGTATCGCGAGTTCCCTGATAGCTGCCGGTCGGCGACGCGCCGTCTTGGAAGCTGATGGTTACGGGCGAGCTTGGATCGATCACGGTGACAGTCAAGTCATCTGTGGTGCTGGCCGCTCCGTCGCTGGCGGAAAGCCGCAGCACGTATTGGCCCGCCAGGCTGAAGGACGCCCCGGTTGACGTGGCCGAGCCGTTCGTGAAGCTCACGTTGCCCGGTCCCGAAACCTTCGACCACGTGGTGGTAATGGTGCCAGGGGGATTGGGCAATTGATCGTCGGTGACTATGCCTGCAAGCTGCACGGAAGAACCGACCACGATTGACTGGTCGCTTCCGGCGTTGACGACAGGCGGCAAATTGACCGGGCCGGTCGGAACCGGAATCGGATTTACGCCGTCAAAACGGAACGTGACACTCTTAGCTTTGCTCCCGCCTTCGGCCATGAAGACCACGTCATCGGTGAATTCTTGCTTCGTCGTCGTGACGTTGTTGGTCGATCCGGCAATGAGCGTCTGAACCGGGCTCAGCGAGATCGTACCCAGCGGCGACCAGCGATAGAGGATATTGCCGCCGCCGTCTTTCGACGTATACGCGATGACAAGCCTATTGGCGACCTCGTCGAGCACGATCACCGGTCGCGTGCCGCCGTTATCGACCGTGTAGGGAGCGTCCCACACGCCGTTGGGCCGGCGGACGAGCAAGATAATTTGGGCATAGCCGGATGTGTCGTAGCCAGTCTTGGCGGCGACATACAACGTGCCGTCCGAGGCCACGGACAAGTGCATGTGGTCGTCGGCCATGCCGTGGACTTTGTTGAACGCGTATTGACCGGCCGGAACTTCGTTCGTCGTCCACAGTGTGGGAAGCGTGCCGTCAACATGGGTGCGGAAACCAAAACGCTTAGTGCTTTGGTCCGACCAGAAGATGCCCAACTGGTGGTTCGGCATTTCAATGATCGCAGAGATGTCGTCGCCGGTTACGCCGGTGGCGACGGTGATCGGCGCGCTCCAGCTCGAATAATTGCCGTCGCTATAGCGAACTTCGATCGTGCTACTGGCGTCCGAGGCAAGCCACATCCGGCCCGTGGAGTCGAGGGCAATCGTGGCCGTTTCGACGCCGCTCGAAAGGCTGATGTTGACCGGCTGAGGCTGTTGCGACGACATCTTGTAATTGTTGAGCCCGGTGTCGAACTGCACGGTCGCAAACTGCGATGACGTACCGGAGTACAAGAGGATGTAAGTGAGATTGCCGTCCGCCAAGACGTCGGCTTCGACTGACTTGCTTGTCGATAGCTTCAACTGTTGGCTCCACGTCGTGCCTTCCAGCCGAAAGAGCCAAGTTCCCGAACTATTGGGCATGACCGCATACCATTTACTTTGGTACTCCCAAATCTTAGATTGCGGTTTTTGGCCAGTGTCGTTTGATACGGACAGGTCGGCGAGCGAAGTGATCGAGAGCATCTGCCGCGATTCGAGCGACTCGAACGCCAATTGGCGGCGGGCGGCCGGGCGGCGCGAGGCTCGCTTGCGAGCATTCGACGATTTGCCGGAAATGGAGCTGAACAGACGATCGACGAATTGGTTGGCCATGGAAAGTTGACGAAGATGCGCCGCGGGGAACCTCAGGCGGGTGCGAGGGACCGCGACTGTGAGAAGAGGTGGGGAGAAGTGACGAGAGAAACCAGCGGAGACTTTCCATAGTAATTGCCTCGTGAGCGTGTCAAGAAAATGACTGTTTTTGACGGTCGAAACGGGATTGCGCCGCGCCTAGCCGGCATCACCGATACGATTGCATCGCGTGCGGAATCGAGCGCACTGGGTACGCAAAATGAGTGGCAACGAGGCACCGTTGCCGGCAAAAAGATTCGTCGCTAGGCTGCGCGACGGATAGCGCGCTCGGGCTGGGCGTCGATAGATGCGCCGGCGTCGGAAGCTATGACGCCCCCCGCGACGACGCGCTGCTGGTGGTGCAGCTTGTCGACGAGCTGCCCGACGCGCGCGGGGTCGGCGGCGATGGCGACCTCACCACGGCGTAACGAAAACGAGCAGCGCTCCTGATGGAACAGTCGTATCGGCGCCTGCGCCGGTGAATGGGCGCCGACAACGCGCCGCCCACTCTTGCGGACCTCGATCGGGATGCGAAACGCGTCGCAATCGGTCCGCTCGACGATTTGCTCCGGCAATTGACGGGCCAGCTCCGGCGTCACGCAATCGCCCGCATACAGTACGAGCACCCAAGGGTGTCTTGGCCGGCCCGTATGGTACAAGTTGCGATGGCCCGACTGCGCCGTCAAATTCAGCGCTGCGCGCTGGCCAGGTTCGTCGATCCTCCGGATGACGTGCCAAGCGCTAGATGACGACGGCGACACCACCAAAATTTCGTCGGCGATGTCGCGGACCGAGTTCACGGCCGGGTCGACCTGGTCGTCAGCGGCCGCGGCCAATCGCTGATCAGGCGACTGGTGAGTCATGATGACGACCGACAACCCGCACGCCAATTGCTCGTCAGAATAGCTGCCGCGCAAGCCCGGGCGACTGGCAAGATGGCTGTCGCCAAGCCAATCGCCGAGCGAAGTTTTTAAGAGCTCGCTACGGAAAGTCTCGGCCGCACCGGGATTGGTGCGCCATGAGCGTACGTGCAAGAATCGCGTTAGATCGGCCAGGTGTCGCTCCGGCAGGCCGACGGCATTTCGATGCAAGCGAGGTCGCTCAAAGTCGATGACCCAAACTTTATTTGTCGGGTCGACGACGAAATTTTCCGGCTTGAGATCATTGTGGCTCACGCCCAAATCGATCAGCCGTTGCCAGATTTCTGCGACCTGCCGGGCCAGATCCGCTAAAACGTCGGGCGACGCCGTGGAACTGCGGACCAATCGATGCAGCGTCGTTCCTTCGACAAAATCGGTGAGCAAGTACGAGCGGTAACCAAACGGGCCGATCGCGCATTCCACGCTGGCTCTGGGCCGCGGTGTCGCAATGCCTTGCTCGGCCAGACGGACTCCGAGGGCCGCCGAAACTCGGGCCGTGGGCGCGCGGAGCAGCATCCTCGCGGTCCGCCAGCGGTCTCCCCACTCGTGCCGTTTGATCGTCAGGGAGCCGGCCGGGTGGTCCAGCCGCGCCACGGCGCAGCGCTCCTTGAGTTGCAACGGCTCGGACTCGGCGAGCAATTGATCCGGGTTGCCGCGCAGTAGCGCATCGACGAGGTCTAGTGGCAGGTCCCGGTCGCAGTCCACGCGGCGCGCAAGCGACCGCGCTCGGATAGAAAAAGTCCCCTCGGCAGTCCAATGGCCCAGCCGCATGATGTCGACTCACGTAGAACGACGAAAACCGGCTGAGGACGGGCCGGCTCAGTGTTATCGACCGCCCGAAATGTGAAAACTTAAAGAATTCGTCGCGAATCGCGACTTTGCTCATGCTAGCGGAGAAATCAACCGTTTCAATCGTTAGAATTTTAACGCGGGATGACGAGTTGGCGAATCGGGGCGTTTTTATCATTGCAAAGCCTGCCCGCTGCATCCTCACGCCGACAAATCGTAAGCTAGATTTGGACAGCTTGACCGCCGAAAGAATTTCTCTTTACCCCCAACGTGCGCAGGCGAAGCGATTTGCCTGCACCGGCGACTCAAGGCAATATGGTCGCGCGCTCTCCGGCGCGGCGCAGCCACTCATGCGCCGGTCGATGGCGACGGCTTGCATCTATCCGGGGGACACAAACCATGGCAAACGACCATGCCGACTTCGTTAGCGAAGAGTGGCCGACGTTGCTCTCGATCGACGACGACCCACAGATCTCCGAGACGATCGTCGCCCGGCTTGGCAAGAGCGACTCGCCGTCGTATGGCGTGAGCAGGCAGCAGGCGCTTGACCTAGGGGGGCAGACATCGTGTCGCACAATCTGATTCAAGTCTTGTTAGTCGATGACGACGCGACCGACGCGGGTTTGACCACCCGAGCGTTAGCCAAGATTGGCCACTCGCGATTCACGACCCAGCGCGCCGGCTCGCTGGCCGAGGCCGCCGAGAAAGTCCGCGGCGTGAAGTTTGACGTCGCGCTCTTGGACCTAGGCCTGCCGGATTCGCCACGGAATGAAACCCTGGCTCGGTTCCGCGCAAGCTGCTCGGCGGATCTGCCGGTCATCGTGCTCACCGGCCTGGCTGATGAAAAAAGTGCGCTGGAAGCCCTGGGCTGTGGTGCGCAGGACTACATCACCAAGGACGACGTGACGTCCGATCTGCTGTCGCGGACCATTAGCTACGCTCTGCAGCGCCAACACCTGCTGGAACAGCTTAAGGCGTCCAACGACCTCTTGGCGCAGAAAAATGCGCGGTTGGCTGAGCTCTACGAGACGGCGCAGCAATTCGTCGAAAACGTGTCACACGAGTTCCGCACGCCGCTGACCGTGATCCGCGAATTCACCTCGATCATCCAGGACGGTTTGGATGGCCCCGTGACGCCGAAGCAATTTGAGCATTTGGGAAAGGTTCTGCACCGCACGGACGACTTAGCGCTGATGGTCGATGACATGCTTGATATCAGCAAACTCGAGGCGGGGTTGTTGGGTGTCTGGCGGCGTCCCTGTAACATAGGGGAGACGCTCGATGCCGTGCGCGCTCTGCTCAAAAGTCGCGCCGACTCGAAGCAGATTCAACTCAGCGTTTCACTGCCGGAGGCCCTGCCGGATGTCTTTTGCGACGAGGAGAAGGCCCGCCGCGTGCTGACCAACTTGACGGTGAACGCACTGAAGTTCACGCCCGACGGTGGAACCGTCAAACTTTGGGCCAAAATTGGCAAGGGCGAAGCGGAGGTGATTGTCGGCGTGACCGATACTGGACCGGGAATCAGCCCCGAGAATCTGGCGATCATCTTTGAGCGGTTTCAGCAGGTCGACCAGGGTCTCAAATCGAGTACCAAGGGATTTGGCCTAGGGCTCAACATCGCTAAGGAGCTGGTCGCGCTAAATTTGGGCCGGATCGATGTCGCAAGCACCATCGCCGCGGGGAGCACCTTTTCGTTTACCTTGCCAATCAATGACATTCCGTCGGTTTTTGAGCGGTATTTAGACCGCATGAGCGCAGCGCCGCGTGCCGGCGAAACGGTTGGGCTCTTCACGGCCAGCGCCGACTCTTCCCTCGATGCGTCCGTGCGACCCTTGGTCGACGAGTTTTTACAACGGTCCGTCCGCGCCTATGACCTCGTGATGCAGCGAGATACCCGAACCTGGGTCGTGGCGACAGCTTGCCACGAACAAGACAGCGATGACTTGATTCGACGCCTACTGAGCGAGTGGCAAGCCTTCGTGCGAAATTGCCCGCACGCCGAGCTGCCGCAACTTGAGCTGCGGCAACACGGAGCCAATCACCTGGCGAGCCAACGCCCCGAGTTGACGAGCGCATTTGCGGCGCTGATGAAGCCGGACCGCGATCAGCCCTGCGCGTGTCGCCGGATCCTGGTCGTGGATGACGATGGCGAAGTGAGCCACTGCCTGGGAATTCGGCTGCGGGCCGCTGGTTACGAAGTGATCTCGGCGATGGATGGCGAAGCGGGGTTGTCTGCCGCGTTGCTGCAACATCCGGACGCCGTCGTGCTCGACGTGCGAATGCCCAAGAAAGACGGTTTGACCGTTCTCCGCGAGCTACGCCGCCATGAATTCACCAAAGACGTGCCGATCGTGATGCTCTCGGCGTCGATTTCAGACCAGCATCGCGCGCTCGAGGCGGGTGCAAATTTCTTTGTACCGAAGCCATACGAAGCGAAAGACGTTTTGTCGGCCATCGAAACATCTATGCGTGAAGAGGTGCTGCTGTGAATCAAAAGACCATTTTGCTGATCGATGACGATGCCGATTTGTTGCAGGTGATTGGCGACCGCTGCCGGAAGGCCGGCTATCAGGTCGAGCAAGCCAGAAATCTGCTCACCGCAACGGCGACGATCGAAAAACACATGCCAGACATCGTTTGCGTCGACGTGCAAATGCCGAGCGGCAACGGCCTGAGCTTTTGCGAAATGTTGGCCACTGATCCGAAGTCGGCAGACCTCCCCATCATCGTGCTGACCGGTCAGCGGGACGACGAGACGCTCAAGACTTGCCAGCGGCTAAAGCTCGAATACGTCACGAAGCAGGCCGACGTCTGGAAAACCTTGGAACTGTTGCTGCACAAGTTCGACGCCCAGGGGCGGCAACGGCGAACGGTCCCGGTCGAGGCGACTGGGCCCCTGCCCTTCGCCGGTCCACAGATTCCCCGGCTGCCCACGGAACCGAAGTGCGAGGGCTCGCCGCGGGCCGGCGGCAAACTGGTCGTCATCGCGGACGATGATGCGGAACTAGTCCGCGCATTGTCGCAGCGGTTTAGCTCGATGGGATGCTCGGTGATCGGCGCCAATAGTGCGCTCGAGGCCGTCAACGCCATTCATCGCGTGATGCCCGATCTGGTTTGTCTGGACGTCAATATGCCTAGCGGCAGCGGATTGAGTGTCTGCGAGATGATGGCCACCGACGAGCGGCTAAGGTCGGTTCCAGTGATCATCCTGACCGGCTGCTCGGACCAAACCACGATCCGACGTTGCCACGATATGCTCGTGTTCTATGTCGAGAAGGGGACAAACGTCTGGTCGCGAATCAAACCGCTGGTGCGCGAATTGTTGCACTTCGAAGAGCCCGCTCAACCTAAGCCGAAAACCCCGGAGAAAAAATCCGAGCCAAGACAGATCCAATCCGCCGCCGCTCGGCCGGTGAACGATAAACTGCAGGTTCAGGTTAGGGACGAGAAGTTGATGAAAAACAGTCCGCCGCCCAGAGACGACGGCTTGATGGACGCCGTATTTGCCATGCTGGGCTCCGGCGACGGCCAGTCGCTGGCTGTCGCCCAGAGCCCAGAGGCCGCCGCCGAAGTCCACGATGCCGGCCCGCCCTGGGTGCTCTGCATCGACGATGATCAGGACTACTCGGACTCAATCAAATCGCGGCTCGAACAATATGGAGTGGCGGTCGCCCGCGCTTATAGTGGCATCGAGGGCTACCGCATGGTCTTCACGAATCCGGCCAGCGCCATCCTGCTCGACTACAACATGCCCAACGGCCAAGGCGATTACATCTTGGACCGGCTGAAAAGAAGCCCAGTGACCAGCCACATTCCCGTGATTGTCATCACCGGCGTCAAGGACAAGGTGCTCGAGCGGCGGATGCTCGCGATGGGCGCGGCCGCGTTTCTCAATAAGCCGGTCGCCTTTGAGCGACTGCGTGCCGAGCTGGCCCAATACATCGACATTCTGTCGTCGCCGCCTGAGCCGACTTTGACCACCTCCCGGTGAAAGCCCCGGCCCGTTCTCGGCGACAATTGTCCTGCCGGAGCTTTTTTGCCAGCCCGGCGAGCGATACCCGTGCAAAGCCATTCCCGGTCGGCTAACCTGGGGTGGTTCCGTGTGTGTCGGCGGCACGCACGACGTATACCCTCAGGCCATCCTTTTGCACCGACTCCATTACATGAGCAAAACCCTTGTACGTCAAAAAAAACCTGCTCGCCGCGCCGATGTCCACCCCGTCACTCGCCCCACGCTGTCCGCCGCATCGCCGTCCTGGCTAATTTGGAATTTCGCCGCGGCAATTTTCACCAGCGCGTTCCTGCTCTTTCAAGTGCAGCCGATCATCAGCAAGTACATCTTGCCGTGGTTTGGCGGCGCGCCGGCGGTCTGGACAACCTGCATGTTGTTCTTTCAGGCCGTTTTGTTTTGCGGCTACCTCTACGCGCATTTGTCGCAACGCTTTTTGACTCCCAAATGGCAAGGCGCTCTCCATATCGGCCTGCTCATCGCCGCGGTGCTGCTGCTGCCAATCGAGCCATCCGCAAGCTGGAAGCCGCAAGACAGCAGCGACCCCGTGTGGCGAATTTTGCTGCTTTTGGGCGTGACGGTTGGGCTGCCCTATTTTTTGCTCTCCTCCACGGGACCGCTCTTGCAATCGTGGTTCAGTCGCGCGTACGAAAATCGCTCACCCTACCGGTTGTACGCCCTGTCAAATATCGGCTCGCTGTTGGCACTACTCAGCTATCCGTTTTTCGTCGAGACCCGATTGGATTTGCCCGCGCAGACTCGCATGTGGTCGTATGGCTACGTGGCGTTTGCAGCGCTCTGTAGTCTGCCGGCCGTTTGGCTTTTCCTCAGGCACTCAGCAGCGAAAAAGGCAGATGCCCACTCGCCGACTATTTCTGCCGCCCTGCCGGCGCAGGTGCCAGCGACTTCTCATCTTTGGTTACACCGCGTCGCTTGGGTGCTGCTCGCCGGATTAGCGTCGATGATGCTCCTGGCCACCACCAACCACGCCTGCGCCGAGATCGCTCCGGTGCCGCTGCTGTTTATCGTGCCGCTCACGGTCTACCTGCTGTCGTTCATCATTTGCTTCGACCACTCCCGCTGGTACAAACGCGGCTTCTTCGGCGCTTTCACCGCGCTCGCCGTACTGGTGGTCGTGGGCGAATATGCCTTTCACAAGTTGTACGATTGGCCGTATCTTCCGCTCCCGGCGGAGCTGGGCGTCAGCTTTCTGATGCTCTTTGGCCTCTGCATGTGTTGCCACGGCGAAGTTGTCCGTCTCCGTCCCGATCCGCGGCACCTCACCGAGTTCTACTTGCTGATCTCCGCAGGCGGCGTTCTCGGCGGCGCATTTGTCAGCCTCGTCGCCCCCCATGTTTTTCACACGTACATCGAGTGGGTGATCGGATTGATCCTCGCGTTCACGATCGCCTGCGGCCTCGTGGCGCTTGAATTGCGGGGCCGGCCCAAACTGCCCGCCATCGTCGCAGGTTTGCCGCTCGCCGCCATTCCCTTCGGCATTTGGTTTATCGTCGCCTGGAATCAGCCCGATCCGGACGCCATCCGCTCGATGCGGAATTTCTTCGGCGCCGTTTCCGTCCGCGAACATGACCGCGACGATCCACAATTTCACCACTATTCCTTCCGCAGCGGCGCCATCGATCACGGCAAGCAGTACGTCGCGCCAGAAAAGCGGCGCGAACAGATTTCCTATTTCTATCCCGATAGCGGCGCCGGCAAGACCATGCTCTTCATGAAGCAGACGCATCCCGAAGGGGTTCGTGTCGGCGTGCTCGGCATGGGCGTCGGCCTCTTGGCCGCCTATGGCGAGAAGAACGATCAGTTCCGCTTCTACGAAATCAATCCGAACGTGATGTTGCTCGCCCGCGATCCCTTCACTTTCCTGACCGATTTCGAATCCCGCGGCGGCAAATGCGACGTGATCGAAGGTGATGGCCGGCTGTCGCTCGAGCGCGAGCCGCCGCACAACTTCCACATCCTCTACCTCGACGCCTTCACCGGCGATGCCCCGCCGGTTCACCTGCTCACGGAAGAGGCCTTCGAGATTTATCAGAAGCACCTGGCCGACGACGGCCTGATTTGCGTCAACGTCATCAACACCTACGTCAATCTCGTGCCCGTCGTCGAGCAGGCGGCCAAGCATTTCGGCTGGCACGTGACGCGGATTCACCACGAAGGCGACGATGACAAGCTCTACTACCGCACCGACTTCATGATCCTCGCACCGCACAACCCGGAGTTCGTCAGCCAGAATCCTGACCAACTCCCCGGCAGCGACTACCTGGAACCGAAAAAAGAAGTCCCCCTTTGGACCGACCAATACAGCAACCTGTGGTCCGTCTTGAAGACGAAGTAGCACGACGTGAGGGACACCGTCGGCGGAAGACTACACTCCAACCGCCAACTCGGCGAACACATCATCCACGGCCGCGTCCAAAGAATCGCCCGGCTCGTCCGTCGCCCCATCCGCAGCAACCGCATCCCGCCGCAAATCTTCCCGACGCGCTCCACCGCCCGATTGGGACGTAAGCCAAACCAAAAGCGCATCATCGTGCGAAGTCGCCGCTGTTGCCTGCCCTGCCAAACGATTCGCCACGTGCAACCGCCCACCGGTCCCCGCGGCGTACCCGGCTTCCGCGTCGGCCGGCGCTGATAGACTTAGCGCCAGTGAAACCGACGCGCCCGCGTTCGAGCCGCCCGCGCCCTCCGCAACCCGCAATCCGAAATCCTGCGTACCCTCCTCGTTTGACAATTCCATTCCGTTCCCCACTCCCGACTCCTTAATCCCAACTTCCGTCCCCGTTCCCGCTCCCGGCACCGTCTCGCCGAAGTGGTTCGCCCAAAAGTTGTAGTCGGCTTGATCGATTACGTTTGCGCTCGCGCCTGCGTTGTCGCCATTGGCCCGCATGTCGCTCTGGCTGCCGAGCGTGTCGCGCCAGACCGTGTAGTCGCCCGCGTCGACGATGCCGTCAGAGTCGTAGTCGCCCGGAAGAATGGAGAACCGCAGCACGGTGATCGAGTTGCCGGCGAAAGTGTAGTCGAAGCTGGGACCCAATCCGGAGACCGTGGATGTCACCGGCACAATGTTGGTCGGGTTGGCAATCGAGTTGGTGGCGTTAGTCGCCGACGCAGAAAGGGTGGTCACGGTCGCCGTCGGGGAGACCGTGGTGATACCCGTGAGGTTGACGGTCGTCGGGTGCGCCGCTGCCCGGGTGTTGACGACCGTCAAGTAATACGCCGAGCCGGTCTTGGTCACCAGCACTTGGAGACCACTCGCGCCGCTCACCGTGTCCGAGACCACGTTGGTACCGTGGTTCTGAGAAAGCATGACTTGCGCGTAGTAACTCGGCGACCCGTAGCTCGTCGTGCCATTGAAGCCGATCAGATTGGTTGGCCACTGAACGCCGTTGACGTTGACCCACAGCGGGGCGTACGACGACATGGTCACCAGGTCGGAGTTTCGTTCCAGTCCCAGCAACCAAGAGGCATCGCCGAGCGCCGAGGCCATGTCGTTTGTCGGCGTTCCTTCGGTGGAGGCCCATTCGCCGACGAAGATTTTGTAGGAGCCGCGGGGCGCGGTGTCATAGTGAGTCAAGTTTGCTTCGAACCACGAAGGAGTTTGATAAAAATGATCATCGAGCACGTCGAACGGGCTGCCACCGGTGCTGCTACTGGTCGCGATGATTTGCAGCGACGGAAAGGCGGCGTGGATCGCGTTGTAAAACAATGGGTAGCGCGTCGGATAGGTCGACGAAAAGAAGTCTTCGTTGCCGATCTCGACGTAGCCGACGTTGTAAGGGGCCGGATGGCCGTTCGCGGCGCGCTGCGCTCCCCATGTGGTGGTTGTCGGATCGAGCACGTAGTGCAGCTCGTTGACGGCGTCGGCGACATCGGCGGTCAGCGTCGCGCCCGTGTCCGACGTGCCGTTGAGTGTATAGCCGGCGTAGACCGCCAGAATCGGCGCGGCGCCGACCTCCTCGGTCATTTGGAGGTACTCGTCGAGGCCCATGCCGTCTGTGGACCAATAACCCCACGCCGAATTGTAATGCCCCGGGCGGTCTTCCACCGGCCCCACGGTTTTCGACCACTCAAAGCGGTCCGCGTAGGTGTTGCCTTCGAGGTAATTGCCGCCCGGTACGCGAAAGATCGGCGGACTAAGCGCCGCGAGTTTCTGCATCAGGTCCACCCGCAGGTGGTTGGCCGCGTCCAGGTACGACGGCGGGTAGAGATAGGCCGCGCCAATCCAGATCGTGGCGCCGTTGGCCGTGCTGCTGTTGGTCGAGATAACGAACCGATTGGTGGAGCTGGTCGGCGCGCCCGCGCTCGTGGTCAGCGTCGCGGTGTACTTGGCCCAAGAACTGGTGATCGACGGGATCGTTGCGGTCGCATAGACCGTGCCACTCGTTGATTCCAGGTCCACCGTCAGCGGGCCGGTGAAACCGGCGCTGGCCTTGGCGTAGAACTCGACGCTGTACGAAGTCGAGGGCGCAACCG
>DASYDU010000312.1:0-4325 GCA_036499445.1 Lacipirellulaceae bacterium
GAAAGGCCGCACCGAATCCGAGAAAATCGCCGCCGGTCACGGTGCGTTCATGGGAAGAATCTGGGGCACGCTTGGCAAACTCGCCATCGGCGCAGCAATCGTCGCCCTGGTGGCGATCGACGCCTTCATCTAGCCCGGGCAAATTCGCTTGATCGCCTCAGGTCTGCTTACCCTTGGCCGACTTCGTCATCTGCGCCGTGACGCCCGCGGATTGAACCGCAGCCGAGATGTCCGTCAACGTGACCTTGGTGGTACCATTGATCCGCACCCAAAGCTCGCCTTTCTCGACGTCGGCCTTCGAGTTCTTCGCGTCAATGCCCGGTAGACTGGCGAGCTTATCCATCACCTGTTGCGCCGTTTGCGTGGTAAACGGAGCGAAGACCACCACGCTCAACGTGGGTGGCGCCGTAGATTTCTGCGGCGTATTCACTGCCGCAATCGCATTTGCATACGTGCTCAGGTCGCTGGTCGGCTCCACCGATGCTGTGACTTCCGCCGGCTTTTCTTTGCTCTCCCGCACCGTGCTCTTCAGACCGTTGGCAGCGAGCGCGCTGGTCAACATCTCGGCAGATCTCTTGTCCGCGGCGCCACCGATTCCTAGCGTGATCCTTTCGTGAGACTTCGCGTGCTTCGCTTTCGGTGGCGATGAAGAGCCAGCATAGGCGGGCGCCCCCTGATCGGCGGCCAATCCCACCGTGGCAATCGCCAAGCACGCCAACATCGATACGCAAATCTTAACCAAGCTCCGGTACATCGACTCTTCTCCAAATTCTAAAAAACGTGACTTTGCGGCCCGAACGATCCGCTCGCTTTGCTACGCAGGCAGTAGACTAGCGGTTCGGCCCAAGCGAAAAAAGAGCAGGTGCGCTGGCACTTGATAGCATCACTTAAGATGACGCTAAGGAATGATCAAGACGACGCTACCGCCAGAGGTCATCTCGGTCGGGTGGGGCTGCCACCCGACGGCGAAGGCTCAGCCGCCGGCGTTTGAGCGTCATTTGCCTCGTCACTTTTCGGTTTGCCGCTGCGCCGTCCGTCTGCGGGACTGGAGCGCGTGCGACCTTTGCCCGGCGCGCGGCGGCCCGACGTGTCGTTCACCGAAAACAAAACCTCGCGCCCAAACACCTTTTCGAATAGCTTTACTTTGCCGCGTGCAGCCCACAGGTCCACGTCGGCATCGCCGTGCGCGCGGACCGCGATTTCGACGCCCCCTTCGCCGACGCTGGCCTTCACCGTTTCCACATGTTGCTGGTGCGTGCGGTCGAGTGCGAGCGCCAGTCGCAGAATCGCCGCGAGCGCCGAAGCACGGCGTTTGTCTTCTTCCGTCAGCCGCTTGTATTCGTCGTGCTTCTTCTTGGGCCGGCTGCCGCGGTGATATCGGGCCGCGAGCGCCAGCATCCGCAATTGCTCCCGCTCGAAGCCCGGCAGCTCGCTATTCAGAATCAAATGATAACTATGCTTGTGGTGGCCCTCGAAATTGATCAAGTAGCCGACGTTGGCCAAGAGGGCCGCCGCTTCGATCAATTCACGGTCGGCTGGCCGCAGATCAAGCGGAGTAGCCAATTGCTCCCACAGTGAGCCAGCAATCCGGGCCACCTGCTTGGCAAATGTCAGGTCGACGCCGCAGCTCTTGGCAAACTGTTCCACCGCAGCGAGGCGCGCCTCCGAGGAGATCGCCTGCCGTTCTGCGCCGTGCGACGACTGGATCATCGTCAAGAGCAGGCCATCTCGCACACCCCGTGTGTGCACCTGCACGACGTTCACGTGCAAGTGAACCATGATCCGCTCGATGATCGCTAGGCCCGAGACGATGATATCGGCCCGCGCCGGATTGAGACCGGCCGTCTTGCCACGTTTATCAAGCGGCAATTGCGCCAGGTCGCTCAGCAGATGGCGGATCTGGGCACCAGTTACCCGGTAGCCCCACATCGGCTGGCCCGACTGCCCTTCGCGGGCCATAATCATCGCCGCAAGTGCCGTAAAAGTGCCGCCCGTGCCGTAGAACATGCTCGGCACAAACGGCGGTTTGCCGACTTGCTTCTTGAGTGTGCGGTCGATGAAACGGCGGAGCCGCTCCAATTGCTTCTCGTCGCAGATGTCCGTCACGCCACACTGCTCCGCGACGCGAACCGCGCCCAGCGACGTCGTGTACATCTGATCGACCAGCCCAGACGAAGCCAGGATGATCTCGGTGCTGCCGCCGCCGATATCGGTCACGGCCACCTCGCGGCCCGATACGTCAAATGCGCGGGCCACACTCAGAAAAGCAAGTCGCGCTTCTTCGTCGGACGAAATCACGTCCAATTCGAGCCGCAGCTCGCGCCTTACGCGCAGACAGAAGTCGGGGCCGTTGTTGGCGTCGCGGACGGCGCTTGTGGCGATCGCCCGGATTTGGCCCACGCCGTAACCCGTGGCAATCGACTGAAACCGCTTCAGCGCGGCAATCGTGGTTTCGACGGCTGTCGGAGCGAGCTCGCCCGTCTTCACCAATGCGGCCGAGAGACGCGTGTTCTCGCGCTCTTCGTCCAGCACGCGGTAACCGCCCGAAGGGAGCACCTCGGCCACCACTAGCCGGACGCTATTGGAGCCGACGTCGATCGCCGCGATGCGTTCCGCGACTGAAGCCGGCTCGCCCGCAGAGTTTTCAGTATCTACCATGACACCTTCACCGGCTGCCGGACCTCAATGTCTTGCCCACCAACCCCAAAATCGCCGGGGACGGCGGACGTGATTACGAGCGGGCAGCCACGCGTTGCCGATCGGAATACTTCCTACATCCAATTATAGGTCGCGCTCCGGGAGCGCGAGGCAAGTCGCGGGATTTGCCCGCTATCATCCGCTTCGGATCGCTGATTGTAAAGGCGTGTCTCGCTGCAATCACAGCAAACTGAATACATTTAAGTTGCAATCAAACGAAACGAGTCTGGGCCAATCGACATCCGGCCCGATTTTCTGTCGCAATATCGGACAGCCGTCGGCGAATAGACGAGTAGTTAACCCGCCTTGCACCCACAAAATCGACCGCTACCTCATTCCCCGAAGCCTTGCCCCACAACCTGTCTCTATCGGAATCGCGAACATGAGAGTCATTTCATCTGCCTGCGCGTCGTTTGCTGTGGTAATGCTGTGCGTCGCATTGACACTCACGAACGCTTGCGATTTAGCCGCGCCACTTCATAGTGGCGACAAATCTTTGACCGTCGATCACGTGGCCGGTGCACCGCTGCAAGTGGCAACCGGGAGCGGCTCGATCGCGGTGACCAAGACCGATCGCCCCGATGTGCAGATCAGGGCCAAGATTTCCGCCGTCTCGGAAGATCGCCTTGCCGCAACCAAGATCGAGACCGTTCGCGGTATCGACAACACGTTAATGGTGCGCTGCGCGTGGCCCGGCGACCAGCCGCAGAATCGCGAGTCGTGCAGTTTTGAAATCGAAATCCCCGACACCAACGGCGTCACGCTCGTCAGCGAAAATGGCAATCTTAAAACGTCTGAACTGACCGGCAAAGCGACACTGCTCTCCACCAACGGAAACATCGAAGCCATCGCTCAAGTAGGCCCGGTCGAAGCCCATACGACCAATGGCACGATCAATGTCGTAGAAGCCGGCGGCGCAGTGAAAGCCGCGACCACGAATGGCTCGATCGATATTGAGCTCGCCCGCGAATCCGCCGGCCCGATTATGGCCACTGCGGTTAATGCAACGATCGACGTGTCGGTCGGACCCGCCTTCGCCGGCACGCTCACGCTCGGCACAACGAACGGTCTCGTCACGGTAGACCCATCAGTACGCGCACGCATGACAGTCGGCGACCCGCATGAGGCGCAACTCACTTTCGGCAACTCCGACGTGAAGTCGTCTGCCACGACGATAAACGGCACGGTGCGCGTTCGCTCGACAGAAAGCGTCGACGAAGGCACGTGAATGGTGATCGCCACGCGACGCGCGCTAGGCGCTACTTGAGGGCGGTGTTTTCAAGAGCCGGGAGTCCGCAGAGTATCACGGGCCCTTCCCGCCGTTCGCACCGCCGATGGGATTGCCGCCAGGCATGCGTCCGCCCGGGCCCTGTTGCCCGCCGATCATTCCCGCCTTCATCCGATCGCCCATTTGTTTGACGGCGAGCTCGAGTTCCCGGGCATCGATAAAGCCATCGTGATTCAAATCGGCATTACGGAGCAGCCCCGCCATTTGTGGTGGCAATTCGTCGGCCGAAAGTTTGCCATCGCCGTTCTTGTCATATTGCATGAACCGCTTGAAGGGCTGCGATTCCTCGCCGCCAATCCCGCCGCCGGCCGCGCCCGCCCCGGCGCCTAGCGACGCGTCG
>DASYDU010000313.1:0-6539 GCA_036499445.1 Lacipirellulaceae bacterium
GATTGCCCATTTTGACTTACGCTGGGGAGTTAAAGAGAAAACGGAACGCAGCTCTTTTTTGAATCCGATAGGCGTCCCGTTTTCTGTCGCTATGCAGGATATTGTTACCGATCGCGCTCGTCTGAAATAAAGGCCGCCAGAACGATATCTCCCGGCGACATCGTGATGAATCGTTCCGACACCCCTCACTTCTTTTCGTTCTCCTTCTCCGATAAGTGGCCAACATTAACGGTGGCTTCTCTCTGCCGATTCAGCACGCGCCATAAAACAACCGCCTTGCTTCGCACGTCCGTCAATCCCCAACTTTTGGCCGCGCCCCTTTATTTCCAGCATGAAGAATCTCGCGTCCTTCGCCCATTTTTTCGTTGAAATTGGGCCACCGCTTCTGCTAGGGTGATTCCCGCACGAGCGCCGATGTCTCGGCGGAGCGTGATTGAATGAACCCGCCCGTTTCCGATGGGCCCACGATTAAGCCGAAGCCCCTCACACGGTAGCCACGGTAAATCGATAGCTTGCAAGATCGGAAGCGAACTTCTTGGTCGATCGCCTGGATGCAATTTGCTCCTGGTGCCGTCCAGGTTGCGCGCGGGTCGCAGCTCACGCTTCCACATAGCCGAACTTCGGCGACCGCGTGGATGGAACTGCGCGCGTCCCCTGGGCGTAAAACAGGTGTGCATGCGCGCAGAGATTCCGAGGCGGCCGCCTCTTTTTTTAGAAGTCGTAGATGTTCGCTGTAGCAGGGAAGATGTGACGAATTGAATGCAAACACCGTGATCCTGATATCTACTATCTCCCGTCCAACATCCTGTCGATTCTTCCAATCCTGTTATCCAGTCACAAAAAGCTTTGCAATCCGATCCAAAAACCGTTCATTTCTGCAACACCCACATCATGAAAGGACCACGATTCACCGAGGCTGCCCAGTCGCGCGGTGCGATACCAGAGAGTTCCACACCACGAACTGGGGCCCCCCAGCACGCGCGCAAAACCCCCGGCGAGCTCGCTTCAGTGAGCGGGACTTACATCGCGCGCCGGCCAAACCCCACCTTCCGCCCGTCAAGCCGTCTAGCGATTGGCGCCGACGAGCGCTGGCGAATTCAGCGAGGCAAGATGATCGAGCGGCGCCGTCTGCTCGCGCAGCACTGCATTCTCCAGCCGCAACAGCTCGCCCAGCGACCAGGCTTGAAAGGGGCAGCCGCGTGGCGTGTGGGGTGGGTCGCCGTCAGCGATTTCAGCGATATGGCCGAGACCGGCGTCATCGAGATGTGCGGCGAGCGGTTGAACGAAACGGACTCGCGCCGCTTGCCGATTCTCCGGCGTATTGCCATGAACCCTCAGCCAAGCCTCGACGAACGGCCCAACGAGCCATGGCCAAGCAGTCCCCTGATGGTAAGCGCTATCCCGTTCCCAAACTCCCCCCTGGTAATGCGGCCGATAAGCAGTGTCATCCGGCGAGAGCGATCGCAGCCCCAGCGGCGTCCACAGCTTTTGCTCGACGAGATCCACAACTTGCTTCGCTCGCGGACCATCGAGAATCGCAAGCGGCAACCCGCCGACCGCCAGAATCTGATTCGGCCGCAGCGCGGCATCCATTCCACCCGGTTCGTGATTCACATCGACAACGTCGAACAGGCAACCGCGCTCGGCATTCCAGAACCGCCGAGCAAACGAGTCCTGGCCGCCCTCGCGGAGCGAACCCCACTCTCCGGCATCCACCATCCACCTCTCAGCAATCCACAGCGCATTGAGCCACAGCGCCTGCAGCTCGACAGGCTTCCCGATCCGAGGCGTCACAACCCAATCGCCGATCTTCACGTCCATCCAAGTGAGCTGCACGCCCTGTTCGCCGGCCGCGAGCAATCCGTCGGCCTCCACGTGGATGCGATAGCGAGTTCCGCGAATGTAGCCTTCCAAAATCGCCCGTACTGCCGACAGGAGCGCCTGCCGGTCACCCGCTTCCACCGCCGCATCCGACGCCGTATTGGCCGAAAGGTATTCATGCACGGCGACGACGTACCACAGCGAGGCATCGACCGAGTTGAATTCTGGCGTGCCGCCGCTATCCGGAAAACGATTTGGCAGCATCCCTTCGGAGACGACGCCGGCCCAAGCGAGCAGGATCTCGCGAGCCACGTCCAGCCGACCAGTCGCGATGCACAGACCGCGGATCGCGATAAACGTATCGCGACCCCAATCGGTGAACCAGGGATAGCCGGCCACGATCGTCCGGCCTTCGCCGCGAAGCACGATATAGGCATCAGCCGCTCGTTCGATCGGCGCAGCGAACGCCGCGCGACGTCCCGCCTCGCGGAGTCGCAGACTTTGGAATGTCGTCAACGCGTCGGCGCCAATTTCTGCCAGCGATTTCGGCAAACCGACGGCCGATGCCAGCCAGACCGCGTCACCCGCCGTCAGGTTCCAGCGAAACTCGCCCGGCGAAGCCAAGTCCTCTGTCGCGTCAAGACCACGCTCCGCCTCCCGCTCGTAGAAAAAATTGCGATACCAAATTGGCGTCTCGCGATACGTGGCATTCGACAGTACCCGAACGCCCGGCACTCCATCGTAGGGCTGCCAGGTTACGCATTGTCCATTCGTCTCCGCCGCGAAGCGAAACGCCTGGTTCTCGTGATGCATCGAATGATAATCGCGACCAGAAACGAGTGGCCGGACCGTCAACCACACGGCATCCGCCGCGTAGAGCGTCTCGCTTTCCGGTTGGTCCAAGAGCCGCCAACGGATCGCCACAGCCGCCCGTTCGTGCGGCACGAAGATTTCCTGTTCGATCCGATGGCCGCTCTCCAAGCGAAAGACCCACCGCGGCCAGGGCTCCCGCTCAAACGATTCGATCCGCCGATCGCCGTCGGGATGGATCACATGGGGCGCATAGAGTTGCGACGATATCGGACAGATGTCGCCCGACGCTTCGATCCAGGCTTCGATGCCATTCACGAGCACGACTCGACCTGTCGGCGGCGTCGTGGCCGCGAGCAAGAGCGCATGGTAGCGACGGGTACGACGGCCGCAAACGGTGCCCGACGCGAATCCACCCAGACCGTCCGCCTCGAGCCATTCGGCCGTCGAAGAAAACTTGCTCCCCATCGCCCGCCCCCCGTCGACAGAAACCTATGGTTGCGCCGCGGCGGCGGGTTGCGGAGCGTCGTCGAGCAACTTCGCGAATTGCTTGCGGAATTTTTCCACCTTCGGGCGGATCACATACTGGCAGTAGCCCTGACTCGGATTGTCCTGGTAGTAGTTCTGGTGATACTTCTCGGCCGGGATGAAGTTTGTGAACTGCGTGATCTCGGTGACGATGGGCCCGCTGAAGGTCTTCGAGGAATCGAGCTGCTGCTTGTACTCTTCGGCCTCTTTCCGCTGTTGGTCGTTGTGAAAGAAGACGGCGGACCGATACTGAGTGCCCACGTCATTGCCCTGGCGGTTGAGCGTCGTCGGATCGTGCGTCTGCCAGAAGACCTGCAGCAGATCCGTGTAAGCAATCTCCTTGGGATCGAACGTCACCTGAATCGCCTCGGCGTAGCCCGTCGTGCCCGAGCAAACTTGCTCGTAGGTTGGATTCTCGGCAAGGCCGCCGCTATAGCCGGAGACAACCGACGTCACGCCGCGAAGCTGTTGAAACACTGCCTCGCTGCACCAGAAGCAGCCGGATGCAAATGTGGCAGTTTCGAGGTTGGCGGATTCCGATGGCTTTATTTCGCTGGGACGTGCGGACATATTTTGCTCCGTAGAGTTGGGCGTATCGGGGCTCGCGGCAATTACCAGGGCGACAGACAGCGCGCCGACGACCGCGAAGCAGGCAATAGACAAAATAGTTCTCTTACTCATCATACTTACTCCAGTTGGCGACTGGCGAGCAGCTCACCCGCCGGCTTCGAAGCCTGGATAGAGCGTCATCCCGCCATCGACGAAGATGCTCGCACCGTGGATGTAGTCGGCTTGGTCGGACGCCAGCCACGCCGCCACCCGGCCGATATCGTCCACTTCGCCGATTCGCTTGTACGGAATCAGCCGCATCAAGTTGTTGTAGGCCTCGGGCGTCGACCAGGCCTCGCGATTGATGTTCGTCCGAATGGCGCCCGGGCAGATGCTATTAACGCGAATCCGGTAGGGCGCCACTTCTTGAGCGATGCTCTTCATCAGCAACATCACGCCACCCTTCGACGCCGCGTAGTTAGCGTGACCCGCCCACGGAATAACTTCGTGAACCGAGCTGATACACAGAATTTTACCGGCGGCACACGAAATGTCTTGCTTCACGCCCCGGCGTTTGAACTCTCGCACCGCCTCGCGGGCACAGAGGAAATGCCCCGTCAAATTCACCGAGATTACTCGGTTCCATTGGTCGAGCGTCATGTCTTCGAGCCGGGCATCCTGCTGCAGACCCGCATTATTGACCAGGATGTCGATCGTGCCGAACTCGTCGAACATTCGTTTGAACATCCCGCGGACGTCGTCTTCCTTCGAGACATCGGCTTGATAGGCGTAAACGCGGCTGCCACAGAGGCCTGCTTCCTCAACGGTCTCCTCTGCCGCATCTACTGCCGAGTGGTAATTGACGACCACGTCGGCCCCAGAGTGTGCCAGCGCGATTGCAATGCCCTTGCCGATTCCGGAGTTCGCGCCTGTCACGAGCGCCTTCTGCCCCTTGAGCAGCTTTTGGACGGGGCAGGCCGGCATTATCACATTTGGAAGTTCTTCCGGGGGCATTTCCAATTCTGCGATGGGCATGGCTATGGATCCTTCTAAGAATTGCAACAAGCCTGCTTTGATCCTTAGCGTGTTCTGCCACGAGTCACTTGGCTTTGGTCGGCGGAACTGCCTTGGCATCCGATTTCGGCTGCTTCTCATCAAAACTCAGCGCGGCCGAATTGATGCAGTACCGCTCGCCGGTCGGTTGCGGGCCGTCGTCGAACACGTGGCCCAGGTGTGCGCCGCAATGGCTGCAGACGACTTCGACGCGGTGCATGAAATAGCTATCATCCGACTTTTCGGTCACGTTGTTCTTGTCATACGGCTGGTAGAAGCTGGGCCAGCCGGTGCCGGACTCGAACTTAGTCTCCGAGCTGAACAGCTGCTCGCCACAGCAGACACACACATACATGCCGTCCTTGTGGTTGTTCCAATATTCGCCGCTGAAGGCCTGCTCGGTTCCCGCCTCGCGGGCCACGTGATACTGGTCCGGCGTGAGCAGTTTCTTCCATTCGGCGTCCGGCCGCGACTTGCCGATCTGGTCGGAAGGGACAATGCGCTTCGTAATGTTCTTGTCACTTGTAGTCATGGCGGTTTGTTCCTTCTCTTGTGGTTCCGCACCGTTGGCCGGCGGACTGGCCGGCCTGACGGTCACGAGCGCCAGGCCGATCAAACCCAGGACAGAGATTGTCGCAACTACCGGGAATTTGCTCATGGTTAATTTTCTGCCGCGTTTTTGTTATTGCCACAAGTTGATTCAAAGACACGACGTGTATTCTATCGCGTCTGTCGGGCCGGTTTCTATCGCGGTTGGCATCAATCGCCAATTTGCCCGATGACCAATAGGTCAGTAGGACTGCCAGCTTTATCGAGGAATTGGGACACTTCGTCGTCTGTTTCCGTTTTTTCCGGTAGATCGCCATGGGACGTCCGCCGGCCGTCTTTCGAGGTGCATGGTCCAAGCGCCCACTCGCGGAAGCGAGCCGGCAATCGCCCGCGAGGCGACACAGTCCCGTGCAAAAACGTCACGATTTCCCGGAAGTCGACAAGTTGTTTCCACGGCCATACGTTTTCCGGGGGCGGCCTTATTCGTGTCCTCCTACGACAGGATCACAGGATCGGTGAGGATCGACGGGATGAATGGAACGCAGTTGGCCACCGAGTTCACGGAGGACTCGGAGAGAAAATGTCGAAATTCGAACGACGAATGACTGAGGAATTTCGAGGTTCACCGTATCAGAAGCGGTGGCCCAATTTCAATGAAAAGAGCTGTTAGGTGTCAGCTTTTAGCCATTAGCCCAAATGGCAAGAGGCGAGGAATGAGGAGCGAGAAACGGCCGGAGTGGCCGAGGGCGGACACGCGAAAATGTGGTGTTAGGCATGCGCGGTGAATCGGTTGCGGGATTGGCGATTCGGGGACCAAGGTGAAGGCGGAAAAGCGCTGCTCGGCAAGTCGGCTGTCGCATTCGGCGCAGGGATGCAATAACACTTAGCTTACCGCTGTTGCCCGTGTAGTCGGACGGGTGTTCGCCTCGATGCGAACCAAAAGTGGGAAAATAATGAAGCCCATAAGGCCGAGAAACGTGCAAAACCCTCCCCAGAGCAATGAAAACAGATTTGCACTCACTCGCTCATTGTTCAATCTTTTGGCTTCAATGGCTGTTTCGCGCTCGACATAGCGCGAATCATACTGTTCACAGAACCACTCGACGGCAAAGTTCTTGTCCTTATCTTTCTGCTTCGAAAGAAATGCATCTAATCGAGCCAAGAGTTCTTCGTAATCATCGTCCGAAAGCAGTTTGCGGGCTCGCAGTAAACCAAATTCGCCGGCATCG
>DASYDU010000314.1:0-13543 GCA_036499445.1 Lacipirellulaceae bacterium
CACCTTGTACCGAGCGATATTCACGCCCATCGCCTGCGCGGCAATCTCGTCCTCGCGGATCGATATCATCGCCCGGCCGAGTCCCGAATACTTCACCCGATACGCGCACACGACCGTAATGGCCACAAACGCATAGACCCAAAACAGATTTGTGTATTTCGGAATGCCGTCAAACCCGACCGCTCCGCCCACCGGCGGAGGCCAGAATTGGCCAATCGTCGCCGAGCGCAAAGCGTGCGGATCGTCGATCACATCCTGCGTCTGCTGCAGGACAACCCGTACGATCTCGCCGAAGCCGAGCGTCACGATCGCCAGGTAGTCGCCGCGCAATCGTAGCGAGGGGAGACCAACGACATAGCCCGCGGCAGCCGCCACCACGCCGCCGACCATACAAGACGCCGCGAACAGCCACATGCCGCTACCCCACGAACCGCCGTGCTTGGCCGGTGAATCCCACATCCACAGCGAACCATAATAGGTCAGCGCGCCAGCCGCATAGCCGCCTAGCGTCATGAACCCGGCATGCCCGATCGAAAACTGCCCGGTAAGGCCGTTCACGATGTTAAGTGACACCGCCATGATGATCGCGATGCCGATGTCGATGACGATCCGCGCGTAATAGGGCCCGACCGCCCCCGGCAATGTCCACTGAATGGCGGCCGCGAGCAGCACTCCGGCGGCGAGCGGCCAGAGGCTGTTCCAGGCAGTCGCCGCGCTGCTTCCTGCCCGCGGCGGCAGGCGCGCAACGTTGATTGAATTTGTTTCGGGACGCTTCGTCGCCATCAGACTTTCTCCCGGTACGGCGAGCCCAGCAACCCCGTCGGCTTAACGAGCAAAATGATGATCAACAGTGCGAACACATACACGTCCCGGTAATTCGACGAAATGTAAAAAGCGCCAAACTGCTCAACGAACGCGATCACAAAGCCGCCGATCACCGCTCCGCGGACATTGCCTATGCCGCCAATCACGGCGGCGACAAACGCCTTGAGTCCGAGCAACACCCAAATCGTGTGGGCCGGCTGGTTCAAGCCGGGGTACTTCATAACGTAGAGGAATCCGGCCGCCGCCGCGAGCGAAGAGCCGAGCACAAATGTGAATGACACGACCCGGTCGACCGGGATTCCCATCAGCGACGCGGTATCAGGGCTGAACGACACGGCCCGCATCGCCGTGCCCAACTTGGTGTGAAACACGAGATATTCGAGCGCCAGCATAAGCGCGGCTGAAGTGGCAAAAATCATTGTATCGACCAGGCCGATCACCACGGCATGATCCGATCCGCCGCTCGCGAGCGAAAGCCGCGCCAGCTCCCAATTCGGCAAGAGTGCCGGCATTTTCTGTGGACTGGAGCCAAATACAAAGCTCAATTGACCGACATTCTGCAACAGCAGAGAAACGCCAATCGCCGTGATCAACACATTCAGCCGGGGCGCACGACGGAGCGGCTTGTAAGCTAGTCGCTCAATCATGAATCCGACGAAACCGCAGATCACCATGGCCGCGAGCAGAATAACGCAGCCGACCCATAGCGGCGGCGGCGTCTCCGGGTTGTGGGGATCAAGTCCGAGCATGGGCAGAAGCTTGATCGCCAGCGTATAGCTGATCCAGGCTCCGAGGACGACGATGTCGCTGTGAGCGAAGTTGATGAACTTCAGAATCCCATAGACCATCGTGTAGCCCAACGCGATTAGCGCGTACAAGCCACCGACTGCCAGGGCCGTTATCAAAGTCTGGACAAAGTCAGCCATGAGCGAGCGGTGAGTAAGTTAGTGGTTGAGTAGAGGAGCAAGTGCTGAACCACGATGCTGACCGGATATCTTTTGCTTACTCACTACGTCGCTTACACACCTATTACTTCTCCGGCTCAATCGTGCTCACGTACGTCGGCACTCCGCCTTGCATCTCCAGCATTACGGCCGGCTTCACCGCGTTGCGATCCTTGTCGATCGAGATTCGGCCCGTGACGCCATCGAAATCCTTCGTCCTGGCCAGTTCGGCCGCGATGTCGGCGCCGCTCGTTGAGTTCGCCCGTCCAATCGCGTCGGCGAGAACCCGGGCCGCGTCATAGCCGAGCGCCGCCAGGCCGTCCGGTGTTTCGCCATACTTGGCTACGTATTTGCGAATGAAGTCCTGCACGCGCGGGCTAGGGTCTTGGTGAGAATAATGATTGGAATAAAAACAGCCATCGATCGCTTTGCCGCCGATCTGGCCGAGCTTCGACGAGTCCCAGCCGTCGCCACCCAAAAGCGGCACTTGAATCCCCAGCTTCCTGGCCTGAACGGCAATGTTGCCGACGTCGGTGTAATAACCAGGCACAAAGATGACGTCCGGCTGGCTGCTGCGAATCGCCGTGAGTTGGGCCGAAAAATCCTGGTCGCCATTGGTGTATGTTTGCTTGGTCGTGATTTGGCCGCCGAGCCTGGTGAAGGCCTTGTCGAACTCTTCTTGCAGCCCTACCGCGTACGCGGCCGATTGGTCGTAGAGGATCGCCGCCTTGCTGGCCTTTACCTTATCGTTCTCGCGCGCGAATTTCGCGCAAACCCAACCCTGGAACGGATCGATAAAGCAGACCCGAAAAATCATGTCGCCAATCTTGGTCACTTTCGGGTTGGTCGACGAAGGCGTGACCATCGGGATGCCGTTTTCCTGGCAGACCGGCGCCCCGGCCAGCGACAGGCTCGAGGCCACTTCGCCAAGAATCGCTACCACTCCATCTCTATTGATCAGCCGCGTCACCGTGGTGCCGGCTTCCTTAGCGTCGCCTTTGTCGTCGTATGTGATTAGCCGCAGCTTCTTGCCTTTGATTCCTTCCTGATTGATCTCTTCCAAGGCCAGCTTGATGCCGTTATCGGTCGATTGTCCAAACGTCGCCTCGGAGCCTGTCATCGAGGCATAGTGGCCGATGACGATCTCATTTGCGTTCCCGCCACGGGCGCTGCAGCCCAAATCGGCGGCAAGCGTCGTGGCCATCGCACATACCACAGCGGCGTACCAGACTCCGGCAATCGTTCGACTGGTCCTAGCGGTATCGCAGTTCATCGATTTCTTTCATTTCGGCCAGTGTGGTACGCGCTCGACCACGCCAAGATGTCGGCCGTGAAGGTGAGGTGCGGTGATGTGTCATGAGTATAGGGCCAAAATTGGAAAAATCTCAACCCTGGACAAAGTCCTGAACCGGTATTCGTCCAAACCGTCCGCTCGCCGATGGTACGACGCGGCAATTGTGTATTTCGCCGATATGTCGGACCAAATTGGCACCTGGATTGCTGATGTATTTGATAGTTTGTCAACCTGAGCCACACAGTCCGTAGTTTCTCCGTTGTCCGGAAAGAAGGAGGCCCCAATGTCCATTCGAAGACAACTCACTGTTTTTGCGATCTTGGCGATCACGGCCATCGCTCCGACGCCTGTCCAGGCCACTCGCATCGACGACGTGCAGGATCGCTGGGCTCGTCAACAGGAAAAGCTCGCGGCAACCCAATCGCTGTGGCAAGATGCTGACCTAGTTTTGTTCACTTCGCTGCCAACCAATCTGCGGGCGATTGACGCCGCCAAAGTCCATTCTGAGCCGATTGCGTACTGGGGATGGTACGGGCCAGCTTACCGTTATGGATATGGGGGTCCGCCGCCGTACCGCTACTACCGCGGTTACGCGACGCCGTACAACACCTATTACGGTGGTTATCCGGACTACTATTACGGTCCGCGAGTTGGCGTCCGTGTCTATCCGTACGGCCGCGTTTGGGGCGGCTATTGGTGAAACCTACTTATCGGCTAACTGGGCTGACGGTCTCGGCGGGTGACGGCGCGGCGGTCAGCAACACCGGACCGTTTTTCGTCATCGCGATTGTGTGTTCGAAATGGGCGCTCGGCAAACCGTCGGCCGTCGATTGGGTCCAGTGGTCCTTGTGAATTTTCACGCGCTTCGTGCCCATGTTCACCATCGGCTCGACCGCAATCACCAGCCCCGGCTCGAGGCGGAAGTCGCCGCTGCCGCGGAGTCCGCGACTCAAGAAATTCGGTACCTGCGGATCCTCGTGCATGTTGCGGCCGATGCCGTGTCCGACAAAGCACTCGACCGTTCGATAGCCGTTGTCGCGAACGTAAATGTCCATCTCGCGAGCGACCTGGCTCCAGCGGCCCTTCATGTGCATCAGTTCGAAGGCCAAATTGAGGGTGGCGAGCGTCACATCCAGCAGGCGCTGCACTTCAGGATTGATTTGGCCGACGGGATAAGTGACAGCCGCGTCGCCGCACCAGCCATTGAGCCGGCACCCGGTGTCGACGCTGACGATGTCACCCTCGATCAGCGGTCGATTATTGGGAATGCCGTGGACGACCTCGGCGTTGACGCTGGTGCAAGTGGCCGCCGGAAAAGGCTTTTTACCCGCCTCTTGGTTGGGATAGTCGAGAAATAGCGGCACCGCGCCGCACCGCGCGAAATGCTCCGCCACGACTAGATCAATGTCGCTCGTCGTCGCGCCGGGGGCGACGACGTCACGCACGAGTTGATGGGCCTGCCAGACACATAGCCCAGCCTGGCGCATCAGGCCGATTTCTCGCTCCGACTTCAAATTCAGCACCGCACCGCTACTCCACAATCGCCGAGATGGTCGCCGCCGGTATTCTCCCCAGTGTATCCCATCCTGGCGGCGAGGACTAATGCCGGGCCGGAAGTACCGCCTGCTGAACCCGCGCGAAGACTTCCTCCTCGGTGCCGACGCCGTCTATTTGCCGCAAAATTCCTCGGCGGAGATAGTACTCCAAGAGTGGGGCTGTCAGGTCCCGGTATTGGTGAAGTCGTTCCTTGATCGTCTCGGGCTTGTCGTCGGCCCGGCCCCGGGCGGCGAGCCGCTTGAATATCTGCTCGTCGGGTACCTGGAGCGCCAGCACCAGATCGAGCGGCATTCCGCGCTCGGCGAGAATTCCGTCGAGCGCTTCCGCTTGCGCAAGAGTGCGGGGGAAACCGTCGAATAGGCATCCCTGAATGCAATCTGATTGCTCCAATCGATCCACGACGATGCCAAGCACGACTTCGTCCGGCACGAGCTTGCCGACATCGGCAAATTGCGCGGCGCGAATTCCAAGCGACGTGCCGGCATACAAGGCTTCCCGCAACATTTCACCGGTCGAAAGATGGACGACACCAATGTCGTCCTTGAGCCGCTGGGACTGCGTGCCTTTTCCACTGCCGGGCGGTCCTACGAACACGATTCGCATGATAGTTCGAGAGTCCGGGATCAGCGTCAAGCGCCTGATGTTTCTCAGCTTTCAACTTTGGATCCACACCCGCGAATAACCGCTGCCCTCCCATGGCAGCTAAGAAGCACCGAGTCGACCGCCGTCTCATCCGATTTTCGTTCTTGTGACCTCGATTAAGTTTCCAACAACCCTTTGTAATTTCGCATCACGAGATGGCTGTCGATCTTCTGCACCAAATCAAATGCGACACTCACGGCAATCAGCAGGCTGGTTCCACCGTAAAAGGTAGCTAGCAGCGGCGAAATATGGAGCGACGTGGAGATCAATGTCGGGATGATCGCCACCACCGCCAAAAAGCCGGCCCCGACGTACGTAATGCGGACCATCACCTTTTCCAAGTAGTCGGCCGTCCGCTTTCCCGGACGATAGCCGGGAATGAACGACCCGAAGTTTTTCAGATTATCGGCCATGTCCTTCGGATTGAACGTGATCGCCGTCCAGAAGTAGCAAAAGAAATAAATCAACACCAGATACATGATGTTGTAGATGTAGGCGCCTCTTTGGAAGACATCTTGTCCCCACGTGACGAAGTCTTTCCACAAGCCGTCGCTCCAGCCGATGCTCGCCAATTGACGCAAGATCAGCATCGGGAACATCAGCAGGCTGCTGGCGAAAATGATCGGCATCACGCCGGCTTGGTTGACTTTGAGCGGCAAGTATTGTCGCGTACCGCCGTAAACCCGACGGCCGCGGACGTGCTTGGCGCTTTGCATCGGAATTCGCCGCTGGCCGAGCGTGATAAACACGACCCCGGTGACCACGGCCACGAACATCACAGCGAGCAGCACCAGCGATTCGATCCCCAACCGATTGTCTGCTCCGCCCAGCTCGAGCGACGACTGCTGCAGGAGCTGCCAGCCGGCGCCCGGCATACGGGCCAAGATGCCTGACATGATCAGAAGGCTGATGCCATTGCCGATGCCAAATTCATCGATTTGCTCGCCGAGCCACATCAGGAAGACCGTGCCGGCGGTCATCGTGAGCACCGAGACGATCTTCCAGCCGATCTGCAGCCTCCCGGCGTCGGTCATGAATTGGGCATCAACCAAATGCTGCCCTTCAATCAGCGAATTGACGTAGAACCAGCTTTGGAAGAGGCATAAGAAGACGGTCGCGTAGCGCGTATATTCGTTGATTTTCTTGCGGCCGGCCTCGCCCTCTTTCTGCAATTGCTCGAGCGGCGGATAGACGCTCGCCAGGAGCTGAAAGATGATCGATGCCGAGATATACGGCATGATCCCCAGGCCGAAGATCGTGACGTTGCTGAGCTGGCTGGCGCTGAGGACGGCCATCGCTTGGAGCATGTCCGTGATGCCGCCCTGCTGCGAGCCAAACCGCTGCGCCGCCTGCTGATCGACGACGGGCAGCGAAATCTGGAAGCCGACGCGATAGATTGCCAGCATCAAGAGCGTCAGCAAGATCTTCTGACGCAGCTCGGGAATCTGCCAGACGACGCGAAGCTTTTCCCACATATTCTCGATCCGTCCTTGCTACACTGGGAGCCGCTGCATTTGGCTCGGCAGGAGCCTCGCCCTCCCTAGCATCTAGGCTGATTACTTCGCCTTGGCCGTGGGTTTTTTCTGGTGCTTAACCACGGGCGCTTTGCCGGGCAAGACGATCGTCTTGCCGCCGGCCTTCTCAATTTTCTCGGTGGCGGTCTTACTGAAACGGTGAGCCGACACCATCAGCTTCTTCGTCAAGGTGCCGTCGCCGAGCAGCTTCAATTCGTCGAAGCGGCCTTTCGTCAGGTTCTTGGCGACGAGGGCTTCGGGCGTAACTTCTTCGCCGGCGGCAAAGTTTGTCTCAAGCGCGCCGACATTGACCGCCGCCACCCGAATCGCCCAGCGGTTGTTGAAGCCGCGCTTGGGAACCTTGCGGACGACCGGCATCATGCCGCCCTCGAAAATCGAGATCCGCGACGTGCCGGCCCGCGAGCCCTGGCCCTTGTGTCCCCGGCCGGCCGTTTTGCCGTGGCCGGAGCCTATGCCGCGGCCGAGTCGCTTGCGGGCCTTATTCTTGTGAACTCCACGATGAACGTCATTCAGAATCATGACAGGGTAACTCCGCGGAGACGTTCAACTTCTTGTTTCGGACGCAAATGAGACAAGGCTTCGAACGTGGCCTTGACCAGCGACACGGCATTGTTCGAACCGAAGCTCTTGGTCAGGATGTCGTGGATGCCGGCCGATTCACAGACCGCGCGAACGGCTGCCCCCGCAATCACACCGGTGCCGGGTGACGCCGGGATCATCACCACATGGGCCGCGCCATAATGTCCATCGACGCGATGCGAGATCGTGGCCCCCTCGAGCGCCACTGTGACCAAGCTCCGCATCCCTTCTTTCCTGGCCTTCTCGACGCTAGGAGGCACCTCGTTCGCCTTGCCATAACCCCAACCGCATTTGCCGCGACCGTCGCCGACCACAACCATGGCCGCGAAGCTGAAGCGGCGACCACCTTTCACGACCGCGGCGCACCGCTTGATCGCGACGATGTTCTCGCCCAGCTCGCCTTGTACACGTTCTTTGGAGGCTGATGATTTGGAGCCTGATGACACGATCGGTATCCTTGGTTCAATGAGTCGGTCGACCCGCTAAAACTGTAATCCGGCCTCGCGCGCGCCTTTGGCGAGCGCTGCCACGCGACCATGATATTTGTACGGGCCACGGTCGAAGCAAACAGCCGAGATGCCGGCCTTCACTGCGCGCTCGGCCAGCACTTTACCGACGGCTTCGGCCGCCGCCTGGTTGCCGCCGTACTTGAGCTTGCCCGACAATTGCTTATCTTGCGTCGACGCACAGGCCAGCGTCTTGCCGGCCAGGTCGTCGATGATCTGCGCCGAAATGTGTTTGTGACTCCGCGTCACGCAGAGCCGCGGCCGGTCGGTCGTTCCGCGCGTCCGCTTGCGCACGCGAAACGTTCGCCGTCGTCGCTGACTATCGATTTTGTGATGCTGGTCCATTTTTTTGTGTCGAATGTCTAGAGTCCAGAGCCCAATCCTCCGGCTCTCTCGACTCTTGTCGCTAAACTATGTCGCTGTCTTACCGGCCTTGCGGCGAACTTGCTCGCCGTCGTAACGAATGCCTTTGCCCTTGTACGGTTCGGGTTTGCGAACCGCGCGGACTTCGGCCGCAAATTGGCCGACTTGTTGTTTGTTCGTGCCTTTAATCAGGATGTGAGTTTGATCGGGGCAGGTAACGTTCAAACCTTCCGGGATCGGCTTTTGAATTTCGTTGGCGAAGCCTACCCGCAATTGCAGTGTCTTCCCCTGGATCGCGCCCAAGTAGCCGACACCCTGAATCTCGAGTTTCTTCTCGTAGCCCTGCGAAACCCCGACCAGCATATTGCTGATTAATGCCCGCGTCAGACCGTGATAGGCCCGAATCTCGCGCTCTTCACTCGATCGCGAGCAGACGACTGTCTTCTTTTCAGCGTCGACGCTCACCGCGATCTCGGGCCGATGGCGATACTGCAATTTGCCCAGCTTCCCCTCGACGGTGATCTCGCTGTTCGCGACATTCACCTTCACGCCGTCAGGCAGCGGGATCGGTTTTTTGCCAATTCGGGACATGTTTATAGCTCTTAGCTGTTAGCTATCAGTTTTTAGCCAGACAGTGTCAGCGCTTCTCATTTGGCTAACAGCTAACGGCTAATAGCTTTCTTCACCAAACCTCACACAACACTTCGCCGCCCAGATTTCGCTGTCGCGCTTCGCGGTCGCTGATCACGCCACGGCTCGTACTGATGATCGAAATTCCCAAACCGTTGAGCACCGGACGGAGCCGGTCGGCCGGACTGTAAATCCGGCGGCCCGGTTTGCTGACCCGGCGGATATGCCGAATCACGCGCTCGCCGTTGGGGCCATACTTCAATTGGATCGACAACTGCTTGGCTGCCGCTCCGTCTTCCTCTTCCTCGCGCCAATCCCAGATGTAGCCTTCCCGCTTGAGCACCTCGGCCAAACCGCGCTTCACCTTGGAAAGCGGCATGTTCACCTGAGGATGCTCAATCCGCACGGCATTGCGGATGCGAGTCAGCATGTCTGCGATCGGGTCGGTCATCATGTTGCGTAGTACTCCACCAACTTAGTACTCCAGGAAAGGGACGCTTTGGTACCGCGTTGTTTCCAGTTCAAATCTCTAGGTCTGCTTACCAACTCGCCAACCGCACTCCGGGAATCAAACCGCGATCCGCCAGCTTGCGGAAGCAAATCCGGCACAGCCCGAATTTGCGGTAGACGGCTCGCGGCCGGCCGCACAACTGGCAGCGGCTTTCGCGGCGCGTGGTGAACTTCGGCGTTCTCTTGGCCTTGGCAATTTTTGATTTACTAGCCACCGAATCGTTATCCCTTACAGCGTGAAATGTAGCTACGCGGCCGTGTCCTCACGTTGGAACGGCAGACCAAATTGTTTCAATAGCTCGCGCGCCTCATCGTTCGAGTGCGTCGAGCAATTGATCGAGATGTTCATCCCCTGCACGCGCGTGTACTTGTCCGGATTGAGCTCGGGAAACACCAATTGCTCGTTAAGTCCGAGGCTGTAGTTCCCATTGCCGTCAAAGGCGTTCTTTTTCAGGCCGCGAAAGTCGCGCACCCGAGGCAACGCGAGCGAAATCAATCGATCCAAAAACTCGTACATCCGCCGTCCACGTAACGTGACTTTGCAACCCAGGTCCATTTTTTCTCGCACGCGGAAGGCGGCCACGCTTTTCTTAGCCTTGCAGCGAACCGGCTTCTGGCCCGTGATTTCACCCAGCGCGGTGCAGGCCTCTTCCATGAATTTCTTGTCCGTCACGGAGCTGGAAACGCCCATGCTAATCACGATCTTCTCCAGCCGCGGAAGCGAAAATCGATTCGTCCGGCCAAGCTGCTTGGACAGTGCCGGCAGAATCTCCTTTTCGTAGCGCTCTTGGAGACGCGGAATCGGGGCTGCTGTTTTCGTTGCCATTTCAAACGCGGAGCAAGCTCCGCCGCCAAACACCTCGAAGGAACAACTTCTTTACTTCTTCGCGTGGGCCTTCTTGGCCGGGGCGATTTGCCCGACGCCCGTGCCGCACTTCCGACAAAACCGCTCTTTGCTGCCATCCTTCGTAAAGCGAGCGCCCAATCGCGTCGGCTTGCCGCAGGAATCGCAAAAGTACTGCAAATTCGAGAGCTGAACCGGCATCTCTTTACTCAATCGCCCACCTTGGGGATTCTTCTGGCTTCGCGCAACGTGCTTGTAGACGCGGGCCACGCCCTCGACGGTCGCTTTTCCCGTCGCTCGATCGACGACGATCACCTTGCTACGAACCCCGCGGTCCGCGCCGGTAATCACTTCAACTGTGTCTCCGCTGCGAATTAACATGGCGCTTATACTACCTCGCTCGCCAGGCTCACGATCTTCATAAATCGCCGATCCCGCAGCTCGCGAGCTACGGCCCCAAAAATTCGCGTGCCGCGCGGGTTTTGCTCGTTATCGATCAACACCACTGCGTTGGAATCAAACCGCACATAGCTGCCGTCGGGCCGCCGCGTCGGAGCCTTGGTCCGGACGATCACCGCCCGCACCACGGCCTTCTTCTTCACTTCGCTTGTGGGCAATGAATGCTTCACGCTGCAAATAATGACGTCGCCCAACCCGGCCACTCGCCGCCGGCTGCCACCGAGCACTTTGATACACATCACTTCCTTGGCGCCGGTGTTATCCGCGACAATCAATCGGCTCTGCATCTGAATCATGATTGGTCACCGCTATCCGCTGGTCGCAATCCACACTGATTGCAACTCACACCGGGACTAAACCTTGGCTTCGGCCGCCGCGGCTTCTTCCAACTTGGCCGCCGCCTTCATGGCCGCGATGTCGATCTGCTGGCTCTTCGATACAATCTTCACCAAGTCCCAGCGCTTGGTCTTCGACCGCGGCGGGGCTTCGATGATCTCGACCGTGTCGCCAAGCTTTGATTCGTTGTTTTCGTCGTGCACGTGGCAGACGGTTCGCCGGCGCATGTATTTGCCGTACTTCGCGTGCCGCACCAGCCGTTCTATCTCAACGCGGCGCGACTTATTCATTTTGTCGCCGGTCACAACGCCAACGATCACTCTCTTGGGCATGTGCTGAGGTCCTCGATCTATCTCTTACTTCGCCGCCGCCAGGGCCGCTTTGCCGGCACGCTGGTTTTGAATCGTCTGAATCCGGGCCACGAGCCGCCGATATCGTCGCAATTCGCTGGGCGCATCGAGTTTTTCCGTCTGGGATTGGATCCGCAGCCGAAACAAATGCTCGACGGCATCCTTGCGCGTCAGCCCAAGTTGCTCGTCGCTCATGTCGCGTAGTTCATCGCTCTTGGCCATAAACGAACCTATTTAACCCACCTGCCGCCGCACCAATCGCACTCGGATCGGCATCTTGTGCGCCAGCCGGGCCAAGCACATCTTGGCCGCTTGCTCGGTGACGCCCGCCAATTCGTAGAGGATCGTCCCCGGGCGGACGCTGGCTGCCCAATACTCGGGTTCGCCTTTGCCCTTTCCCATCCGCGTTTCAAGCGGAATCGACGTGACCGACTTGTGCGGAAACACGCGGACGTAGAGCCGCCCTTCGCCGCGAATGTATTGCGTTGCCGCAACACGTCCCGCTTCGATCGTGGCCGCGCTCACCCAGCCACCCTGCATCGCTTGGAGACCATACTCACCAAACACGACGCGGTGACCACGGGTCGCGTTACCTTTTATACGCCCTCTTTGGCTTTTTCGGTGCTTGACCCTCTTGGGCATCAGCGCCATCGGTCTCGTCCTCGTACATGCCTTGGTTAACCCAAACTTGAACGCCTATGTTGCCTTGCGCGGTCGACGCCTCGACGAAGCCGTAATCGATCTTCGCCCGCAATGTACTGAGCGGCATCGACCCCGCAATTTGTTTTTCTTGGCGCGCCATCTCCGCGCCGCCGAGCCGGCCGGAGAGCTGCACCTTGATACCCTTGGCCCCCGCTTCCATCGTTTGTTCGATGGCCCGCTTGAGCGTGCGGCGGAAACTGGCCCGCTTGGCGAGCTGCTCCGCGATTTCTTCGGCCACCAAATGGGCCTGAATCTCCGGTCGCTGGATTTCCTCGATCTTGATGTTGATCCGCCGGCCGATTAGGCCCTGCAATTCTTCCTGCAGTTGGTCAACCTGCTGTCCTTTGCGGCCGATGATCACGCCCGGCCGTGCCGCGTGCAGCACAACTTTCACCTCGTCGCGCGTCCGCTCGATTTCGATCGTGGGGATGCCGGCAAAGCGATACTTGTCCGTCACATACTTGCGGATCTTGTGGTCTTCGAGCAGCAGGTCCTTGAACTCGCGCTTCGAGGCATACCATCGGCTCTTCCAGCCGTAGATGATGCCGGTGCGAAACACGACAGGATTGATTTTTTGACCCATGTCCCAGCTTTCAAACCTTTTATTCGACTTCGACCGAAATGTGAGAAAACCGCCGCTTTATCACGTGGGCCATGCCGCGGCCACCCGGCCGCAGCCGTTTGAACATCGGCCCGCCGTCGATCCGAGCGTCCTTGACCACCAGACCCGCGACGTTCGGCGCCCGCTGATCTTCTGCGTTGCCCAGCGCGCTGCGAATTACTTTCTCCAACAGCCGAGCGCCACGTTGCGGCTGGTAGCGCAGGATAGCCAGTGCATCGTCGACCCGCTTGCCGCGGACCAAGTCCGCCAGCGGGCGCACCTTGCGGGCGCTGATCTGAGCGTGTCGATGAACGGCTTTGTAGGCCATATCTGCAAACCTTATTTCTTACCGCCAGCCGGCTGCGCCGGTCCACCACCACCGCCACCGGCCGAAGCTTCCTTCGCCTTGCCGCCGTGGCCGCGGAAGGATCGCGTCAGCGAAAATTCGCCGAGCTTGTGTCCGACCATGTCCTCGGTCACAAACACCTTGATGTGCATCTTTCCGTTGTGGACCATAAACGTGTGGCCGACAAATTCAGGGATGATCGTGCACCTTCGTGCCCAGGTCGTAATCGGGTCTTTCACACCCGAATCGTTCATCCGCTCGACTTTGCCGAACAGCTTCGGATCGACGTAAGGACCTTTTTTTAGAGAACGTCCCATGATTCAGCTTCCGACACTTTCTAGTTCTTATCGTCTGCTATTAGCTTTTGCCAGAAGTCGATTCGGCCTTCGTCTGACTAACGGCTAATAGCTACTTCGTTACCAATTTCTGCACGCCATAGCGCCGGCTCCGCCGTCGCCGCACAATCGCTTTGTTCGACGGCTTGCGGCGCTTGCGCGTCATGCCACCCTTGGCACTCTTG
>DASYDU010000315.1:0-17544 GCA_036499445.1 Lacipirellulaceae bacterium
TATCAAAGAGGCTAAATCGCGGCAAGTCGTTCGCCACTGGCCGTCTCGGGCTACACTGTTGGCGTCGGCGGCCAGGTCAGGTGCTACTGATGGCTTGTGGCTTGCCGCAACAGCGCGATATTCGCCTTCACCTTGCTGGTCTCATGATCAACCAGCCGACGTAATTCATCGACGCCACCAGCATCAGCAACATCGTGCTCGGCTCGGGAACGGCCGACAGCGGTCCGGCGGAGAGTAGCGCCGAACCGCTGCCAACCACGAGCGCTTGGTCCAGACGATCCCGCCACACGCTGTAGTCCGCGGCGTCAACAAGGCCGTTGCCATTGCCATCGGCCAACAGAAACTTCGTTGAGCCGAAGCTCGATTTCCAAAGGTTGTAATCTTCCGGTCCGACGATGCCGTCGCCGTCATAATCGCCGGCTAGTCCGCTCACGGGTGTGAGCAAAAGTGCGTCGCGGACGTCGCCACTGCTATAGAAGCCGTTCGCAACAATCCAACCGGAGTCATTGATCCCGCTGGCGGCAATAACCTTCCAACCGACGCCGGAGCTGTCGAGCAATGTGTTCAAGTCTTTCACGGTGCCGCTACCATAAAGCAGAGCATGAGCGTTCTGAGTGCTGCCCATGGCAGTGCTGCCGACAATCTGGCCGCTCGAGTTGATGCCATAGGCGTAGCTGTTTGGGAAGGTTTCGCCCAACGTGCCCAAGTCGGTCATCGTCGAGCCGCTGTAGAGAAACGCGTGATCGGCGCCGCTACCCGTGCTGGCGAATCCGACCACTTGACCGTTATTGTTGATGCCATATGCAAAGCTCGTGGTTCCGCCAAGTGTACCTAGATCGTGCATCGTGCCGTCGTAACGATAGGCATGGGCGAAGGGGTCGCTTGTGTACGCAGCGCCTACCACCTGGCCGCTGTCGTTAATGTCGTAGCCAAAGCTGTTCGTTCCGCCAAGTGTGCCCAAATCGTGCATCGTGTCGTCGTCGAGAAAAGCGTGATCGGGCGGAAAACTCGCACCTGGAATGACGGTCCTGCCCGTCACCTGTCCGCTGGCGTTGATCGCCGTGGATTGGCTAAAATTGTAATGATCGCCGAGCGTGCCCAGGTCGCTCAGCGTGCCACCGCTATACAGAAAGGCGTTATCGGCTCCTCCGGAATCAGTGTCTGAACTACCAACAATCTGACCAATGTCGTTGATGCTCGCTGCGGTCCAAGCCACGCGTCCACCGGAGCTTGTCACGAGCGAGTTCAGATCGGTCATCGTTCCATTACTGTAGACGAAGGCATGATCTCTGCCTGCGGGGCTGAGCAACGTGGAGTAACCAACGACCTGACCGGCGTTGTTAATGCCGTTGCCCTGGCTCCGGTTGCCGCCGAGTGTGCCAAGATTGGTGAGGTGATAGAGCGGGGCTGCTGACACCGTCGCAACGACGCAAACCAATGCAGCAAGCGCGCGAGCGCCGGCGAAGAACTTGTTTGCCGCGAGGCGACGAAAAAATAGGCCGACGCACGCCAGCGCGGCCAGCACAATCGTCGCGGGTTCGGGCACGGCGGGGTTGGCGAAAGAAGTCCCGCCAGTACCCGAACCAGGCGACGTCCCAACGTGGTCGCGCCAAATCGTGAAGTCGGCGGCGTCAACTACGCCATTGCCGTTGCCGTCGGCCAAGAGAAACGTCGTTGAACCGAAACTGGATTTCCAGACGTCGTAGTCGTGGCTGTCGACGCTGCCGTTGCCGTCGTAGTCGCCGGTGAGACCGCTGATGGGAGTTAGCAGGAAGGCGTTAAAGAGCTTCGGCCCTTGACCAGTGCCAACAATCCAACCGGAGTCGTTGATGCCCGCGGCTTCCTTTAGCTTCCAGCCGGCGGCGGAACTATCCACAAGCGTGTTAAGGTCCTGCATGGTGCCGTTGCTATAGAGGAAGGCGCGACAGCTGATGCCGGCGATGCAATAGCCCGCAGGCCCGCCGCCTGCAGCGGTGCCGTCTTCCGGCACGCTGCTGGTACTGCCGACGATTTGCCCACTGGCATTGATCGCCAGGGCAAAGCTATCGACGTTATTCCCGCCCAGCGCCCCGAGGTCGGTCATGATCCCGCCGCTGTAGCGAAAGGCATGCGCAACCGTATTGCCGGCAAGGAGCGAGCTACCCACGACTTGGCCGCCGGCATTGATGCCGAATGCGGCACTGGAGTTTCCACCCAGCGTGCCCAGGTCGTGCTTCGTCCCGTCGTATAAGAACGCGTGGCCCGAATCGCCCACGACCTCGCCGCTGTCGTTGATCCCGTAGGCGACATAGGAGCCCAGGTTGGTGATTGATCCGCCCGTGTCTAGAAAGGCGTGCGCGCCGGCGATGCCGACAATCTGCCCGCTGGAGTTAATACCATGGGGTATGTAAGAAAATCCAAGGTCGGACAAAGTGCCGTTGCTGTAGCGGAAGTAGTGATTGGGGCTCCCCGCGGGTCCGGCGGGGTCGATCTCGCCGGTAATCTGACCGTTGTCGCTGATCGCCGTGGCCGTCCATGCGTCCCAGTGGTCGGGATTCGTCGCGAGCGAGGTCAGCGATTGCATCGTCCCGCCACTGTAGACGAAAGCTCGCTGCCGAATGGCGGCGTCGCTGCTGTCGGACTCGCCGACAATTTGCCCGCTATTGTTAATCCCGTAGGCTTGGCTCCGGCTATCGCTGCCGCCCAGCGTGCCTAGGTCGGTCAGATGATAAATCGGCGCGGCCGATGCTTCGGCGGTGCATACGAGCAACGAACTCAGGGCGGCGCAAATGCGCAATAGGTTTTTCATGTCACTACCTTCGAGCGTAAGAATGCCACGCTGAACAAGCCGATTGCGGCAAGCACAATCGATGTCGGCTCAGGCACAGCGGCAATTTGGAATCCACCCCAATTGGCTTCATAGGTGACATCGCCTTCGTCGGCGGGAGTACCGATTCCCGCCGTGCGTCCTAAGATGGTTCCATTCCCGTCACTGAGGATCGAAGCGAAGAACGCGTCCTTCGACTGCGTCGAGTCCGTGGAAGCCGAGCCGATTAACTTTGCTACCTCATCGGCCAGACTTCCGTTGCCGTTCGTGTCGATCGCGATTTCACAGTCCCGCAAAAAATCGCCATTGCCGCCATACGCGAAAAGGCGGTATGCGGAATTCGGCGCCAGCCCAGTGATGTGCCATTCGATGCTGCTCGAAAGTGCCCGACTGTTGAAAAACATAAAATCTGTTCGCAGGGGCTCGGCGGGATCGCCAAACGAGTAGCCAGCCACCGTCCCAGTGATTGAAAGTCCCGCCGTCGTGGTGTTTCCCTCGCTATCGAACAGCCCAGAAAACGATGGATCTTGGTCGGGGCCAAAATAGACAAAGTTCAGCTGATTCCAAATGTTGGCGGCGGCAAACGCGGGATCAGCGGTCGCAGCCTGCAGCTCGACTCCGCTTTGCACGTCGCTGCCGTCGATGCCGAAGTCGACGCTGATCAGCTGGGTGGAGGCAGAACAACTCCCGCCGTAAAAGACCACGGCGCAGGCGATTACCAAAGGGATCCTTCGGCAACTGAACAGCCTGCTTGTTTTTCGGCGATAGAACGTCAATCCGAGAAGCGCCAACGCAGTCAGAATGATCGACGATGGCTCCGGTGTAATGACGGCGTTGAACGCGGTCGTGTCGTAAGCATAGTCGGATCTTGCGCCAGTCACAAAGTCGACCGTGTCGCCAATCGTGAGTGTTACGCTCCGCGAGTCTGAAGTCGCCCCACCGTTGTCCAATTCGTTGTGAAAGACCGGGACGCCATTGATCTTGATGTCAGCCGACGCGCCATCTCCACCGAATGAATCGAGATCGATCCACTGGGTGCGAATTTGATACGTTGCTGTCGCTGGCGTCGTCCAGCGGACCACGGGCACGCTGTTGTCGACGCCCGGATGCATGTCGATGAAACCGGCCGGCAGCGGCAGCAACGGACCACCACCGAAGTCCAAAGTTAGCGGCCCACTTCCCGCGTTCACGAGTAGCACGGGACCGTTCTGATCGATTCGCTTCCACCCATCAAAGCCGGGGTAGCCGACTTCGCTGTTCGTATGTTGGCCGGCGGCGTCCGAAAAGAGCGTCAAGGCGGCGCCCTCGATGGTCGGCCGATACCCATAGCTCCACTCGGAAACGCTGGCATTGGGGTTTAAAAGTTCGAGCGGGCCATTGGTGACTTCAACGGCTTTGAGATCGCGCCCGGCATCCCAATCGGCCTTGGTGTCGCGGGCCGAGGTCGCTGCGAGAAATAACGCAAAAACCACGGCGATGAACGATTTCATGGGCAACTTTCTGGTTGGTTTGGCGGTTGAGCGGGTGGCCCCGGGCGACTCGGCCAGGGCTAACGATCGAGTGTGCTCACCAAGCAATGCGAAATCGGCGCGGAGTTTGTTCCGCGGCGATTTTCCGATCCCGACATCGGCTAACATAAACCGAGCTGAAACGGACTCCATTCCGCTAAATAGCGGATATTCCGATCCGCTCGTGGCTGCCAAAATGGAATGCAGTCGCCGGCGATAGCGCTCCCTGACAAAGCGAGGTGTATTCCATGGACGTGACTCTCGATGATGTTTCTTCCGTGATCCGACTTGTGCGCGAGACGTGCGAGCGTTGGGACGATCCGCTCGCTTGGCGCGAGCATCTGCTCCGCGGCGCGTGCGATTTGGTCAACGGGCATTCGGCCACAATGCTCGCCGACCGGCAGCACCAACCTGGTTGGTTCGGCAATGTTGGCGTTATCGCACTTGTGGGAATGCCGGCAGAGGCAAAACCGCTGCTGCAACCCTATGTTTCACAAATCAGTCAGCGCCGAATCGACGACGTGTCGGAAAACGAGATGCCTGCGATGTCGGGCATATTCGACCTGATGAAAAGTCAGGGCTGGGTCACGATGGCAGGCAGCCAAACTGCTGACGAAGCAAGCGGCCCTGCTTCACCGACAGATCGGCGTCTAATGGAGTGCGTCGATTGGGGGCACTATGTCGTGTCGATCCGCGTCGTCGACGTTCCGCGCCGCCCGGAGGTAATCAACACCTATCGACCTCGCGCCGCACAGCCGTTTGGCCCGCGCGAGGTCGCCTTGCTCAAGCTCCTTCACGACGAAATCGCCCCACTCGTGGGAGTGCGGTTGGCAACCGAAGACTACGTCTGTCGCGATGGACTGTCCAAACGACTACGTGAAACGCTTGCACTCCTCTTGGATGGCTACAGCGAAAAACAGGTCGCCAGCCAGCTCAATTTGGGCAATCGCACGGTGCACGACTACGTCACTATGCTCTACGAACACTTTCACGTTGCTTCGCGCGCCGAGCTGTTGGCTTATTTCATCCGCCGGCGTCCGGTCCCTCGCGGTTTGGCCGAGGTGCAGCTTTAGACTGTCGTTGGACAACTCTTAAATCTGGAATTAGAGCCATGTGTGTTTCGACAAACGATGTCTCGAGCGTGATCCGACTCATCCGCGAAGTTTGCGACCTTTGGGATGATCCTCCTGCCTGGCGTGAGCAGCTCCTCCATGGCGCCTGCCACCTCGTCGATGGGCACGTCGGCATAATGCTGGAAGACGACGACAGCGCCGCCTATGGCTACTTCGGCAATCTCGAAGTTACCTCGGTCGTAGGTCTCTCGCCAACGCTGCAAGGCTTAGTCCAGCCGGCGATCTCGCAAATGGCTCAGCGGCAATATGGCGATGTTTCCGAAAATGTTTTGCCCGGCCTCAACAATCTGTGGGATCAAATGCAGCGCCAAGGTTGGGTAACGACCGCCGGCAACCAAATCGCCGACGAAGCGAGCTACCACGCCTCGCCGTTCTACCGAGGCTTCCGCAGCCAAATCGATTGCGACGACTTTGTCGTTTCGATTCGAGTCGTTGATCTGCCCCGCCGGCCCGAGGGCATAATGGTCGATCGGCCGCACGGAGCACCGCCGTTTGGCCCGCGCGAAGTGGCAATCATGAAACTCCTTCACGACGAGATTGCGCCGCTCGTGGGAGTGCGACTCACGACCGAAGAGCAGCTCTCCCGTGATGGCCTCTCCAAGCGACTGCGCGAAACGCTCTCGCTCCTCTTAGAGGGCTACAGCGAAAAGCAGGTCGCTAGCGAGCTGAACTTGGGTGTTCGCACCGTGCACGACTACGTCACAATGCTGTATCAGCATTTTCAGGTGTCATCGCGGGCAGAACTGTTGGCCTACTTCATTCGTCGAACACCGGCCTCTCGGAAGGTATCGCTTGGCAATTCTGACTGACGAGATATGGCCGCCGACGACCCGGTAAAATTCGTGGCAATTGTTTCGCCCGTCCGGGAAGTCAGTCTGTTGGGAACAGCGGATTTGGCCTTTTGGGCCGACCAGCTCACTGCCAACCGTCTTATCCAAATGGCCCTCGAGGGCGAAGCGCGCGTGATGATTAGTGCATCGGATGCCAAGTACATGGGCATACGATTTTGCGAACTCTCGATCTCAATCTTCTGCCAACGGCAATACGGCGATCAGCAAGAAGCGGTCTTTCTGGCGCAGGCCTTTAATACCGTCCGTTGGTTCGCTTGGGTCGAACGGAGCATGTTTTCGACACGATACAAGAACACGAGCAACACATCCCGGTTAGGAGATTCGGAATGCTCTCGGCGCCTCCATCATCGCACATTCCCAGTGCGGTCACGACCGCCAGCGCGAACCGAGAACCAAAATTGTGGCGTGTCATGTTAAATTTCGATTGCGGTCTGCGCTACATTCAAAAACGCATCCTCCCCGGCGCGCAAACCGAACGCCGAGGAGATGCCGAACGTTGCAGCGAACTGCACAGATTGCCAAGTCTCCGACAGTATTCCGACGCCACCAGATTCCGATCGCGGCGATGACTAAAAGAGCGATTAAAATCGCCGGCCGGTCTTGAGCCGATGCAACTACACTTGCTGGTTTCGGCCGCGGCGCAAGAGTCGCGATCCAATTCCCAAGCATGCGGTCCGGCCCGATGCCCGCACCCACAATCGACTTTCCATCCGCCGACACATCCACGGCCCACGTCAGCTTCCAGCCGAAAAGGTCGCTTCCAAGTTCGGTCAATACCCTGGCAAGAGGTCGCATTCCATGGGCGCGGTCCCAGATGAATGCTTCCACGTCCGAATTGTTTCCACTCCATCCCACGACGATCGATCCGTCGCCTGAGACGGCTGTCGCAGCGCTTTCGCAGTCACCGGACAGGCGGCCAAGACCTGCCATGTCGTCCTCTTTGGTCCAACGAAATGCTTCGACCCCAGACTCGGAATCGCTCCTTCCGACGACCACCGATCCATCGGCGGAGACATCATCCGCCGTGCTGTAAAAATTGCCGCCAGGCAAATCGCCCAGCCCCACCATTCCGGTTTGCGCCGTCCAACGGAACGCCTCGTCGCCTTGGGCGGAATTACCTTCTCCCACGACGACCGATCCATCGCTCGAAATACCATCCGCCTCGCTAGAGAAGCGACCGCCGGGCAAGTCTCCCAACCCGACCATGCCGTCACGCGCTGACCAGCGAAATGCCTCACTTCCCGAGGCCGAAACACTCCAGCCGACCACAATCGAGCCATCGCCTGAAACGGCATTGGCTCTGCTTTCGTAAGCGCCGCCGGGTAAATCTCCTAGGCCAACCATTCCGGAGCGCTCCGTCCAGCGAAACGCTTCGGCGCCTTCCGCGGACACGGCATAGCCGATCACGACTGATCCATCGTCGGAAGAATCGTAGGCGACGCTAACCGGCCGGCCGCCAGCCAATTGCCCGAGGCCCTTCCCCTGAGAGTCGGCGCGCCAAAGAATCGCTTCAACACCATTCGACGTCGAGGCCATTCCGACAACCGACCAGCCATCGGCCGAGACGTGCGTGGCGCGAGAATGGTGATCCTCGGGAGTGGTCGTCAGGCCAGAAAAGGTGGGAACGGCTGCATGCGCGGCGGTAAATAAGGTTACCGGAAGCACAACGAAGCATAGAGTTTTTAGTGGATATCTCATGTGTAACCTGCTGCCGCGGCCGAACAATTAAATTGAGTCGTCTACCGATTCATGCGATATCAGTGGACTGCTTGTTCCACACCGGGCGCGAAACCCCCGAAAGAATTGGCTGCAAAGAGATTCAGCTACGGCTGGGCGGTGGAAATCGGCGCCGCGATCGGCTTGATTTCGTCGCCGTGGGTTTGTTGCGCGGCTTTGTAGCGTTCGAGCCGCTCAAGAAAAATAGGACGAACGCCGCGCGATGGAGTCAGCAGGTCCACTGCTTTCTGTTCAACCTCGGCGGCTTTGGCAGGGTCGCCGTTGTCGAAATAGGCTAGCGCGAGCGTATCGAGGTAGTCGGAGCTCTTGCCACCGTTTAGCTCGACGGCGCGTTGGGCCATGGCTAGGGCAGCTGCCGGATCGCGCAGGCTGGGCGGCTGGATCGTGAGCAGCGTCCAAGCAATTACGTTGAGCGTCGCGTCGCTTGCGTCGGGCGATACTGCCAATTGCGCGATCCAGTTCTGCTGTTCCTTGCGAATCTCGGGTAGGGCAGCCAAACGACCTTCGGCCAGATGAATTGCCAGTAGTTTCGCGTCGCGTGCAAGCGACTTGTCGGCGCGGATTGCCAACACGGCATCGTTCGACCACGCATGACTTTCAAGAGCGGCCGTGGCAACTCGCGACGCTAGCTGCGAGAGCCGTCGCTGCTCCTGCCCGCTCGGCGGCGGTTCCAGCTCCCACATCCGAATCGTGCTGTCGCCCATGGACGCGACGACCGAGTTGCCATCCGGACTAAATACGATCCGCACGACGCCGATGCCGTCAGCTTCGCGAAGCGTCAGCATGAGCTGGCCGGTTTCCGTGTTCCAAATCGTCATTGCACCCGATAAATCGCCGGCGACTATACGCGATCCGTCGGGCGTGATCGCCAGAGCTCCGTCGCCGCCCGCGTGCTGTTTGGCGAACGCAGCGACCGATTCGCCTGAACCGGCGTCCCACATCTCAAGCGGTCGATTTCTACCGCCGGTGACAATGCGCGTTCCGTCAGGGCTATAGACGATTCGACGGAACGACGCCCCGCCGCCGACACTTTGGCTGTGGCGCAGCGCGCCCGATTCAACATCCCAAATGCTAACCGCGTCGCGATATGCCACGGCAACTTGTTGACCATTGGGCCGAAAGGCAACGGCTGGAATGCCAGCCGCCTCAGTGGGAGCCTCCAATTCCAAAACATGCAACAGCGCTCCCGAGGCCGCATCCCAGAGCCGAACCGCTTTTTCTTCACCGGCAGACACGAAGCGGCTGCCGTCGGGGCTATAGGCAATAAAATCGATCCAACCATGGTGGCCTTCGAGACGCCGAATCATTTTGCCCGTGTTTTCGTCCCAGATAGCGATCGTGCCAAAGCTCGACGTGGCGAATTGCTTGCCATCGGGGGAGACCGTCACTTCGAAACAGCCAGTAAATGGCAGGATGCGCTCTGCGACGAGTGTGTCAGCGTTGAACAGCTTCGCCTCGCCATAGAGATCGCTGCACAGCAAATGGGCGCCATCGGGAGTGAAGGTCGCGGAAGCACCGCTGCCGCCGCGATCGCGCAGGATCGAACCGAAGGGAACGACGGTGGGGTTTTCGAGGGCGGCTAGGTCCCACAGGTGCAGCACGCCGTTGTTGTCTGTAGATGCAAATCGCTGTCCGTCGTGCTGGAATGCGACGAAATTGACTGCGGCGTCGTGGTCTTTGATTGTCGTCAGGAGATCGCCATTGGCGGCATCGAAAATTCGAATACCGTCGTCCCCGGAAGTTGCCAACCAAGCGCCGTCGGGGCTGTAGGCAACGCCGGAAACTTGCCCTTCGTGACCAGTGAACTTGCCCACCACGCTGCCGGATTCCGCGTCATAGATGCGAACGACGCCGTCGAATCCGCAGCAGGCGATGCACTTTCCATCGGGACTGTAGACGGCGCAGCGTGGCAGCATGCCGACTAATTCGAGCACGACTTTGCCGGTCGCGGCATCCCACACGCGGACGGGGGTTGCCGTTGAATCCGTCGTCGGCCGGGTGCGACAGGCCGTGACAATGCGGGCGCCATCCGGACTGAAGGACGCGCCGCGCAGTTCCTGGTCGACATGCGCAGATACCAGTTCTGCACCGTCGATAGTGCTGAGCACCTTGAGCGTGCCATCCCAACTTGCACTGGCCAGGCGAGCGCCGTCGGGACTGAATGACAAACCGTCACCGCGCTTCTGATGGAGCTTGACGCTCCAGATCTGCCCGCCACTGGGCACGTCCCACAAAGCGATAGTTCCGTCGTCGCCGCCAGTTGCCAACTGCGTGCCGTCGGGACTCAGCAGAACTTCTTTGATCGCCGTTTCGCCGCGAGCGAGAGTTCGTTCCTCTGCGCCGGTCGATGCATTCCAGAACTTGACGGATTTTTCATCGGCTCCGTCGACAGCGACTACCTGGTTGCCATTGAGAGTAAACTGGGGCAATTGCCGGCCGCGAATCTCAACCGGCGTCCTCAAGCTGGCCTGCCGCGCAAGCCACTTCCATTCCCACCGGCGCTCGTCTTCTGGGCACGCATGAAGATATTCAAGGGCGCGGCCGAATTGACCTTCCCGAATGGCGGCCACGGCGCGGGGAAGATTGATGTCGTAGAGTTGCCGGCCCAATTGTCTCGCCTGCCTGCCGGCCAATTGTTCGGCAGTTTCGGCGCGGTCGAGTTGTGAGGCAAGCCGTGCGTTGGTCGTCTTGAGATCTTGCTGGGCGTTTTCGGCGAGCGTCTTGCCGCGACGGGCTTCAATGAGCCCCCACGTGGCGACGCATGCACCTGTGATCATGGCGACTGAGATCAGTACCGCCGCTGCCACACCGACTTTGTTGCGGCGGATGAACTTTCTTAGCCGATACATGCGCGTCGGCCGTCGGGCTTCCACCGGCTCGTCGGAAAGGTAATGCTCAATATCGCGGGCCAAGCTTGTTGCAGTTTCATAGCGCCGTGTGCGATCCTTCTCCAGACATCGCAGCACAATCCAATCGAGATCGCCACGCAGCGACTTGGTGAGTGCGGCAGGCTCTGTCCTCCTTTGGGCAGCGACAGACGCCAACGAATCCTTCGAATCCGCGAGCCTTGTGCTCGGCGGCGGCGCCTCCACCTCGCGGATCATCCGTTGCATCTCCGCATAGCCGGCGCTCAGCAACTCCTTTGAGGTAAACGGCGTCGTTCCGGTGAGGAGTTCGTAGAGCAGAACGCCCAGGCTGTAGATGTCGCTCCGGGTATCGACGTCGATGCCGCTCATGAGTGCCTGTTCGGGACTCATGTACGCGGGGGTGCCAATCATCTGCCGGAATTCGGTGAAGAGTGTCTTCTCGGTGAGCCGAGCTTGCGTGGCCTTCGCAATGCCGAAGTCGATGATCTTCGGCACGGGTCGATCGTCGTGCACGATCACCATGACGTTTGTCGGCTTCAGATCGCGATGAATGATTCCCTTCTGATGCGCGTGTTGCACGGCCGAACAAACGGCAATGAACAGACTGAGCCGATCAATCGTCGTGAGCTTGTTTTCGTCGCAATACTTCGTGATCGGCTCGCCCCGGACCAGCTCCATCACGAAGTACGGCCGGCCCGTGTCGGTCGCGCCGCCGTCGAGCACCTTGGCGATGTTCGGATGATCCATCATCGCCAGCGCCTGCCGCTCGGCCTCAAAACGGGCCACCACCTGCCTGGTGTCCATGCCGAGCTTGATGATCTTGAGCGCGACCCGCCGCCGGACCGGCTCTTCCTGCTCGGCCATAAACACGACGCCGAAGCCCCCTTCGCCGATCTGTTCCAGCAGCTTATACCGGCCGATCTTTGTGCCGGGACCTTCGGCCAGCGGTACATACGCCACCGTCGCCCCGTTCGCCTCCGGCAGCGCGAGCCGGTTCCCCGTCGCGTCATGGGCGGCCAAGAGGGCTTCGATCCGCTCGCGCAGAGCCGCATCCGCGCCGCAGACTTCGTCCAAGTACACAGCGCGCGCGCCGGCGTCGGGCTTGCCCAAAGCCTCGCCAAATACTTCTTCCACGCGCGCAGGATCGATTGGCATGATAACCTCCGTCACATTTTATCATGCGTAATCTGCCGCTTGTTTGTTCCAGGCGACGCTACCCGGGCTTTCCGGCGATCGCATCGTACAGCCAAGCCCGCGCAAAGAGCCAGTGCCGATAAGCCGTTGTCCGCGAAATACCTTGCGCCGCGGCCGCCTCCTCCAAGTTCAACCCGGCAAAATAAAGCAATTTCACTAACTCGGCCTTGCTCGAATCAAACTCCGCCAGCCGGTCGAGCGCATCATTGATCTCCAGCAGCTCATCTAGATTCTCGACCGGGCAAGCGATCTCCGGCAGCAAATCCTCGAGCGCCACACGTCCCAAATCGCCGCCTCGCTTTTGAGCGTTCTTACTACGCGCATGCTCGATCAGAATCCGCCGCATCGCCTCGGCCGCGGCGGCAAAGAAGTGGCCGCGGCCATCCCATTTCGCGTCATCGTCACCCACCAGCCGCAGATACGCCTCGTGCACCAGCGCCGTGGCCTGTAGCGTATGCTCGCCCCGTTCCTGGGCCATCTTGCTGCGGGCCAGCCGCCGCAGCTCTTGATACACGAGCGGCAGCAGCTCCTCCGTCGCATGTCGATCGCCGTCCCCAATCGCCACGAGTAGTCGCGTCACCTCAGACATTGGCTTTATCATAGCCGCGGGGACACTCGCGATGCCACAAGATTCACTTCAACTCCTAGCTTGACTTCTGGCTCTCGACCCTCGACCCTCCCGTCAATCCCCAACTTTTGGCCATGCGAATTTTTTCCCCCGCCCGGTACATTATCCGACCAACGGCAGACTAGAAAAACACTTACGACTTTTTCATTGAAATTGGGCCACGCCTTGTGATAGGGTCGAGGCAGCATCCGTTCTTTGACAATTAAGAAGAAGCTTTCAGCCGTTAGCTCGCTTGGCATGAGCTTGCCGAATGCTCGGCTCTCGGCCCGACAACCGCGGTCATTCCGCGCGCCGAACTCCGGCTCTCGAGCCTCGACGATCGCGCCTCCGTTTCCTCCGGCTCGACAGAGCTCGCCGAAGGCTGTTCAATCCTTGGCTTTGAATCGAGGTTTTGATCGTTCCGATGCAAAACGGTGCGAGATCTCCGAGGAAAGTTAGTTTTGCAGCTAAAAATCGAGTTTTCGTCGTGCGGTTGCGTTAGTGGCGGCCGTCAACTCGAAAGAGGCCAACGAGTTACGCACACCGGTTGCCCAGACTGCCAAATGCAAAACTCAAAAACCCTCGGTGTCCGCAGCCTTTTGCGCCGACACATTTGACTTACGCCGTGCAGAACTGCCTCGTCGAATCGCCGTTGGCCGGACGACGCATACAATCGTTATGAACCGTCCATCGCGGGGCGCCGGATTGACGAGTGTTGGCCCACTGTGGCGTAGATTTGATCGAGTCGCTTTTAACGCGGGAGCCGTCGCATGTCTGGGATTGTCGAACGATTTTGCACGCAGAGCGCCAACGTCTCGGGCGACGTTTGGCAATGGTTCAATAGCCTCACTCGTGAAGAGTGGGTCGTCGTCCTCGGCGTGACCTCGGTGTTGGGTTTTCTTTGCATGCTCGGCTACGGCTCGCGGAGCAAATACTGATCCCGCCCATCCATCCCGCTCGTTGACCAGTTTGTTGCATAAAGGTCGGTCCCATGATCATCGACTTGCAGTCGCTGGTACTGTCGAAGTTGCCCATCTCGATTGACGTGGGGCTTCCTGCCACGGTCGCCCTAGCCGCTGTAGCGCTGATCGGCTATCTCTTCGGTCACCGCACGCGGAAAGGAGACGTGGCGACGCTCGATGCCGAGCGACAGCGCGAGCTTGAGCGGGCGACTGTGATCGCACGGCAGCTCGAAACCATCGCCGGTTCGCTACGACAGGACTTGGCCAACCACCACAGCCAGCTCGCCGCCTTCAGACGACGGCTGAATCAAGCACAGGAATCAGACAATGACCGGGCGTGGCAGATGGTCTGCAGCGAGGCCGAAGCGATACTCGCCCCGACAATGCAGCTCGCGCAGCAATTGTCGATGGCCTACGACTCGATCCGCCAGCAGTCGGAAGCTTTGGAAACGTTTGGCCAAGCCCGCACGGATCCGGCAACCGGTATCGCCAACGCCCGCGCACTGGAACAAACGCTCGATATCTTGCTCGCCAGCGCCCGAAGGAGTGGCAGCGAGTTTTCCGTCGCCTTCCTCTGCCTCGACCGCGATGTTTCCAGCGCCGCGGTCGCCGACAGCAACCAAACGGGTCTACTTACCGAGCTGGCGCAGCTGATCCAATCGTGCATGCGCGACTCAGACTTTGTTGCCCGCTATGGCGACGAGGAGCTGGTGGTCGTAATGCATCAAACGAAACTATTGGGTGCCTGTATCTTCGCCGATCGTTTGCGAAATTGGGTCGTCGAGCGGTTGTCGGCGACGATCAGCTGCGGCATCGCCGAATATCAAATGAACGATGACAGGCGCTCGCTGCTCGGCCGGGCCGACTCCGCCTTCTATAGTGCGAAGGCTGCCGGTGGCAATTGCCAATTCGTCCACTCGGGACGCCATATTCGCGAGTTTCGCGGGTCCGACTCGCCGCCGCCCGCCGACGTGGTTCAATCAGCGGCAGCAGGAATTATGACTCCGCTCGCGCCAACGTTGGTCCCAGCCGCCGGCAGTGACTTTGGGCTCGCGACAGCGTCGACAGTCGACATCGGCGTTTAACCCTTCCCGCGGCGTCGCATACATCCCTGGGCCGGACGGGCGGCCCATTTCCCCGCGGAAATCGCCGCACGTTGACGGGGGATGCAGCTCTCTTCTACGATCAAGGGATTGGCCACTTGTCAGGCGAGGCTGGAGCAGTCCAGCCGATCGAGTTGCGCCGATCCGGCGTCAAGTAGAAAGGAGCGGCACATGCCATTGTTCGAAGTCGAAACGGAGAATCACATCCTTATCACGTGGGCCAAGGACGGCGACGCGGCCTCGGCCGTTGTGATCGATGCTTATCCGCAAGAGAAAGTCATGCGGCTCACCAAACGACCTCGTGACACGTGGGTCATCTCGAAAGGCGCGCTCGGCATCTCCGGCAAAATGGATCCCTGTCACACGGCCCGCGACTGCCTGTCGAAGGCTGAGGGCGACAAGATTCACGCGATTCGTCTTTACATGCACGAGACTGGCGTCGATCTTGAGCAAGCCCGCAAGATCATCGAATCGAACATGGTCATGGGTTGGTAGGCGCTGGTAGGCCAGGCATTGGAGCCCGAGCCACTCAATATGTCTTGATACCCGCGTCGCTGCTGGGCAGCGCGCTTGGTGTCGTGGTTCCGCCAATTGGCGCCAGCGTGGCCGGGGCTGCGGATGGCGTTGAGCCACTAGTCGGACGTGAGGCGATTTCGACGCCGCTGGCTGGCAAACTGGTGAACGTCGATGTGCCGCCCGGTCGGTATTGGCCGGCCGGCGAAGTGATGCGGACGGTGGCGGCAGCGGACGGAGCTGCCAGGCTGGCGCTCGCGGTTGAGGCGGCCGGGATGGCTGACGCCACTGGTGGTATCGCTGAGCTCGCACTCGGCGAACTTTGGGCGCTCATCGAATAGCGGTCGCCGGTCGACATGTTCGCGTTTGGCGGAGCGCCGGCCGTGAGAGGCGCATCGGGAACCATGGAATATCGGTCGGGCTCATTGCCGGTGGCCGAAGGAGTCAATGCCCCATAGCGATCTGCATCGGGCGAGCCGTCCGCCGAGAGCGAGACGGAAGGCGCGGACGGGGCACTTGTCGCGGCCGCGGGCTGATAGGCGTTGGGATCGTACGGACCGGCGGTCGATGCGATTGGCGAGGCAGTCATTGGCGTTGCGGCAACGGACGGCGGGCGGGGTGTGGCGCCTGGCATTGGATAACCGGTGGCGGCGACCGGCGCGTAGGCGGGAGCCGCAGATGCACTCAACCCGGGAGTCGTTGCCGGAGAAGTTGATGGAATTGGGATCGAAGTGGGAGTAATGCCGGCGGCGGCCAGCGAATTCGCGGAGGGCGGCGTCGCGCCGATGATCGTGCTGGCAGGCGGCGGCGTGGCCGCGATTGTGTTGGCGGCCGTTACCGACTGCGGCACGGATTGCGCCGAGGGGAGCGCGGGGGGCGTCGACTTCGCGACGATCGAGGCGTTATCGGGCGTGGCGTCGTGTTTCCAAAAGGCCCAGCGTGGCCCCGACTGGCAGCCGACTAGCGCGACGATCGCAAGAACGATCCAGCGAGCTCGGTGTGCTGTTAATCTCATTTTACCTGGCTACCTTTTCGACTGGCTTGCTTCTCGATCGGCGACCGCTCGGCAATTGCGTGGTCCATGGCGAGATCGCCCGGGGCGATCTGTTGCCGACTGGTTTCTGCGATCGGGACGATCGGTGGAAAAGCTTGTGGTATCCAAATCTTCGGCAAGACTGGTCGGCGCAGTTTACCGATTCGGCCGGTGGCGCGCTTTCTGCCGGGCGTCTGGCCGCCACGGCACGCTAGCAGCGCGCAGCCGTACCGGCGCGCGGCGGGGATTATAGTACTGGTGGCCGAACGGTCAACGTCAGTCGGTCGCTGCGACATATGCATGCTATCTTCGCTGGCGACGTTGAAGTGGGACGCCCGCCCGCTGTAGCGAGCTCGCCAAGGGGTTTTGCGCGCGAGCGGTGGGGTCCCAATTTGTGGCGCGGAACCTCCGCATTCCGCACCAGCTTGAGAGCGGTGACCTTGTAATTCGCGGATCGCCGCGCGGCTGTCTGGCGCAAAATCGATTGAATTAACGCGCATTTGGAGTGGAATTCACCGCGGAGTGCGTGGGGGTAAATCACGAAATCGTAACGTCGACTGGTGGTCACAGAGGACACAGAGGATCAATCGTTGATTGGTGATCGACGACTGATGAAATTCATTCAAATAGTTCTCTCCGATCGTGCTCTGCGATCTCTTTCATCTCTGTGGCTAATTCTTAAAAAAAAGAGAGGCGGCCGCCTCGCGGACGGACCGGCTGCGCAGGAGGGGACAGGGGCCGGAGGTCAGGGTTCAGGGATAGACCTTCGGGCTGCTTCTTCAGTACGCAGTTCGATCCACACGGCGCCGTTGGGGCAGAACGGAGAGTCAAGGGTCGAGAGTCGAGGGCCAATTCACGCTCACTCGGCCGTTCGATACCTCTTCACTCTCTTCCTTCTCGTCTTCGACCTTGCAAGTAAGCGGCCTACTGTGGCTACCGTGTGAGGGGCTTCAGCTTGACCGTGGATCCGTCGAAAACGAGCGGAATACGCTACTGCCGTGTCGTCGGCGACCGTGCGGGGTTCACCCTAGCAGAAGCGGTGGCCCAATTTCTACAAGAAAAGCTGTTAGCGATTAGCTTTTAGCAATTAGCCGGGAAGGAGCGAGAAACGAGGAGCGAGGGCGTCGGCTGGCGGAGCGGGAGTGCGAATTTTTCGCATGGCCAAAAGTTGAGGATTGACGGGAGGAAGCGTGGGGCAGGGAGCAGGGTGCTCGGAGTAGGAAGGACTCG
>DASYDU010000316.1:0-20993 GCA_036499445.1 Lacipirellulaceae bacterium
CTCTTCAGTGAAGGCGCGGCCGGGCAGTTGGAGTATCGACTGCCGCTTGTGATCGTGACGGCAATTGCGGCCGTCGGCGTACTGGCTTGGTTCCATCGCCTTCCCTACCAGGCGACCAAAGAAGAGAAACTCAGCGACGCTCGCGCTTTGCAGTCGCAGCATCTGGTTGCGGGCGGCGTCGAATAGTTTCGGCGGGCTGCGATCCATGCTGTTTTCACTCCAAGCACGCGTCGTCTTTCCCGTCGATCGTCCGCCGATCGAGCAGGGAGTCGTGACGATCGACGCCGAGCGGATCGTGGCCGTCGGCATTTCGGCAATTGGTGATGAGCCGGTCCATGATCTAGGCGATGTCGCGCTACTGCCGGGATTGGTCAACGCCCACACGCACTTGGAATTCAGCGATCTCGCGCAACCCTTAGGCAAGCCAGGCATGGCGCTCGCCGATTGGATTCCATTTGTACTCGCGCACCGGCGGGGCCGCGACGCCAATCCACAGGCCGCCATCGCAGCCGGCATGCAAGAAAGCCTGCGTAGCGGCGTGACCACGATTGGTGAAATCGCGACGGCCGGCGCCGCGGCATACGCCAATCTCATATCGCCCGATGTTAACCTGCTGATCGAAGCGATCGGCTTTTCCGGTGCCCGGGCCGAGTCTGCGTTGCAAGCCGCGATCCAGCAACTTGATGCCTTCGAATGGGAATTTGGCGCTGTCGGCGGAAGTCTCGGGGAACCGGGAATTCAGTTGGGTCTCAGCCCGCACGCGCCCTACACCGTCTCGCCGGCCCTGCTCTCGTCGCTCGTGACCTTGGCCCGCAAACGGAATCTTCCCGTCGCGATGCACATCGCCGAAAGCACCGACGAGCTCGAGCTGCTCGATTGCGGCACCGGACGGTTTCAACAGCTGCTGGACGAGCGGAGCATGTGGGATGCGACCGCGATCCCGCGCGGCAGTTCGCCCTTTGACTACTTGCGACTGCTGGCACAAGCGCCGCGGGCGCTTGTGATTCATGGCAATTACCTAGACCGGGACGAGCATGAGTTCTTGGCCACCCACCGCGATCGAATGTCGCTGGTGTATTGTCCGCGGACTCACGCCTATTTTTGTCACTCGCCCTATCCGCTCTCGGAACTTCTGGCCGCTGGCGTGCGCGTCGCATTGGGCACCGACAGCCGGGCGTCGAATCCGGACTTGAGCCTACTTGCCGAGATGCGACATGTCGCGCGAGCGCACCCTGGTATTGCACTCACAGCAATCCTGAGGATGGGCACCCTTTCAGGTGCGGAAGCCCTGGGTCGCGAGCGCGAGTGCGGCAGCATCACAGCGGGCAAGCTCGCGAATCTTGTTGCCGTCAGGCTTTCTCTAGGCGCCAATGGTGAGCCGGCTGACGTGCTTGACGCGATCCTGTCTTCCGTCGCAACGACTTCAGCCATCTGGTACCGCGGTCGGGAAATGCCTCAACGAAGCGCAACCGCCGAGTAATGCCAGGATTTCGAGTCGTGCGACGTCTATTTTCAGTGGCCACATCGCGACGTACAATACAGTGAAAAGGGTTGCGATGCTGTTGGATCACCGTTGATGCCCAATCATCCCAACAAGCATATTCGCGAAGCCGTCAAGTATGCGGAGAGCCGAGGTTGGCGCGTCGTAAAGGCGGGCGGACAAGCGCACATTTGGGGCAAGTTGTACTGCCCGGCAAAGCAGAGAGGTGGTTGCATTATCCGAGTTTTTTCGACACCGCGGGTTCCCGAGTATCATGCGCGACATATTACTGAAGAAGTCGATGATTGCCCCCACACGACACCAGTACCGTTAGAATGACCGATGAAATCATACGAATTTAAACTCGTTCTGTCTGACGCGTCCGACGTCGACGACGAGCAGGGGAATTCCCTGTTCGAGGCCGGCTGCGATGACGGCACCATCGTCAGCCGAAATGGCGAAGTCTTTGTCCGCTTTTCGCGTGAATCGACGTCGCTTGAACAGGCGATCAACTCCGCGGCTGCAGATGTCGTACGTGCTGGATTCCAGGTCGACCACGTCGAAGTGCATTGCCCGGTGTAGGTAGCGCTGACTACACCACAAAATCGGCTGGCAATTTACGGATGAATGAACTGGCCGATGCCGCGAAGCGTGTCGGCCGGCACCGCCACTTCGGCCCAGACGGCGTTGTCTGCCGACCCGCCGGCCGCGCCAATCGGCGACGACGCGGGGAATGGTCGAATGATCGGACCGCCAATCACCGGGCCGACAATCGCTTCCATCTGTCTTTTCAGCCAGCCATTGTAACCGTCGAGACTGAAATAAAGTCGCCAATTGGGCTCACCGGCCAAGAGCGGCGTGACCGACTGTATTTTGCCGTCGTCGGCAACTGACTTTGCCGTTTTGGATTGGAGCGCGTGGATAGGAGCGGCCAACTGATCCTCCGAAGCCATCGAAGCCAGCACAGTTGTGTCATCCACCTTGACGAGCTGCAGCCGAAAACGGCCGCCCGGTCCAAACAGCCGCTCCATCGACTGCCGTGTTTCCGGCAGCGGCGGCGCACCCACGGCTTTGGCGACGTCGATTGAGTACTCGGTGCCTTCGTGTTCGCCGACGGTGATCGCACTCTCTTCAAATACCAGGTTAACGCCCGCGTCCGCTTTGCCGAGCATCGTATTCCACTGGTCGACGGCGGCCTTCGATTGTTTGATGAACTCGTCCGCCGACCGAACGCGCACCGCGAGAAAGCTGTTGGTGTAGACGCCATCTTGTTCGGCGCCGGGCCGCGTCAAAATCGCCACGGCCTTCACTTGAACCACGGCCTGTTCGACCAGGGTCCGAAACTTGGCCATGTCGGCCTCATCGACCTTCGTACTGTATTCGGCGGCCAAGTCGGTCGCCGTCTGCCGAATATACGGCGCGACCAACGGCATCAACCATCGCGAGGACATTTGGCCAGAACCGCTAATCACAAAGGGGCCGCCCTCGTAGAGCAGGGGCGCGGACGGATGGTTCGGCTCGCTTGATTGTCCATCCGCGCCGCTCGGCTCGGCATCCGGAGAAAGCGCCGCACGAAACTTGAGCACCGCGTTGCCGGCAGCGTCCAATCGCAGTGAGCAGCCGCATCCTTTGGCCTCCATGGCCAATCGCTTGAATTCCTGAGCATCGGCGAACATCGATCGCACCGATTGCCAGGCGGCGAGCCAGGAATTGTCGTTCGGTGGCGGCGACTGAACGGGAACAATTCGCTGGTGCTTTTCTTTGTCGTCGCCGGCCCCTTGCGGCGCGGCCTCTTCGGCCGCCGCCCAATTCCCGGCTGTCCGCATCCCCGCAGCCAGGGCAACCAGCGAAATGTCACTTTCCCGATCGGTGAAGCGGGATGCATCCAATGCGGGTTGCGTCGCCGGACCGTCTGCCAATTGGCTGAGCCGCTCACGTTGATCCGGGTCCATAATCACGGCCCAGTCCTCGAAATGGGCGATGAGCACATCCTCGCCTGCGATCGTCGCCGCCGCAATTCGTCGCTGCGGGTTGCCATCCAGCGAACGGACCAGCGCGTCATAATCTTTCACCGGAAGCCACACCGCCAAGTGAAACGGCCGCAAACTTTTTTCCGGCGGCAGCATGACCATTAGCAAATCCCGCTCGAGATCGAGGCCCGAACTGATGCCGGTCATCGACTTGATCATCGAGAGCGGTGCCGGCAGCGGCAGCCGCAACGAGCCCATCGCCTTGGCGATCTTTGCATCGGCCAGCGACAAGTTGCGGACCAACACGAATCCGAGTGCATCTCGCGGCACTTGATCGACGACCGAGGCAGCCAGACCGGGCCACGCCGGGGCCAACAATAGTAGTGAAAGACAGATCGACAGTGGGCGGCAGCGTACCATGGCGCAATCCTGTTCCGCGCGTCGCGCACGACAAAACGAATCACGGGCATTCGCGGTGCGATGTACCCATTATCGCCTGCCTGGCGGAACCGAGCAAGGAAAGTGAACGACAGCAGATTCGCGATCGAACGGCGCGGAAAAACTCACCGCTTCAGAAGCTCCTTGGCTTTGGCGACGACCGCCGCGGCCGTAATGCCGCGGTGCTTGTAGATTTCCTCGAATGGAGCCGACGCGCCGTACGTGTCGAGGCCGACAAACGCGCCGCGGAGACCCAAATACTGGTCCCAACACTGTCGGACTCCCGCCTCAACCGCCACGCGGGCTGTCGTCGAGGGGGGCAGAACACTGTCGCGATATTTCACCGGCTGCTCATTGAAGAGCTCGAACGAAGGCAGGCTGACCACTCGGCTGCGAACGCCCGCGGCCACCAGCTCTTCATGCGCAGCTACCGCAAATTGCACCTCGCTCCCGGTGCCAAGCAAAATGACGTCCGGCTTGCCGTCCGGGGCGGCACAAGCCAAGACATAACCGCCCTTCTCGACGCCCGTGGCAGCGGCGTATTTCGAACGATCGACCGTCGGAACGTTTTGCCGCGTCAAGATGAGGGCAATTGGGCGGTGCGTCTGCGCAATCGCAAGCTTCCACGCTTCAGCCGTCTCGTTGGCATCGCCAGGCCGCAAGACCAGCAAATTTGGAATCGCGCGGCAGGCCGCCAACTGCTCCACCGGCTCGTGAGTGGGACCGTCTTCGCCGACACCGATCGAATCGTGCGTGAAAACCATGATCGACGGAATCTTCATGATCGCGGCCAGCCGCAACGACGGGCGGCAGTAATCCGAGAAGACGAAGAATGTCGCGCCGAACGCCCGCAGTCCACAGAGCACCATGCCGTTCACGGCCGCGAGCATGCCATGCTCGCGGATGCCGAAATGAAGATTGCGTCCGCCATGATTTTCGGCGGAGAATGAGCCACCCGCCGCGTCGAACGTGAGCAGCGTTTTCGTCGACGGCGCCAAGTCGGCCGAGCCGCCCAGCAGCCACGGCACGCGCGCGGCGATCGCGTTCTCTGCCTTACCGCCGGCATTGCGTGTCGCTTCGCCTTTGGGGCTTGCGGCAAATACGGGAATGTCTTTGTCCCAACCTTGCGGCAACGTGCCGGATTGAATCATCTTCAATTCGGCCGCTTGCTCCGGAAATTTGTTTTCGTAATCCGCCCAGAGTTTTTCCCACGCCTGTCGCGCGGCGGCGCCCCGCTTGCCAAGCGTCTCCTGGAATCGCTTGGGCACCTCCGGCGGCACGCGGAATTTTGCGTCCACCGGCCAGCCGTAAAATTCTTTCGCCTTTTTGATTTCCTCCGCGCCAAGTGCTTCGCCGTGCGCCTTCGCGGTGCCAGCCTTGGTGGGTGCGCCATAGCCGATCACGCTTCGGACGACGATCAGCGTCGGGCTACCCTCGTGTGACAAGAAACCTCGATAGGCTTTTTCGACGGCGGCCAAGTCGTTAGCATCCTGAACTGCCAGCACGTGCCAGCCCAGCCCGCGAAAACGCGTGGCCACATCTTCGTCGAACGCCAGGTCTGTTTTGCCCTCGATCGTGATGTGGTTGTTGTCGTAAATCCAGCACAAATTGTCGAGCTTCAGATGCCCGGCGATCGAGGCCGCCTCGTTGGCGACGCCTTCCATTAAATCGCCGTCGCTGCAGTTGACCCACACATTGAAGTCGAAGACCGTGTGATCGGGCCGGTTGTAGCGGGCCGCAAGCCATTTGCTCGCGATCGCCATGCCGACGCTGTTGCCGCACCCCTGCCCGAGCGGGCCGGTCGTGGTTTCGACTCCGGTCGTGTGGCCGTGTTCTGGATGTCCGGGGGTGCGACTGCCCCATTGACGAAAGTTCTCGATCTGGTCGAGCGGCAGCGACGGTCGATCTGTGATTTTGCCGTCGGGAGTTACTTCGCGAATGCCCGACAAATGAATTAGTGAGTACAAGAGCATCGACGCATGCCCGCATGAGAGCACGTATCGGTCGCGATTCGGCCACAGCGGCGCGGACGGGTCGTATTTGTAGAACTCGGTCCACAGCTTGTAAGCCACCGGCGCCATGGCCATCGGCGCGCCGGGGTGGCCGCAGGTCGCCTTTTCGACGGCATCCATCGCCAGCGTGCGAATGGTGTTGATCGCAGTTTCGTCAATGTTTTCTTGCACAGTTCGGGTCGGCACAGTGGTCGTGGCCATAAATGGCTCGCGGGTTGCGGACAAGTGGGGAGCAAACCGTAGGCCCAACGGCAGCCCAACGGGCGACTCCAATCTAATGGGGCCGTCGGCGCGGGTCAACGTTACGGCGGATAGGGTAAACGGTCATGCAAAATCGGTCGGCTTTTCGCCAGGCGACAGGTTTTCGCCGGGGTCGCCTCGCCGGCCTCCTGGCTGGACATGGGCGAAATTGGGTCGGAACGCAAATGGCAAGATTGCGAAGTTGTGATTCCGGATTTGCGCAGCATGAACCGACCGCGTGCTACCTTTTGCTCGTCGGAACGGCTGGAGCTTGGTTCCTTCGACGCCGCCGAACGGCGATCGACTAGCTCAATGTGACCCGGTGGCCTTGCAGATAGCTTTCCTGCGCCACGTTGACGATCGTGAGCGCCTTGAAGGCGTCTTCCAGGCTCGAGGTCTTGAGCACCAGGCTGCTTACCTGGCGGTGGAAGTGCAAGAGAAGTTGCTCGCCGACTGGGCGGTCGTGATCGAGCAGTTCTGAATGCTGGCCAGCATCGTCAAACCAGACGACTGTGTGGGGCAGATCGAGAAAGGCAATGCCTCGCTGGCAGACGACTTGCAGGTCGGCCGGGCGGCGAAAGGCGGCCGCTTCGTGCCACTTCTGGTCGACGTAGCTGCCACAGGCAATCTGGGCCACAGCGCCAGTCCCAATTTCGCCGGCGGGAGAGAAGTCGAGCGTCATGACGAGATAATCTTTGGAGGGCCGCTCATTATGGTCGCAGCCGGCGGGCAGCGAGGCGTGGGCCGCGCCCACCACGCTGGTAGCCTCTTCACCAACCACATCCCGGCACCAATCGACCATTTCGATGAGCTGCCGCATGTCGGACGTGTAGACTGCGGCGGTCGTGCCCTTGGAGGTGTGGCGGCGATTGCAGAATAAGAGCCGCGGCCTGCCCAGCCGAGTGGCCATCAATTCCTTGAGCCGGAGCGTGGCGGGAGCGAGACGGCAGGGGAATTCGGCCATGAAAGCCACGCCAGCGTCGCGAACCCGCTGCCGAACTTCTTCGGCTTCGTGGGTGTCGAGGTCGAGCGCCGCGGAGCAATAAATCGCTTTGCCGGCGTCGCAAGCGGCCAGAATCGGCAGCGCTCCGTACCAGCGGGCGGAGAGGAGCAGCACGGCATCGATGTCTTCACTTTCCGAGAGCGCGCGAAAGCCGTCGCATGTGCGAGCCGGCCAGCGCTGGGCAACCTCGGCCGCCCGATGCGCCACCGGATCGCAAAAAGCCCGCACCTCGTACCGATCCGCCAGCGCCCGCAGAGCCGGCGCGTGCCGCGTCTCCCACGCCTTGCCGAGTCCGACCACACCAACGCGAAGTTTCATGTTGAGCCGCGAGGTGCGAGGTATGAGGATCGACTGGTTGGCACAGTTAAGAATGCCTTGTTTCGTTGAGCACTCTCACCTTCAACTGTCGCGTTTCCCGCGGCCGGCGGCAAGACGAATTCTCACTTCTCCTGTCAGCTGCCAACCTCGGCCAGCATCTCAGCAACCAGCTCCATCGGCAGGCCAACCACATTGGACTCGCTACCTGATTCAATGTGGACCCAGCCGAGTCGGTCCTGATAGCCGAAGGCCCCGGCCTTGCCTTCCCAGCCGCCAGTGGCGAGATAGTCGTCGATCGCGGCGTCAGAAAGCTCGTCCATGCGCAAGTCGGTGACGGCGACGCGGATGAGCGGCTCGGCGACAGCGGGCGGCCAGACGCAGACGCCGGTGAGCACCCGATGCCGGCGGCCACTCAGTTGGCGGAGCATGTTGCGGGCGTGGGCTTCGTCCCGTGGCTTGCCGAGGATCATGCCGTCGCATTCGGCCACTGTGTCGGCGGCGAGGATGGTCGAAGATTGCGGATTGGCGAGTAACTGATTTCGCACGGCGGCCGCCTTTCTGAAGGCCAACTCGGCCACCAGCCCGGCAGGGCCGCGTTCGCTACACACGCCGCATTCGACGTCCTCGTCCGGCGCGAGGACTTCAAATTGATATCCAGCCGCCGCGAGAAGTTCATGGCGCCGCGGCGAGCGGCTAGCGAGGATGAGCATTGGAATAGGAGGTGGGGAGTGGGGGAGTACTCAGGAATGCGTATAGAGTATTTGGTACTGTGAATCTCAATCGGCACGTGACGCTATAGTACATGTTAGCTGTTTTGCTGCCGAAGCCCGAGCCCCTAGTCTCCAGTCCAAAATCCCCGCCGCGATGCTCGACGTCCTCTACGAAGACAACCATCTGCTCGCCGTGAACAAGCCGGCCATGCTCCCGACGATGGGAGTGGCCGAGGATCGGCCATCGCTGCTCACGCTCGCCAAAGAGCACCTCCGCCGGAAGTATGCGAAGCCCGGAAATGTCTATTTGGGCATCGTCAGCCGGCTGGACGCGCCCGTCACGGGCGTGGTGCTGATGGCCCGAACGTCGAAGGCCGCCGCCCGGCTCACGGCGATGTTCCGTGAGCGCGAGGTCGAAAAAATCTATTGGGCGTTGGTCGAGGGCCGCGTCGATCCGCCGAGCGGCCAGCTCACACACTATTTGCGAAAGGATGAGCGGCATCGGCAAGTGCACGTGACGGGGCAAAATGCATCTGGGGCGCAGCGGGCCGAGCTGCGGTACCGCGTAATTCGTCGGGGCAAAAATTTCGTACCGGGCACGCTCCTCGAAATTCAACTGCTCACTGGCCGGAAGCACCAGATCCGCGTCCAATTGGCCGACGCCGGATGGCCGGTCATCGGAGATCGAAAATACGGTTCCGTCCGCAAGATCGCTCACGGCATTGCACTCCATTCTCGCCGACTAGCCTTTGAACATCCTGTCCGGAAAGAACTGCTGACGCTTGAGGCCCCCCCGCCCTCGGCTTGGCTTACGCGACCTAAAGGCTGAGGGCTCCACTAGTTAGACCAACTAATTTGGTCGACGGACCTTGGCGCAGGGAGAGCAGTGAGAGTACATTTAATGTCAGATTCGCTCTGGGTTGGCTACTTTTCGGTTCGATCGATGTGGGCGGACGATGGCGTCTCAAATCAGCAGTTCGACGCTTCAGAATGCGGCGCTGGCCAGCGGCCTTTTATCCAGGCAGCAACTGGATGATGCGCTCGCTGGCTTGGTGGCGTCGGCGACCGATCCTTCGCTCACGGCCGAACAGATTCTTGACGAAGCGCTCGGCCAGCGACTCGTCGAGGCGGGCTACCTCAACCGATGGCAGGTCGAGCAACTCAAGGAGGGACGGACCAAGTTTACGCTGGGTCCATATCAAATCGTCAACGCGATTGGCCAGGGGGGAATGGGCCACGTCTTCAAGGCGGAGCACAAGCTGCTTGGCCGTATTGAAGCAATTAAAGTGCTGCCCAAGAGCCGCAGCACACCGGAAGCCATTGCGGCCTTTCAGCGCGAGATTCGCGCACAAGCCCAGCTCGATCATCCGAATTTGGTGCGTGCGACGTACGCCGATCACGAGGGTGACACATTTTTCTTCGTCACCGAATATGTGCCCGGCACCGATCTGCGCAAGCTAGTGCGGCGCAACGGCCCGCTCTCGGCCGCCATCGCCGCGACGATTGTTTCGCAGGCGGCCGAAGGCCTCCATTACGCCCATCGCCGGGGGCTGATCCATCGCGACGTCAAGCCTGGCAATCTGCTGGTTACACCGGATGGCCACACCAAGGTAACCGACCTTGGCTTGGCGTGGTTCATCATTGACGAATTAGGCGGCCCGGTCCCAAACAAAGTCCGCACGCTCGTGGGCACGGCCGACTACATGGCGCCCGAAACGATCACGAATCCCGAGCAAGTCCGACCGATCAGCGACATTTATTCGCTGGGCTGCACGCTGTATTACGCCGTGACGGGCAAGGTTCCCTTCCCCGGCGGCAATACGGCCGAGAAGATGCAACGGCACCTCAATGAAGCGCCGCTCAATCCGCTCCACTTCAATCCGGACCTGTCCGACGAATTCTGCGACATGGTCGCGTCGATGATGGACAAGAATGCCGACACGCGAATGCCGACCGCGGCCGCGGTGATCGAGGCGCTGCGGCCTTGGTGTGATCCCACGGCGACGCAGGATTTGGCGCAGCGCAGCCCGCCGCCCTCTGGAATTCTCAAGCGCGGCGTCGCCCGGCCCGCGCTGCAGCCGCCGCCGAACTTGCCTGAGACGAGGGAGTTTGTGCTCGACGACGATGACATGGACGAGGCGCCGTCGCAGGTCGACAGCCCCAGTCAGATTTCGCAGCGCACGGTGCCGATCTCAGCCGAAGAAGAAGACACGCTTTCCGACATGCAGCGCCCGCATCCGGCCGGCCACCGCGCGCAACGAGCCGCGGCCGGCGCAGAAAGCAATTCCCGCGCCTGGTTCTCGCTAATCCTCGGGGCAATCATTTTGATCGCCGGCGTGGCGCTCGTGGCGGCGATTGCGCACTGGAAGTGACGTGCGTTCGAGTGCCACACGCTGTTAAGAGCCTTTGGTTTCCTTTTGCGGCGTCTGTCGCAGTTGCTCGTGTAGGTCGGCAATCGGCTGCGAATCGAGAAACTTGCCCACCACGGTCTGCATCCCGGCAAAGAGCTTGTCGATTTCTCGCTGCACCTGGGGATCTTTCGTGCGGTGCAACCGGGCCTCACGGTCTAGGGCCTGCGTGAATTGGGCCCGGGTCGGCAGCTCGTCGAGCGTTTCCAAAACTTGTCGGGCCTGCTGGTAGTTCTTATCCTCGATTTGCTGGTGGACGCGGGCGATGAAGATGTTGCGACGGGCCACGAGGTCGACGAGGTCCTCCCGGAGCGCCACGAGCCGGGCCGCCGCCTGCAGCCGCAAATCGTCGTCGGGCAGGGGCACGTCGATCGAGGCTACCGCACCCGGCACGATCGGCACGCGGGCCAAAAGATCGCCACCACTTTTGATATAGAGCAACTGCACCGTCGTCTTCCCCGGCGGGACACTTAGCTCGCCGACTTCGTCGCTCGAGCCGACGAGCTGCGTCTCATGCTCGCCCGTGTTCTGCGCGAAGACCTGATAGCCAACAAGCGGTTTGTCCTTCTCGGTTCGCGAGCGGAGACAGACGACCGAATCGCCGACGTCGGCGCGGAGGGCAATCGCCACTTGCTCGAGTCGCCCAGGTTGGCGGATGGCAAAGGGTCGGCTGGTCCCGCTTTGAATGCGGCCGGTGGCTTGCTGCGGATCGACTTTCGTCAACTCCAGAAAGGTCCACGGCACGACTCGGCTGCCGCCGGCCACGAGCTCGCCCTCGCGGCTCGTTCGCCGGTAGATCGGCAAAAACACGTCGCCCTCGGCGGCCCACTGGAAATCGCCGACGTGCGGCAGCGAGGCCCCGCGCGGCAACAAGATCACTTGCCGATCGTTTGCGGGATCGAGATGAAACTGGGCCAGCGGTGTTACGACGCGCGCGAGCAGAGCGAAGAGTTGTTCGGCGACCGAATCGCCTTGGCGGGTGGACGCGCGGAGCGTCTGGCCCCAATGATCGACATAGCTGTCGTACTCACGGCCTGCCAGCTCGTATCCCCACGGCGTCGCGCGAACGGAGAGCAGAATGCGCTTGTCGTTTCCACCAGCAATGTCGGACTCAGACTTTGGCAAATCCTTCGTCGTGAGCGATTCGATATCGCCGAGGGCGCGCTGCTGCAAACTGCCGATCGCTATCGCGGCGTGAAGCTGCCAGAGCGACCCGATCGAAGCTACGGCGCGACGTTCGAGATACGCCGGCAACTCGGCCGCAAATCGGTCCGCAAGTTCGCCCGGAGCGTCGAGGGCGAGCGTAACTTCGATCCGATACGGTTGCTGGTCCCAGAATTTGCCCGGTTCGACCGCGGCAGCGGTTTGCAATCCGATTGACGCGGCGGCCAAGAGCAGGCCAACACCCAGCACTTTTATATTGCCGCGAATCACGTCGTTGGTTTCCAAATTATTTCTGGCCGGGTTCGCCCGCGGCACTGCCGGCGGCAAGCTGCCATCGAGCGATGTTCTGATAAAGGGCGACCGGCGAGTCGCCGATTCCCTCGACGTTATCGCGATAGGCGAAATAGTTGACCGTCTGCCAAAGCGGAACGAGCGGCAGGTCGTGGTGCGCGATGTCGTGAATTTCCGACAAGTCGGCGCGGACGTCTTTCCAATTCGTGGCTTCGTCGAGCTGGCGAAGCGCCGCATTGAGGTTGGAGTTAGCAGCGTCGCCCGCTAAACCGCCGACGCCCAGCAGTGTGCGGGCATCGACCACGGGCTCCCAAACCGCCAGCTCAGCGTAGCGAAGATCGCAATCGACTTTGCCCTGTTGCAGCTCGTCCGCCGTGAATTCCAATAGCCGCACGGGAATTTGAGCTCGCCCGAGTTGAATTTTAAGCGTCTCACAGGCGACTCGGGCAATCGGGTCCGCGGGATACGCAAGTACCAACTCGGGCATTGGTTTTGACTCAACGTCGGCTTTGTGCTCCGGGTCGACCGCGGGCGATGATGCTTCCGACAGTGCGACGGTCGACAGCACGGCGGCCAAGCGTGGCTCAAAAGGCCGCGGGACGATTTGGTTGTTGTAGGCGTAACGAAGCGGGTCGCTGAACGAGACACCGGTGGGAAAAGGGCCGCTCAGCACGTCGAACCCCGGCAGCTTCGTGCCGCCGAGCAGGACTTCCTGCACTACTCGATCGCGCTGGATGCCATAGCAGAGGGCGCGGCGGAACTCGCGGGCGGCCATCAACGGTCGCTTCATATTGGCGATCAGCACGTGCACCGTCGGCAAGCGATATGTGCCGACGCGAATTCCGTGGGCTGCGCGGAGCCGTTCGACTTGCCAGGGCGGCACCCGGTCGAGCACGTCGATTTCGCCATGAAGCAGCGCGCCGACCGCTGCCTCGTCGTCCGCTATGGTTTGCTCGACGACACTGGTGAGTGGCGCGCCGCCACCGTCGGACTGTGGATTGGGCGCATAAGTTGTGCTGCCAGCTTCTGAGCCGACGCTCGCATAACTTGGCATGGCCCAAGGAGCCGGCGACGATTGCGTCGAATCGCCGGCCTGAGAATCGTCTGCGGTGGGCGGGACGACAGAAACCTGCAGGAGGGCCTCCGGCCGCACGTGTGGCCGCGACCAATCGAGGCGGACCCATTCATCCCCCTCGACCGACACGCCGGCAAGCCGCGCAGTAAAATCGGCCCGATAGGCCGGCGAGCTTGGATCAGCCATGCTCAACAAAAAGCGCGCAAGGACATCGGCGGTGGGTCGGCTGCCGGCATCCGCGGGCGCCTGCGGATTGAGCTTGAGGCTGAGGCGCAGGCCACTATCGTCCGCCACCCATTTACCGTACGGCGAGCCATAAATGCCGCCTTCCGAGCTGAAATCGTCGAGTTCGGAAAGCGTCGGCTGGGCGAGGCGACTGGCGCGGAGCGTGGCCCAGTCGTCGATCCGTCGCACGGCATGATTCGGCGACGCCTCGAACACGCCGACCGAAATCGACGGATTCTGACGCTGGATTTCCGCGAGCAAATCGCGGGCTTCGGGCGAATCCGGCCAAATGTCGCGGGCCTTGCCGATCCGTTTTCGAGCCGCGACATACTGATGGGCTGCCATCAACTTTCGGCCTTCGGCGATCTCGCGCCCGGCAGCGGTCGTAAATCGCTGTTCCCAGGTAGCCATTCCCGACGAATTGAGCCCCCGAAACTGGTCGCGCCACATTTCGAGCGCCGCGCGGGCCGCCGCATAGTCCTGTTCCCGCAAGTGCTGCTCGATGACCCGGCCGCAGACGGCGTCGACCGCGCTCCCCAAGCCGGGCGAATTGGGAGCTCGATCATAGAGCGACGCCAAAACGGCCAGCGCGCGATCCAATTGTTGCGCTTGGTAAAGTGCCAGCGCATTGCGGCGAAGATAGTCGCTTACGGCATCGTTCAAACCCGGGAGCGATGGATAGCCGGCGACCAATCGCGAATAGTCGTCGAACGCCTGGTCATATTTGCCATCGGCCGTCAGATGCTGAGCCTCTTCCAGCAGGGCTTGTTCATAGAAGCGAATGCTGACGATGTTTTCCCAAGGCACCTCAAACGATTCGCCGGGCCGATCCAAGAGCTCGACCGTGAGATTGCCCTTCGGCTGTGCCGGCATGCGGCGATTTGGCAAATTAAGCGGCGCGACCTGTAAAACCGCGTTGTGGTTGGCTTCGTCGAGCACCACTTGGTCAAAGGGCGGGCGATCGGCCAATCGCTCGGCCGCCGGCAGCGGACGGCTCACGGCGGCCGTCAAGCCGAGCGCCAGAATCAGTCGTGCGCACGACAACACTCCGGTTGACACGGCTGTTTGCCAGCTGCATCGCATTTCTGTCGCTGCCGATGGCATGGTCACGTGCCTCATGGTTCGTTTGCGATGAGCAGCGTTCCGTCGTGGGCCGCGAACGCGATGCGATTCAGGTAGCGGACAGGCCCCGTTGCAAGTGGATGCTCGAGGTCTATCTTGCGAGTCAGTTTTCCGTCGCCAAGGTCGCGAAGTTCGACGATGCCTTTGCGATACGCAACGAGTACTCCCTGATCCGACTTGAGCGGCGCTCCGGCAAGATCGCCTCCGGCGAGCGGCACCGTCCAAGCGATCGTGCCGTCAATTTTGACCGCGACAAGCTGCTGGTTGGCGGTAGCCACGAGCAAGAGATCGCCGATTGGAAACGGTCCAGCGACGCCATCGGCCGAAAGGTTTGTTTCGCCTGCAGCGTTCAACGACGGCAGTTGGAAGCGCGTTAAATGGCCTCCTTGGCTCACCGCGAACGCGACATCGTCCTTCACGACAATTGGCGAAACCATTGGAAATGGTCCGACGCCGGCCTCGGCCACCTGTGCCAAGTGTGGGGCAGGTTGGTCAGCGAGCTCCACCAGATAGATCTTCTCCTGCCCGTCGGTAATCACGAACTGCCGACCGGAATCGCCCACGACACCAGCCGGTTGGTAAGCCAGTTTTGTCCTGGGCTGAAGTCGCGGCTGGAACGGCGCCGCAAGCGCCTGCCCGCTCGTCGGATTCAAATAAAACACCTGTCCGACGTCGAGCGGGACGAGGAGACCGTCGCCGAACCGCGTCATGCTCGAGGCCGGGGGACTCGGCAATCCGATCCATCGCGCCGGCCGATCTCGTTGGCTCGGATCGTAGAGTAACAGATGATCTGATTTGCCAGGAGCAGCAAACACGCCCCGACCTCCGCCCAAATCGACGCCGGTCGTGAGAGGCGGCGGCCCGGCTGGCGTGGCCGATGCGTTGAGCGGTTGGTCCTGCATTCGCGCGCGGATGGTCGCTTCATCGATGTGGAACAAATCGCCGTTGACATTGGCAATCGCGAGCGATCGATCTGCCTCATTGACAATCGGACTCGCAGCCGGCGGCACCGCCAATTCCGTCTCCCATAGACCGTGACCGTGCTCGGCGTCCATGGCGGCGACAACTACTCCCGCGCGACCGGGCGGCCGGCGAACGTGCACAAGCGTCGCCCCGTAGACGCCCAGCGGAAAGTCGAACGTCGCGCCCGCGTAGTTATTGTCGAGGGTTTGCACGGGCAAGCGGTTGCCGGTGGGAAGCACGGCATACTTCGTCAATTGCGTATCGCCGATCCAGACGGCGCCTTCGGTGACCGCTACATAGCGTACAAGCGGCTCTTTGTCGGTCGCCTCGCGTGTGGCCACCAGCGTCAGGGCCTTGTCCCCTTCGCCAGAGCCGACTTCAAATACGTCGACTTCGCCGCGGTCGGTGGCAGCGACGACGCGCCGGCCGGCCACGAGCGGCGGCGACGCCGCCAATCCCTTCAAGCGACGATCGGCTACCGATTTGGCAATGGCGCCTTGCTTGTCAAACGACAAGAGTTGCAGATGGCTGGTGGCAACGCCGTCGTTCGCGATCACGACCAGCTTGTCGAGGACCGCGGCCGGGGGCACGCGGATGCTTCCGGCAGCATGACCCAAATAGTAGGCGCCCAGACACTTCAAATCCTTGAGCGAGATTGAAAAGATGCTCGATTGATCGCCGGGCAAGTAGAGTCGCTCGCCCAACCGGTCAGCCGCCGGAGGCGCACTTAGCGGCTGGGCAAACTGGAGATACCCGAGACGGCCTCCGGTCGTTACGTCGATCACGTAGAGCCGCCCTGTCTCGGCGGCGACGTAGGCCCGCCCGCTGACGACAAGTGGCGCCGCAAACGATCCGTCAAACGACTGTCGCCAGACGAGGCGGCCCGTGCGGGCTTCGAGCCGAAGCAATTCTTGGAAACGGGAGTCAGCGACCAGAATGTCGTCGCCGACCGGAACGGGCGCGGCAGCGGGCCCAAAACCAACGTACCTTCGCCAGAGAAGTTGCCCGGTGGAAACGTCGATGCCATACATCGCGCCATCAACCCGCGCACAAAATGTGCCCGAAGCGGGCGCTTTCGTGCCGCCATGCCGATGTGCCAGTGCAACGGCCGCCAGCCAAGGTGTGGGCCGCTCGGCCGTATCCGCCGGATGCTGCTCGTCAACATACTTGACGGCGGCTTGCTCGGCCTTCGAAGTATTGGCAAGCATGCCCCTCAGCGACTCGTCGGCTGATAGCTCGAGATGAGTTTGTAGCACCAGGTTGTACGCGGAATAAGCAGTCTTGGAATCGCCCTTGTCGATCGCGGTTTGCATGGTGCGCAGAGCTTCTTCGAGATCGTGCTGAGATTGTTGACGTCGATTGACTCGGGCCAGCGTTTCTTCGACCGCGTCCAGTTCGCCTTCGTTGCGCAGCGCCTTGGGTAAGTATTTCGTGTCGGCCGAAAGCGCGAGCGTGTCTGTGGCGGCCTTGGTCCAGCGCGCGACGTCGTCCGGTTTGTCGGCCGCCTTTTCCGCCTGGTCGGCCAATCCGCGGGCAATCTGCGGCAAGAGCGCGGCCAATTCGGCATGTGCCTCTTCGAACTTGGGCTCATTCTCGATCGCCGGCAGCTCGTCTTGGGCGGTCTTTAGCGCTGACTCGTAATCGTGATTTTCCGTGTTGCTGCGAATGCGGACCATCGCCAACTGTACACGGGCCTTGCTCCATTCCGGGTGCCGCGGGAACTTGGCAAGAAACGTCTCGTAGGCGGTGATCGCCTGAGCATACGCGCCATTGGCAGCGGCGCCACGCGCTTGTTTGAGTTGATCGTCACCACTTTCCCAATTCAAAATCAGCGCGACGGTCCCGCCGCAAAGCAACAGCACCGCCAACAGACCGCCGCCAATCAACAGTAGGGGTGAGTCCCACTGATTCTTGCGCCGCTGTTTCTTCTTGACTCGCTCGCCATCGCGGGCCGCTAGGCGCGGCTCCTGAGCTGCCGCGGCGGTCCGCCCACCCTCGCTCAGATTGATGGGGCGCAGCGGGCTCGTTGGCATTTGCGAACCCTCATCCAGTGGTTCCTCGATCGGCGCCTGCCGCTTGCGCTCGACCGCCGGAACAAAGCTCGATGCAGGGCGATCGGCTGCAGGGCGACTTGCGGGCACGTCCTCTTCGTCGTCGATGGGAACGAGCTCCAAAACGTCGTCGTCCGTTTCGGGTTTAGAAGCTGGAGCATTCTGGCTGCCCGCCGCCCGAACATTGCCGACCACACCCGACGGAAAGATCGAGCTGCTAATCGGACCTTCCCGTGATTCCAAATCAACGTCGGCGGCAGTCATCTGCTGCGGCTGAGCCGTGAGGGCACGCAGCAGATTCGTCGCTTGGATCGCTGAAAGATGCCCCTTTTGAACCAGAAACTTCGCCAAATCGTCGGCCGAAAGCGATGGTTCCGATTCGCTCGCCTTAGTGCGCAGCTTCTCCAGCAAGCGGTCCGGCAACACGCCGCGCTCTTGGAGCATCTCAATCAATTGCAGAGCTGACATTGAATTCCGGGGCCGACGTTCGGCCGCTAACGATAAGTCTGCTCGTCCACCTGAAACTCAAACCCGTCCTTGATCCGCACGACTCGGAACACGGTGCGACGAATCTCTTCCACTTTTTTGCCGGCCGACTGCGCGCGATCGCGTTCCAATTGGTAGAGAATGGCCTGCGTCTCGGCAGGGTAGAATTGCAGAACGATCCGGCCTTTGTCGGCCAGCTTGGCCCGCCCGACCAATTGGCGATCGAGCGGCGCAAAGCGTCCCCGGGCCGAATTCATGTACAGCCGCTGTTCGTCAGCCGGCTGGCCGTCACGCACGCTCGGAACCGTGTGACTCAAATTATAAGCGTAGTGAATCTTATTGTCCTGACCCAGCACGCCCAATTCGATTTTGAAAAAGTCGAGGAACCGCGCGTATTCGAGCAGATTGTCGGGTTCAAAGCGGACCTCACGCTGCGGCTCGGCCGGCCCGTTGCCATTGCCAAATCCGGGGCCCGCGCCGCTGCCAATTCCATCGCCGGTACCGCTACCGATGCCGTTGCCGCTTCCCGTGCCGACTCCGAAGCCGCGACCGGCCCGTCGGTTGTCGGTAAAGTCGGTGCCGTGCGCGACCTCGGCCTCGGCATCCATGCCGGCGTCTGCGAGAACGGCCGTGTGCGCGGTGACCGCGCTCGCGACCGCGTTGAGAGTGTCCTGAATCGGCGGATCGACCAGATCGGGCGCCTCTTCGATGCCGGGCGGCTCCAATTCTTGATTGAGGTTTAATCCGCCGGCTCCTCCACCGCCGCCCCCACCGCCGCCGGAGAATTGGATCGGCTTTACGGGCACGGCTATCTGTGCACTGATCAGCTTCCGCGCGAAGAAGAGCAATAGCAGCGCAGCCACCACCAAGCTGGTCATCACCAACAGCGCGACCAGCAGGCTCGAGATGCGGTCGTACGCACTGACGCGCAACCGCGATCGAGGCATGTGGTGTGTTGTCGACATAAAAACGAACTCACTTATTCGGTATTGCGCCAGGCCTCAACGCTCGATACCAATCCTTCCAGGCGTCGACCGCCTCGAACCGTTGTTTATCGGTGAAGTCGTCGGGCGGTCCGAAACCGTCAAAGCGGCGGCTGATGAAGCGCAATCCGTCGCGGGCTTCGAGGACGACTCGCCGATCGGGATCGGTCAAGGCATAGATCAAGGTCGGCACATAGTCGAGGTTGCCAGCGCGGCCGAGCGCGTGGACGGCGAGCAATCGGACTTGCGGCTCGCCGCCGCGGGCCAGTTGCTGCAAACGCCGCGCCGACTTCTCGTCCACTTGATCCACGACGAGATTCGTGGGATCGCGGGCCAGATCGTCGAGCCGGCTTTGGTCCGAGTCGTCGATCATCGACAGCAAATCGTCGACCTTAGTCTGCACTTGCTCGACCACAATCTGATTCCCGCGCAGCTTGGCCTTGGCGACGTTGACCGGAATGCCGCGCCCGCCGACAAGCGTGCCTTCGCCCAGCGTCGAGCGAATTGTTTTTTGCGTCGACCGCAGAAGAAACAGCACGGAAAAGGCGGTGTCGACGGCCGGACCACAGCCGGAGCGCCAAAAGCCTTCCTTATCCTGGCGCGCGGTCAAGAATTCGACGCCGTCGTTGTACCACTTCGGCTCGGCCTCAGTGACTCCGTCGCGCAGCTCGCGAAAGCTTTGGTAGCGCTCCGTGGTGTAGAGGTAGTATTGCTCGTAGCGACCTATGTCGATGGCATAGTGCTTGTCCATCCAATCGTGGGCCAGCTCAATAGCTTTGCGCAAATCGCCCGCATCGAACCGGCTGGTTCGAACTCGCACCATCGTCGGATGCGAAGCCTCTTGATCGCTCACCGTCGCGCGGACCGCCGCGGGTAGATCGCCGGAGTCGGTGCCGGCGGCGTTTCCAGCGCCGCTGGTATCTTCGGCCGGTTCGATGTCGAGTAGGTCGGCGCAGATCAAGACGCTGCTCAATCCAGCGGCGAGCATCGAGGGGCTGGTGCTCGCTTGCGGAACCAATTGGGAGCCAGAAGCGATCGTGCCCTGATAACCCCAAACGCCGCTAGGATCTTGTGTGCGTAGCAGCCAGTCGGCCGCCCGTTCCAGTGAGTCACCATCAATGCGAAAGCCGTGATGAAAGGCCTCCCAATAGCCAAGCGTGGCGTATTGCGTTTGCGACGTGTCGCCGGTTTCCAGGGCTGAAGCTTCAGGATTGTTGCCGTCGTATCCCCAGCCTCCGTGCGGCTTCTGCCTTTTCCGCATCAAATCCAGATACCACTGGATTTCGTGCGTGTAGCGCTTGGGTGCTAGTTCGCAGAGAAACACAATGGCCAAGCCATTACTATAGTTGTCGATCGGCTTATTGGCCGTCATCGAAGTGCGGCAGGCTTCGAGCGCCTCTTTCACGCGCGGATGGTCCGGTTTGTGGGCTTTGATGAAAGCTAGCCCAACCACACACTTCCCGCCCAACCGTAAGGCGTTCGGGTCCTCATTCTCCTTAAATGGTTTTTCCAAATACGCCAAACCGGATGCCACAAGCTTCTGCACTTCCGCACTATCCGAAGTGACAGCCAGCCCCGGCGAGGCGCAGAGACAGACCGCAGCAAGCGCCGCTGCAAGCAAACCCACAGATGAGCCCGCCGCATGGACGATTAGGTCCTGCTTCAAGTGCAAATCGATTCGCATGGCCCCTTCTCTGCTGCCATTTACAGCGCCCAACTTTTCTTTATTATGGAGGCTACGAGCCTAGCGGGAAACCTTTCGCGCGCGTTTTCCGCTGGGCTCGATTGGACAGGTAGCTCAGTTGGTAGAGCAATGGACTGAAAATCCATGTGTCGCCGGTTCGATCCCGGCCCTGTCCATTTTGGCCCCGACGTGGCACGGACTTCTAGCCCGTGCGGACAATAACGCGGGCAAGATACCGATGCCACGGTTTATCGTTTCTCCCTGCCGCGCTGCAACATGTCTCGTCCGCGCAACATGGTCGTCGCCCAAAGCGGCGGGCCGAGCCCTGTGATCAATAATAGCCTGCGGGGCATCGTTGAAACGGCGCAAC
>DASYDU010000317.1:0-3685 GCA_036499445.1 Lacipirellulaceae bacterium
GGCCGCCATCTCATTCTGCCCCGTCCAAGGCAAAGGGGCCAGGTTCGTGTTTTCGGTCAACGCTTTTGCAACGCTGTTGGCGCGGCTCGGCCGAAAAATAGACTGGGGCCCCAGCCTTTGCGGTACTCCTCCGGCCGGCCAGCGACGGGTCGCACGCATGCGTGGGCTGTGATAGGATTTTGCTTGGGCGGCTGTGTCGCCAAATCCCGTCTCAAAATCGTAATCCCCGTCTCCCCGCACCAGCATCCTGGAACAGGGCCCAATTCTATGGCGGTCGATCCCTACGCCCCGTGTCCGTGTGGCAGCGGTAAGAAGCTGAAATTCTGCTGCACCGATCTGGTCGGCGACATCGAAAAGATCCATCGGATGATCGAGGGCGATCAACCGCGGGCCGCGCTGCGGCACGTGGAGCAGACGCTGGCCAAACATCCGCGGCGGGCGTCGCTGTTGGACTTGAAGGCGACGCTCGAGATCTCGCTGGAGGAGATGACCGCCGCGGGCGAAACGGTGCAAGAGTTTTTGCAGGTGGATCCGACGAATCCATCGGCACACGCCTGTCAGGCCGTGTTTTTGGCGGCGAACGATAAGGGAAGCGCCGCAGTACAGCCATTGCAGAGGGCGCTCGCGCTGGTGGATCGCGACATGCCGCAGCGCGTGTTCGAGGCGATCGGCGTTGTGGGCCGCGCGCTCTTGGCCGAAGGACAGTTCGTCGCGGCCCAGGCTCACCTGTGGCTGCACGTCGGCTTGGCGCCGGAGAAGGACGCGCGGGCGCTCGAACTAATTGTCAATCTGAATCACTATTCCGGGCTGCCACTATTGGTCCGCGACCAATTGCGGTTGCGAGACTGGCCCGCCGGCGTCTCGTGGCAGGCGGAGGCAGCACAGGCGTCGAGGCTTGCCGAACAGGGCGAGTGGCAGGCGGCCGTCGAAATCATCGATCGACTCGGGGGCACCCACGGGGCCGATCCGACGTTGGTGTATAACCGTACGGTGCTTGGCGGCTGGCTTGCCGATGATCGCGCGCTTGTGGCAGGGCTGCACGCCTTCGCGCAACTTGAGGTGCCGCTCGATGACGCGGTGGAAGCTGAAGCCATTGCTCAGTTGCTTGATCCGTTGGAGAAAGAAGCGCTTTTGGACTCGGTCGTGCGGATGTACGGAATCCACGACATGGATCGATTGACCGAGCGGCTGACGTCGAACCCGAGCGTGCAATCGTTCGAGGTCGACCCAGCGGAATTTGCAGGCCGCGATCAACCGCGACCGCGGCAGACGTTTGTGCTCTTGGACCGAGCATTGCCCAAGTCCGGCGACGGCATCAAACGGCAAGATGTGCCGAGCCTGGCGGGCGTGATTGCGGTTTTTGGCCGGCAGACGGACCGCGAAGAACGGCTGGAGCTGACGACGGACCGCGGCCCGGCATTCGACACGACGGTGGCAACGCTGGTAGATATCTGCGGCGACGCGCTGGGCGAGATGAGCGAGGAACGAGTCGTAGGCTCGATCACGCCAACGGAGCAGGCACTCAATTGGCGCTGGCATTTTCCGGCCGATACGGCGCCCGAGGTACGGCAGCGGCTGATCGTGGAACAGCGGCATCTCGCGATTGTCGAGCGCTGGCCGGGAGTTCCGCGACCGGACTTGAGGGGCAAAACACCCTACGAGGCGGCAGGAGATCCGCAATTGCGAATTCCGCTGCTCGCTGCGTTGCTGATCTTGGAGCAGGGAAGCAATAACCGTGGCGACGGCACATCGATCGCGGTGCTGCGCGACAAACTCGGCTTGCCGCAAACGGAGCCGATTGAGCCACAGGGTTTGGACGTGGCCCGGCTGCCCATAGTGCGCGTGTCGCGATTGAATTTGGAGTCGGTCGCCGACGACGACTTGGTGCAACTCTATCGCCGCTCGGTGTTGACGGCGGCTCGAAGCGCGACGGCCAAGTTAGCTCGGGAAGCCGTGTCGCGGCCCTCGCTGGCGAAGCGGATTCCGCCGGCCGACGCCTATCGCCGGCTGATCGCCGCCGAGGATGACGACACTCAAGCACTGGCGCTGATCCAGGAGGCCCGTGAGCGATCCGAAGCGGCCAATGAATCGACCGCGCCCTGGGACCTTGCCGAATTAGAGCTTCACATTGCCGGCGGGAATGGTCAAGCGGCGCAAGCGATGCTGGCGCGGATCGAGCGGCTCCACATGGATGATCCGCAAGTGGCTTCGGCCGTCTATCAATTGCTGTATGAAGCGGGTGTGATTCGGCCGGAGGATTTGGCGGCTGCGCGGACGGCTGCGAATGAGCCCGTGCCGGCGATTGCAGGCAGCGGCGCGGCAGCGGCTCAGTCAGGCAGCCGGATTTGGACACCGGACAGCGATCGCCCGGCCGGCGGCAAAAAGTCCTCTCTTTGGACGCCGTCGTAAGCGACGCGCGTGACGATTGTGACACGCGACGCCGACGCTGAACGATTCATGGCTCGCGCGCTGGAGTTGGCGGCCCGGGGCGAAGGCGTAGTTGAGCCGAATCCGATGGTGGGCTGCGTGCTCGTGCGCGATGGGCAGATCGTTGGGGACGGTTGGCACCAAGAATTCGGCGGCCCCCATGCCGAGATCAACGCCATCAAGGCCGCCGGCAAGGCGACTCAGGGTGCGACCGCCTATGTGACGCTCGAGCCGTGCTGCCATCAGGGGAAGACGCCCCCTTGTACCCAGGCGCTTAAGCTGGTCGGTGTGAAGCGGGTGGCGGCGGCGATGGAGGATCCGTTTCCGTCGGTCGATGGCGGCGGGATCGACGAACTGCGAAAGGCCGGCATTGAATGCGAGATTGGCGTGCTGGCGGATCGCGCCCGCGAACTAAACGCGCCGTATTTAAAGCGGCTCACGACGGGCCGGCCGTGGGTGATCGCGAAATGGGCCCAGTCGCTGGACGGCAAAATGTCGACGCCAGTAGGTGAGAGCAAGTGGATTTCCAACGAGCGCTCGCGAGAGATCGTGCAGCAGCTCCGCGGGCGAGTCGATGCGATCATCGTAGGCAGCGGCACGGCGCGGGCGGATGATCCGATGCTCACGGCGCGGCCATTGAAGCCGGCCGACGTGAAGCGGAAAGCGACACGGGTGGTGGTTGATTCGCTGGCGACGATTTCGCTCGAGAGTCAATTGGTGAAGACGGCGCGGGAGGTGCCGGTGCTGGTCGCGGTTTCCGCGGCAGCTGACGTTGAGAAATGCAAAGAATTGGTTGCGGCCGGCGTGGATATTTTTCCGTGCGCCGGTAAGTCGCACGCGGCGCGGTTTGAGTCACTACTTGACGAGCTTGGTCGCAGAAAAATGACTAACGTGCTCGTCGAAGGCGGCGCCCAGTTGTTGCGGACGGTGTTTGATGCTCAACTAGTCGACGAAGCGCATATCTTCATTGCGCCACGAGTGATTGGCGGCGATACTTTGCCAAGCCCAGTTGGCGAGATGAATGCCGACGATATTTTGGAGGCGCTTGGCGTCGTCGATGCTGCTATTACCGATCTCGACGGCAATATCTACATTCAGGGAAGACTTACGCGCAGGCAATAAACTGGTTTAAGCCTACTCTTTGCGCCATTTTCTTTTTGGCGGCTTTGCGCGCAGATTAACTTCGCGCTGTCACAGTATTTCTTGCAAAGTCGCAAAGGAGCAAAGATCGCGAAGAATGGGGATCAACGATTTGCTA
>DASYDU010000318.1:0-5376 GCA_036499445.1 Lacipirellulaceae bacterium
AGTTGCTTTTGGCGGCGGAATATATTCTGAATGAAGGCAACCCGAATGTGATGCTCTGCGAGCGCGGGATTCGGACGTTCGAGAGCCACACGCGGTTCACGCTGCCGCTGGCGACCGTGCCATATCTGAAGGGCAAAACGCATCTGCCGGTGGTCATCGATCCGAGCCACGGAACGGGCCACACGCCGCTCGTGGCGGCGATGGCCCGCGCGGCGATCGCCGCCGGCGCCGACGGGATCATGGTCGAAGTCCACCCGAACCCCGAAAAAGCGCTGAGCGACGGCTATCAGTCGATGACGTTTAAGCAGTTCGAAGCGATGATGGCCGGCTGCCACAAGATTGCGGCAGCAATGGAAATGAAGATGTAAGCGGCTGGCGAAGGAGGTGGGACTCGGATCGCAAAACTGTGGTCTTAGTTCGTCTCGCCGCTTCGCAACTCGACAAGTAGCGCGCCGTCGTTCACTCTGCAGGTAAGATTGTGTTCGCGGAGAATGCTGCCGATCAGTTTGCCGACCGTCGTGTCGTGGGCGTGTACCGTGACCTTGGCGTCCGGCGAGACGCCAGCCGCTGAGAGCACTACCGGGTCGACCGTGATCGGCACGGCCGCCATGTTTGCCAGCGTGTCCAGGACATGACCGAGTGGTGTGTCCACCACGTCAAACGTCTTAATCGGCACGGAGACTTGATCGGCGATGTTGGTGCGATGGGCTACGTCCTGTGTGGATGGGCCGAATCGCAAGCGAGCACTCTGCGTCGCCGCCACTTGCGTCGTCGCGATCGCGACGCTCTCGCCACTGTGGTCGCTCGTTTCCAGAATGTCCGTCGACGACGAATATCGGGGCAGCCCAACCTCCGCGATGTTAGCTGCTGCCGGATCACTAGGCAATGGCTCCAACGTCAGCCTTCTTGGCGACGTCGCTGGCGACGAGGCGGCGCTCGCCGGGATTATCTCACTAGCGCGTTCCATTTGCGCCGCGGGCTGCACCACCTCACTTGTCTCAGAGGTGGTCGGCCGAGGCATAGTCAGTGTATCGCTCAATGCGTATGCTGCCTCTGGCGCACGTGCCGAGCGATTCGTGGTAGATTCTTTTTCGGCCGCTTCTTCGTCAGCGGCATTGATCTGTGATTGCTCCTCCATGGGGGCCGCTAAGCCTTGACAAATGCCAGCCGCGGGCCGTGTCGCAAGTTGGGGAGCCGCGGACAGTGTGGCGTCCGAAGTTGCGGCGGCCACCGCGATGGCCGAGACCGTTACGGCGTTGCTGCGCCAAGCCAGACTGGCTCCGACACCGACGACTGCCAAAGTCGCGACGCCGCCGGCCGAGCACCACACCGCAGTCGAATGGAGCGCCCGCGTTAGCACTCCTGAAATCTTGCTTGCAGGGGCCGAGGACTGAACCGCATTCTCCGCAGAAAGCGTGCTGGACGATCCCGAAAAGGTCGTGGCCGCAGTCAGCGGCAAAGCCGCCACAACTTCGGACGGCGCGACCCAGCCAGCCGGCGGAGCAATCTCAACCATGCTGCCGCATTTGGGGCAGGCGAGGATCTGGCCGAGGACTCGCGCGTCGCTCACCCGCAGCCGGGCTCGGCAAGTCTCGCAGCGTATTTGAAACAGTTCCATGGCCAAATCCAACATCACTATGGAATGGCGGCGTCCGCAGGTATTTCTCAGCCGGCCGCTCCAATTATTCCACCCATCCATAATACCACGCGATCGCGAAAACCGAAGCAAGATATCGGTCGGTCACTTCGCCGAAAATACCGTGGGAATTGAATCACCCCGCTTTTTGGCCGCGGCCCGCGTGGTGACAAACACGACCTCCGGACCACCCGATACTTTAGGCCGGACCACGTAGACCAGTTTTTGCTTGGGATCGCTCGGACCGGTCGCCGTCTTGTCGGGGTTCGCCAGCCGCAGAATCTGAACCAAGATTTCCTCGGCTGGCTTGTCCGCCAAGTCGATGCCGAACGATTGGTTCTTGGTGATGCCATCGAGTTGCAAATCCGGGCCGCGAATGATGATCTCGGCGCCGATGTCGGCGGCTAGCATTTTGAGCGCGGTTTCGAGCGTATCCTTGGTGAATCGCAGCGAAGTCTTCTGCTGGAGGCGCTCGCGCACGGACTTTTGCGAGTTCGCTTCGACAGTAGTACCCATCGTCGAACCGGCCCCGCCTTCGGCTAGCGTCAGTTCGGCGCCCATCAGCAGGTTTTGCCCCGCCGCAGCCGGCAGATAGCTTCGTAAAACGACGTGATCGCGATTCGCTCGGTGCCGTGTGTAGGCGGCCAGCGTCCGTACCATCTCCGGAAATCGCGTGACCACCGCCCGGCTGTATTCGTTTGGAGCGAGTGCCGAGACATAGGACGCCATACGCTCGGGACTTTTGGCCAGCCGCTGGGCCAGTTGATCGGCCATTTTATTCGCCGGCAGATCCAATGTCGGCACGGCCGTCAGCTCAACAAAGAAGTCGTCGCCCCAATGCAAGCTCAAGGCGGCCGCGCTAATGTCGTCGCCCAAGAACCAAAACAGCGGATCGCGGAGACGCGATATCTCGCCGGAAAAAATGCCGGCTCCATCGTTGAACAGAAAACTCGGTACTATCAGCAGCGTAACATGCCGCGAAGCGTCAGTTTGTGCGAGCAGGCGTTCCACGTCGCGGCGCAGCGGCGGCGGGTTTCCCGCCAAATCCAAGATATCACCGATTGTCGATTGCGACGCGATAACAAGTACACGGCCTTCGGCCAATTTTGGCCGCCAATAGGCGCGATCGCCAGCGACTAGATAACCCTCGTCATCATTCTGTTCTGCTGCGGCATTGGCCCGCTGCGCGTCGAATGCTTTTGCCGTAGCTTCCGGCGTGGCACCGACGACCAGCGCGGTTTCCCAATTTCCCTCGTGAGTCACTTGCCAACCAACCAGCAGTTGCTCGACGTCTCGTAGCGGAATATCCACCGTTTTCTTCACAAATTGGACCACGCGTACACCAATCGGTCCCAGAGTGGTCACGACCTTTTCGGCATCAGGCTGGGCGGCAAAGTCGGCGGGCCGCACCGCCAAAATGATTTGGCAGCCCGGCGGCAAATAGGCGAGCTTGAGCGGGCGGCCGTGCGTCGGCGATTCCCAGAGCGTCTTGCCGTCGTCGTCGATGAGCCCGGATTCGCCCGACGATTTCGCGCTCTGGTCGGCGCTCGAACGAGAATCGGTGGACGATGGCTCTTGGGCCGGAGCGATGACAGCGTCACATGCAGCAACGAGCATTAGCGCCGCCGCAATGACGGCGCGCCCTCCAAAAATTCGGTCCCCTTTGATGCGTGAGCTCATCCTCGCCAGTTTACGGCCGCGGTCAAACTTCGGCCAGCCACGGCCTTGTGCCCACTTGCCCGGCCGCCGTATGATCGCGGCTTCTGTCGCAGCGCCCACAGTCATTCAGCGCTCCGCTGCGGTCGGCAGGACCGACCTTCGCGTCGCGGTTAACCAACATTTTGCCATGCGTTCCTTCGAAGCCGTCAATTTATATTTTCGCCGCGCCGCTGATCAGCTCGAGTTGTCCGACTACATGCGGTCGCTCTTGATGACCGCCTGCCGAGAGGTCCAGGTACAGATTCCCGTGCAAATGGATGATGGCACGCCGAAGTGCCTGATCGGCTACCGCGTACAGCACAATCGCTCGCGCGGGCCGATGAAGGGCGGTCTCCGCTACCACCAAGAGGTCGACCTTGACGAAGTCCGTAGCCTAGCGTCGCTGATGACCTGGAAGACTGCCGTGGTCAACATTCCCTATGGCGGCGCGAAGGGCGGCATCGCCGTCGACACCTCGAAGCTCAGCGAAAATGAATTGGAACGCATCACGCGCAAGTTCATCGACGAGATTCATGACGTGATTGGCCCCGATACCGACATCCCTGCCCCCGATCTGGGCACCGACCACCGTGTTATGGCCTGGATCATGAATCAGTACAACAAATACCACGGTTTCAACCCGGGCGTAGTGACGGGTAAGCCAGTCGAGTATTACGGCATACCGGGCCGCGAGGAAGCGACCGGCCGCGGCGTTGGATTGCTGACCGTGAAGCTGCTGCAGCGCATGCGGCGCAACCCGACCCACACGCGGGTGGCAATCCAAGGCTTCGGCAACGTCGGCACGCATACGGCCAAGTATTTGCACGAAGCCGGTTGCCGCATCGTCGCGCTCGGTGATACCAGCGGCGGTTATCATAACGAGGGCGGAATCGAGGTACCGGCCGCCCTCCGCTACGCGCTCGGTCACGAGCACGTGCTCCGCGACTTTCCCGGCGTCGACAAAATCACAAATGCCTCGCTATTGGAGCTCGACGTCGACGTACTGATTCCGGCAGCGATTGGCGGCGTGATCACGGCGGAAAACGCGGCGCGGATCAAGGCGCCGATTGTGGTTGAGGCGGCCAACGCGCCGACGCAGCCCGATGCCGACGAGATCTTGGCGAAGAGCGGCAAGACGGTGCTGCCCGACATTTTGGCCAACGCCGGCGGTGTTACCGTCAGCTACTTCGAGTGGGCTCAAAACCGCCAGTTCTACCGTTGGAATCTCGACCGCGTGCGCCAGGAGCTCGACAAGACCATGAACGGCGCGTTTGAAGAAATCTGGGACTTGGCCCGCGAGCGTAGCGTCTCGCTCCGCACGGCGGCGTTCATGCTCGGGATCAGCCGTGTGGCCCGGGCGGCGGAGCTTAGCGGCTTGGCGTAGTTGGGCTCGGCAAGGCGATTTCGCGCAAAATCGTTCCGGCCAGTCGTACGTCTTGGAGCGACACGTCCAAATGCATCACGGCGCGGATACGTTGGCGGCCAACAGTGTAGACCAAGAGGCCATTCTCGCTCAGCCGCGCTTGGAATTCGGAGCCCGTGCCGAGTTCGGGCGCCACTTTAAAAATCACGATGTTCGTGTCGATGATGTCGGGATCGAGTGAGAGGCCGGGCGTTTGGCGGACCGCGTCGGCAAATACGCGAGCCTTTTCATGATCTTCGATAAGGCGGTCGATGTGGTGATCCAATGCGTAGAGTGCGCCGGCTGCGATGATGCCCGCCTGCCGCATGGCACCGCCGAGCGCCTGGCGATGCCGTCTCGCGCGACGGATGAGCTCCTCTGAACCGCAGAGGGCCGAGCCAACCGGGGCGCCAAGACCCTTCGAGAAGCAGACGTTCACGGTGTCGAAGTGGGCGGCCCAGGCGTCGGCCGGGATGCCGGTGGCCACGGCCGCGTTGAAAATTCGCGATCCGTCGAGATGCCGGGTGAGCCGATTGTCCGCTGCCCATTTGCAAATGTCAGCGACCACGTCAAACGGTTGAATCCGACCGCCGCCGCGGTTGTGGGTGTTCTCCAGGCAGACGAGTCGAGTGCGGACCGC
>DASYDU010000319.1:0-4023 GCA_036499445.1 Lacipirellulaceae bacterium
CTCGCGGTTGGCGTCACAATTACCTTGCGGTTTACAAGCAGATCGGCCCGGGCAACTTCCACGCCTGTGCGGTGATCGCCCGCCAGCGGATGGCTTCCCACAAAGCGCGGTCCACCTGTCCGACTCCCACACTGCCCCTCCACAGCCGATACGATGGTCTCCTTCGTACTCCCGGCGTCCGTGATGAGCGCATCACTTCGGCTCGCTGCGCCGATTTGACGCACAATCTCGGCGATCGTGTCGACCGGTGTGCAGACGATCGTCAGATCCGCGTTGGCGACGCCCTCGGCGATGTATGTCGTGAACCGATCGACGGCTCCTAATTGTTGCGCCTTTCCCAAGCTGACCTGGCTTCGCCCAATGCCCACAACCTCGCCGGCCAGCCGCCGCTCGCGTAGGGCCATGCCGATTGATCCTCCGATCAACCCAACTCCAACAATGGCCACGCTCTCAAATTTCGCCATGCCGGCATTCTAAGTGTCCGGGGGCGAAAGCGGGAGGGCGCGAATCCTTCTGCCGCCGGCGAGCGAACATCGAAGCGTTGCTGTCCCGCCGTAGGCCGCCGCCTGCCGCTCCAGCTTGTCCTGGATCGCTGTTTTGCCGCCTGCAATTATGGAAGCGGTCGCAACGATTCTTTCAGTTAGATAGGCGTCCTCGGGTGGTTATACGTCGACCGCGTGGCCGGCGGTCCGATCCTAGCGGCTATATCGCCGCCGCCTCGCTAGCGGCCCCTCACCGTCACCGCATTTTACGCAATCCGTCCTCATCCTGGTGAACCGAACGGCGTGCCCGGCGTGTGCCCGCCGCTTCCCAAAAAATAAATATCTCTTTAGCCCTAGATGTCGCTCAGCGCGGATTCCGAGGTCTATAATTGATCCGAGATGGGTTATTTGATAACCGATCCGAGGGTCGTCCTCCACGATTGGCAAGACGGCGTCGGACCACAACAGGAATTGCAATCATGCGTACGTGTGCCTTAGCCATTTTCGCCATCCTCGGTGCTTGGAGCGCTGCCGCGCCTTGCTCCGCGGATCAATGGGTCGAAAAGATGCTCACCGAACAGGAGCACGATTTCGGCACGGTCGCTCGTGGCGCCGACACCGTCTACAAGTTCCCCATCAAGAATATCTATAAGCAAGATGTGAAGCTTGTCAGCGTCCGCTCCAGTTGCGGTTGCACGACGCCGACGCTCGAGAACGATACGCTTAAGACCGGCGAAACTGGTTACGTCGTCGCCACTTTCAATACACGCACATTTAGCGGCATTCATTCGGCCACGCTGACCGTCGAAGTCGCTTGGGAAGACAATGGCGTTCATCGGCAGGGCGAGGCGCAGGTCCGGGTGCATGGCAACATTCGCACCGACATTGTGTTTCTGCCCGGTGCGGTGAATTTTGATTCGGTCGATCAAGGCACGAAGTCGGAACAAAAGGTGCGTGTCACCTACGCCGGCCGTTCCGACTGGAAAATCACTGACGTCCGCGGCGCCAGTGACGGTCTCGAAGTCGAGCTCACCGAGACGCAGCGCTACTCGGGCCGCGTGGCTTACGACCTGCTGGTGCGGATGAAGGACACAGCTCCCGCCGGATACTTCAACGAGCAGCTTGTGCTCGTGACCAACGATGACCAGAATCCGCGGATTCCGATGCAGATCGAAGGCCGCGTAGTCTCGCAAATCTCCGTCACGCCCGAGTCGCTCGTGTTGGGTGAAGTGGTTCACGGCGACCAAGTATCAAAGAAGATCGTGGTTAAGGGCAAGCAGCCCTTCAAGATAGTCGCGATGAAGTGCGACGCCGATTGCTTTGAATTCAAGACCGACGATCAGGCCAACGTACGTCACTTTGTCGACGTCGTATTCAATGCCAAGCAGGACCCCGGCAAAGTGAAGCAGACGATTCACATCGCTACCGATTTGGGCGCCGGCCTGGAAACGTCGCTCACCGCCTACGCGACCGTGGTTCCTGCCACGACCGAAGCCCCGCAGAAAGATTCCGGCAACGTGACTTCGTCGTCGGGCACGGGTGACCAAGGTGCCGTCACCGCTAGCGGCCCTACGAAGCAAGTCGTCAGCCAATAGCCCACAATCCAAGTCCCAGCTGTGGGAGGCGTTGGCGTCTCCGACGCTGATTTGGCGCTCTCCTCCTAGCTTCCATGCATCCGGCAAGTGCTGCTGGCAATCAGGCCCGAATTGACACATTTCGCGCCGCTCGGCATAATCCCGCCGCTTATCTCACTTGCTCATCTGTCCGTTTTCACTTCGGCGCGGATTGTCCGCGACTGGGACGACCGTGATCGCGATCGTCCGCGCTTGAACTCCAGAGACACAGTCGGCTCGTGTCCACCACGAAAGTCACCATCTGGTGTCGACGATTTCGCCGCGCGCTCGCATCGTGCGCGGTAGCAGCTTTCCTCTGCGCGAGTGTCCCGCGTCTTGCCGCTCAGTCGTCGTCGAGTATCGGTGACGCGCGCGGCATGGCCCGCCACCCGCTTGCCAATTCGTCCGTACCGCCGGCCGCCGACGATTTGTCGATGCCGGGCGCGGAATTGCCCTACCGCTATGACGTTTCCCCCGATCAAGTGCCAGCCGAGAATATGCCGCCGGACGAGGGCGAGAACATGCCCTACATGCTTCCCGGTGACGGCGGCCCCAATTGTCCGAGCGGACCGACGATGAATCCAGCCTGTCCACCGCCACGCTGCTTGCCGCTGCTCCAATTCTTCGGCCTCCGCCACTCGTACACGGACGGCCGCAACGTCGGCTACGGTTGGCCGCTGGTGGGCACCAGCTGGCTTAATCGCCCCTATTACATCGGTGGCACGCTTGGCGTCCTGGAAATGGCCAACCGAGTCGAAGAGCCCGTCCGCGCTGATAACGACGTGTTCGGCGGACTAATCGTCGGCTGGGACTGGGATTACTATTGGGGGAACGAAATCCAGTTCGAGCGCGCGACTCCCGAGCTCACCAATCGGTTGCATCCCAGTGTCCCCAGTGGCAACGTCATGGACATGTGGAGCTACAACGCGATGTACTATCCGTGGGGCGATTCGGCCGTGAGGCCCTATTGGCGCCTCGGCCTGGGATCGACGTGGGTCGACTACGTCGCCGACAGCGGCCATCGCCGCGACGAGGAGCTCTGGACGTTTCCGATCGGCATCGGAGTCAAATACCCCATTTACCATTGGCTGGCCGCCCGCATTGAATTTACCGACCATCTCGCCTTGGGCAATCGCGGCGTCAGCACGCTCAACGATCTCACGCTGGTCTGCGGATTAGAATGGCACTTCGGCGCCCACCAGCCATCCTATTGGCCATGGAACCCCAGCCGGCATATCTGGTAACGGCGATTGATGAACGCTGACCGATGATCGATGATTGGTGCACGCCGTGAACCAACTCGAATCATCGCCTCAGGGTCGCCCGACCGCTGCCAGCCAAATGAATCTGCCGACGCGAAATCTTGGTATCCGCCCCCGCGTCGCCGTTATCGGCGGCGGTGTCAGCGGCCTGGCCGCGGCCCATCGAGTCACAGAACTGCTGCCGGACGCCGATTTGAGCCTGTTTGAAGCGGCCGATCGGTTGGGCGGCGTGATCCGTACAGTTCATCGCGATGGCTGCCTTGTGGAACAAGCGGCCGATAGCTTCATCACCAAGACCCCTTGGGCGCTCGACCTTTGCCGGCAAATCGGAATGACCGACGAGCTGCTCTCGACCAATGCCGCCAATCGCCGGGCGCTGGTCGTCCGAGGCGACCGGTTGTTTCCCGTGCCGGATGGCTTTGTGCTGATGACGCCGCGTAAGCTCGGGCCGCTGTTCAAGACGCGGGCACTCAGTTGGCGCGGCAAGTTGCGGCTGCTCGCCGAACCGCTGATTCCCGAACGGCGACTCGAAACGTATGGCGATGATGGCGCAGCAACGTCGGCCGATGAGAGCGTCGCCGCATTTGCCACGCGACGTCTCGGTCACGAAGCATTTCAGCGGATCGTGCAGCCGCTTCTCGTTGGCATCTACACGGCCGATCCGAC
>DASYDU010000320.1:0-27384 GCA_036499445.1 Lacipirellulaceae bacterium
AGAAAGACGCCGATTTTACGCCGAAGTGAGCGTGTAACTACATGATCGAGTATAGCGGTTAGGGGGCACCAATGCACAACGCGATCGCCGAGGCGATCTGTTCCATCTGACCATCGCTCACGTTGCCGATGCGACGAACGAATCGGTTCTCTGATAGCGATTTGACCTGAAACGCGTCGGCGCCTGAATCCTTGATGAGGCCTGTCTGCTGCGAGGCCGCAATTGGCACAAACCAGGGAAGTCCTCCGAATGATGGCTGCCAATCAGTCAGCGGCACCACAATTCGCAATGGCAGCCGGCCAATCGCATCCAGGTTCGCGACGACTGCCGGACGCACCTTACGCATCTCGGCGCCGACCGAGGGATCGAACTGCACGGACCAGATTTCACCCCGCTGGGGTCGCGGTGCATTGGCCATGCAGGTCGTCCTCGCCAAAAGCTTCGAAGTCAGTTAAAAGCGGGTTGTTGCGATACTCGCTTTCGGCACTGGCCGCCGCTTCCGCGAGAATTGCATCGCGCTGATCGGGCAGGAGTTTCCGCAGTTCCGCTGCCTTCCAGGCGCCATCGCGGGCAGCCGGTTTGAAGATCATGACGCACGCTCCAATAATTGAGTTACACCGATAATTATTCTAGCTCGAAAGTGCTGGATCGGCGAGGCAAAGATTCTGTGGCGAACCCCAATTTGCTGCCAATCAAGGCCGTCAGTGACCCCTTTCCAGGGGCGGGTATGTTGCTGTGAATGGGCGGCATCGCGGCGGGGAATCGGGTATGATGGCGGCGTAGGCAATCATCTATTCAGGGAGACCAGGCGATGCGAAACCGACTTTTTTTATTGCCGGCGATGTTGATGCTGCTCGCGGGTTGCGGGCAAAGCGCGCAGGAAAAGTATGACGAGGCGGTCGACAATATGACACGCATGCAGCGGCGGCTGGACAATTTGCGGCCGGCCTACGATGCGGCGAAGCAAACCGCCACGATGCAAGTGTGCAAAGAGATTACCGGCTCGACGCCCGAAGAGTCACAATTGGGGATGCTCAAAGAGCTGACCGGTACCGCCGACGAGATCAGCGCGGACCAGGCGGCCGACGTGAAGGCCGAACCGGGTGTAAAAAAGAAGCCGATAGGCGATGCAGATGCGGCGATCGACAGTTTAATGGCGGCCGAGAAAAAGATGGGCGAGAAATCGGCGGCGGCTTCGACGTCCGTGCTCAAGGTAAATGACGTGCTGAACAAAATCAAAACGCCGGGCACGCCGGAGAACAAGCGATTCGAAGAAGTCTTCAATGCGTTGCCAGAGGTCGAGGCGTACAATCGGCAGGCGGAGCGCGTGAAAGATGCGAAAGAGGACGTCGAGGATGCGAAGAAGGATCTGCCGGGCGGAGAGCCCGCGGAGTCGAAATAGCTTTTGCATACGTTCGTTCTGGTATGGGCTACGCTATGCGCGATGACGAACTCGTAACACTGGCGACGTACCGCACAGTTCCAGAAGCGGCGATCACGCTAAACGTCCTCGAAGCAAATGGCATCAAAGCGTTTCTGGCGAACGCGACAACGGCCACGATGGCTCCGCATCTCAGCATGCCATTCGAAGTCAGGCTACAGATTGCAGCGCGAGATATTGGCAAAGCCCAAGAACTCTTGAGCACGCTTAAGGCGGAAACAAACGCGCAGTGAGAGTTTTTGAGCGGGGAATGAATCCGCGGCTCGATAGCCGCTCAAATGGGCGATGAGGGACTCGAACCCCCGACTTTCGCGGTGTAAACGCGACGCTCTAACCAACTGAGCTAATCGCCCGGGAAAAGCCGTCAGCTATTAGCTGCAAGCTCTCAGCCAGAATAGCATATGGCGGTCATTGCGACGATACTGCTGGCGGTTCATCTGTTGGCGATGAATGTGGCTTCGGCTGGGCCGCTCGTTTGCATTTGGCTGCGGGTCCGCGGGCGGCGGGATGACAAAGCAGCCTGGCGCGCCGGACGCGAGCTGGCACGGTGGACGGTGGGTGGGCTCCTCTTGGGCATCGTGACCGGAACGGCGCTCGGGGTCGTGGCGTGGTTTGATTCGTCGCACGAGTTTGCCGACACTGTCGGCCGGTTTCCGGCGAGCGCGATCGCGAACTTTGTTGGCGAAATTGTGTTCGCGCTCGTGTGTCTTGGCGTCTACGCGACAACGTGGGAGCGGTGGCGTGAGCGGCCCTGGTTGCACGGATTGTTCGCCCTGCTCGCCGCAACGAATCTGCTCTATCACTTTCCGCCGCTGATGGCCGTGATTAGCGAGCTAGCGGCGCGGCCGGAGTTGGTAGCCGAGCCGGTGATTTCACGGGCTGTGTTTCGGCCTCTGATGCTGCGGCCGGAAGTGTTGTCGCAATCGGTGCATTTTGTGATGGCGTCAATCGCTGTGGTTGGCGTGGTGCTAATTGCCATTGTGCGGCGACAAGGCGGCACTCAAGCGGCAGGCCCGAATCGACTGATTTCTGCCGGGGCGCGGATCGCGCTCGGGGCGTCGCTCGTGCAATTGGCGGTCGGTTCTTGGGTGCTCTTCACATTGCCGCCGAATGTGCGGGGCGGCCTGATAGGCGACGCGTGGCCGGCGACCGGCTTGTTTATGGCGGCGATTGTCGTTACGTTGGGCCTGCTGCACACGTTGGCAACGATGACGCTGGGCGATGCAAGCGACACGATCGTGCGGCGAAGCGTGCTGCTGATGCTCGGCGTCGTGCTCTTGATGACAACGATGCTGCGGCTAGTGAGGAGCGATCATCTCGCGAGTGGCTCTCGCGCCGCGATCCACCCTACCCTTCCACATGACGGACAACAGAATGCAAGCGCAAATCGTGACGATCACGGATGAAGCAAGCGGGGCGACCGCGCGGATTTTGGCGAGCCTCGGCTTCAACTGCTTTAGTTGGCGACCGGCGCTCGACGACGGGCCGCGCGAGATGATTTGGGCGCATCCGGAGTTCGCGGGCGGCGAAGAACGACCATCCGGGAGCGGTGTACCGCTTTTGTTTCCGTTTCCGGGACGGATTGCCGGAGCACGCTACAATTTCGGCGGTCGCGAATATGCGCTGGAACCGGGGGATAACTTCGGCAATGCGATTCACGGATTTGTCCTTAAGCGGGCGTGGCGGGTGGTGGAGCAGACCGCGAGCCGCGTCGTGGGTGAATTTCACGCGTCGCGCGACGATCGCACGATTTTGGAGCGCTGGCCGGCCGACTTTCGCATTCGCGTGAGTTACGAAGTTCGCGGTCGGGAGCTGGTAAGCGATATCCGGTACGAAAATGTCGGCGACGGTCCCCTGCCCTGCGGCTTCGGAACGCACACGTACTTTCGCTTGCCGCTTGGCGAGGGCGGAAGCGCGGAGGAGACAATCGCCACGGTGCCGGTCAGCCGCTATTGGGACCTGGCGGAAATGATTCCGACGGGCCAGCAGTCGGCGGTTACTCCGGAACAGATGCTGGATGGGAAGAAGCCGCTCGGAGGCCGAGCATTTGACACGACATTTACCGGATTGGCGCACGACAGCACGGGCGTGGTCCGGACGGAGCTCGCCGATCCGCGCCGTGGTCGCCGAGTGCTACAAACATTTGATAAAGTGTTTGCGCAGTGCGTCGTCTACACACCGCCCCATCGCGAGGCGTTTTGCATGGAGCCATACACGTGCGTCCCGAACGCAATCAAGTTGCATTCCGCGGGCGTCGAAACCGGTTTGCAGATTCTGCAGCCTGGGCAGTCGTTTGCGACAACGATTCGAATCGCGGTCAGCGGCTAGTCGCGGGTAATTAGTCATTGGTGGCGAGCGACGCCTGTGCCACCGACGTCCAACACTCAACGAGCTACTTCGGTTCGTCGCCATCGGCGGCCGATTTGGCCGGCTCTTTCTTGAGAGTATCGAGCTCTCCGCCCGGCAGCTTTCCGGCCTTGATTAGATCACCAAACGTTTCCTTGCCGCCGGCCGGCTTCATGTCGCCGACTGTTTTGAGGGCGGCCATGATCTTGTCCGTGTTCTTCTTGTCCTTCTTGGTGAGAATCTTGGCCAGCTCGGCACCGTAGGCATTGCGATTCTCTTTGCTCTTCATGCCTTGATGACAGACGAGGCACTTGACGTCCTTCTTAACGTGCTCGGCAAACGCCGGATCGGCCGGGTGATCCGCGCTGTCGAGATACTCGGTCTGCCAGGCCTTGAAATACTCTGGAAACGCAGCGGCGCGCTGGACATGCGAAATAAGCAGGACGGACAACGCGGCGAGGGACAAACAGACGAAGCGCATTGCAGACCTTTCGTTTGAAGAAGCGTGGTTACTCTGCCACGGAGATTAAAGGAAGCGGTCGGCCGGCTGGCAGAGATAGGCTATGACTTGGATCGCGGCGTGGGAATCGGCCGATGAATACCTCTCAAATAAAGCTTGGAATGACGTGGTTGTCAACCGCTGGTGGGCGCTTCCCTAAGCGGTTTCGCCTTGAATATAGATTCGGCCTTGGTAGAAGGGAGACCAACCGACAAATATCAAAGCCGTGCACAGCATCAGAATTGTAAAGAACCAATAGTAATGGGCGCCTTCCAGCACGGCAATTCCCTGCAGTTTTTGGTTTGCGATATAGCCGTTGACCTTCGCCGTGAAGACGTCGCCCAGCGTGATCGACAAGAAAGCGACGCCCATCACAATGGATTTGAGTTTTTTAGGTGCTTGCGTATAGGAAAACTCGAGACCGGTCACCCACACCAGTACCTCGCCCGCCGTCAGGAAAACGTAGGCCAAAAGCTGCCAGGCAATATGCGGTTTCTCGCCTGCATCGATCCAGGTTTGGATTAGTGACGGGATCGCGAACGAGATCGTGGCCATAAACAGGCCGGTGCCAATCTTTCGGAGCGGTGTCACAGTCACGTAGCGGTCGACCAGCGGATATAACACATAGGTGAATAGCGGGATGAAGATCATGATCAGGATCGCATTGGTGACTTCGAGCTGAGCCGAAAATGTCTCGGGATCGAAGCCCCCCAAGTTCATGTGTCGCGCTTGATAGACCCAAGTGGAAAAGGATTGGTCATACAGCGCCCAGAAGGGTACCAAGAAACAAAACAGGGGAATGAGATGGGCGATGGCTCGGAGGCTGTCGCGATCGAACGCTTCCCGCAGAAAGTTTCGGCCGCCGGGTGGAATGTGAACGAATTTATAGCGGCCTAGCCAAAAGGTGATGGCGGCAATTGCCATCGCGACGCCCGGCACGCCGAACGCCCATCCCGGGCCAAATTTATTGAGCAGCCAGGGAGTGAGTGGCATCGAAATCGTCGAGCCAAAATTGATCGAGAAATAAAACCAGCCGAAGGCCTTGGACATCAAATGTTTGTTCTGTTGGCCAAATTGATCGCCCACGTGAGCAGAGACGCACGGTTTAATTCCTCCGGCGCCGACGGCGATTAGCGCCAGCCCGATGAACAGCAGGACCTTGGGGTCGATGCCGGTAACTAGCGGATAATCCATCAACGCTAGAACGGCATGGCCGACGCAGTACAGCAGCTGCACGGCGATAATCGTACGATACTTGCCGAGCAGCCAATCGCTGATGACTGCTCCGATGATGGGAAAGAAGTAGCAGGCAGCCATGAAATAGTGCTGCCATTCTCTCGCCAGATGTTCGTCCATTGGCGCGAGATTCCCCGCGGCGTCGCGAAATTGCCGGGTGAGAAAAATGGCGATGACGGCGATGATTCCGTAATAACTGAATCGCTCGGCAGCTTCATTGCCGACGATGTACGGAATGCCCGGCGGCATCCCTGAGATGCGCTGCGGAGCCGTGAGGTATTTGCCGCGCGACGAAGCAGCGCTCGGCAATGGTGAGTCCTGACTATCGGCCATCATGGCTGGTCCGTGGTCGCTCGGTCGCCGCGAGCTGGAGCGGCGGCCGGCGGCGGCGCGGTTGAGGAGTTGTTTTCGGGCGTCCGCGCCTCTTGATATGACTTCGCTGGCAATTCGCCGGCTGGCGTTTCGCCGGTCGCCGCGGGTAGTTGCAGCGGCGGGAAATCTGGCGTCGACTGTTGGCGGCTCCAGATCAATTCGAGCGCCAAGACTGTAAGTAACAATAACGCGGCGGGGATGAGCCAAAATACGTGGCGACGCCACCAGGATATTTGTGTCAGCACGGCGGGCCAACTGACGGGCAGCGAAATCTGCGGAAAAGCCATGCCCAATTGCTCGGTGACGGAGATCAAGGCCGCAAGCAACTCGGCCGGGTTTTGAAAACGGTCATCCGGTCGCTTGGCCAGCATCGTGTCGACGACTTCGACGACCGACTCGGGCACATCGGGACGCAACTGCTGTAGGTTCGGCGGTTCTTCGGCCTGATGCTGAAGCAGCTTTTGAAGCCCGGTGCCATCAGCAAAAGGCGGCTTGCCGACGAGCAGAAAAAACAACGTGCAGCCGAGCGAATAAATGTCGCTGCGGATGTCGGCGCTGCGGGCGTCGCGAGCCTGCTCGGGCGAGATATAGTCGAATGTGCCGAGCGTGACGCCGGTCGCGGTGAGGTCGTGATCGGCATGGTCGGCGCTTTCGAGCCGCGCCAGGCCCATATCGACCAGCTTGGCCTGTCCTTCCTGGTTAATGAGAATGTTCGACGGCTTGATGTCACGGTGCACGACGTCGCGCTGCCAGGCGTGCATTAGCGCGTCGGCTACTTGGAGCGTATATCGCAGCGCGTCGGCGAGCGGCAGCGGGCCGCTGGCATTCACCAGATCGCGCAGATTCGTCCCTTCGATGTATTCGAAGACGAGAAAGCGGATTCCACCCTCTTCGCCGACGAAGTGGACGCGGGCGATGTTCGGATGATCGAGCCGGGCGGCCGAGCGGGCTTCGGTCTGGAAGCGGCGATGGGAGTCGACGTCGTCGGCCGTGCGGGGGCCAAGCACCTTCACAGCCACGGTGCGATGCAACTTCAGATCGTGGCCGCGAAAGACGATGCCCATCCCGCCGCCACCCACGAACTCCTCCAGCCGAATATCGCCGATCTGCTGGCCCAGGAGGGATAGCGCCAGCTCGCTCGGCGGCGCGGCTTGGGCCGACGGCCGAAGAGCAACGGGTGGTGTGGTCGAGATGACGGTAGCGTCGCTCGATGCAGCCGCCGGTGGCTTGGAGTCATCGACGGGTGGAGCGGCCGTGCCCGTCGTCACGTCGGCTATCAAACGAGATGTGAGGTCGTCGGCCATCAGTAGCAATCTTGCCGCGAGCCCGATAGCTTCGGTTCGCCGTATCCAATTCTAGGCGTCGGCGGCAATCGGCAACAGTTCGCTAGCTCATGTGCTTTACGATCGCATCGCCGAATTCGCTGCATTTAACTTCGCGGGCGCCTGGCATCATGCGGGCGAAGTCGTAGGTCACGCTCTTGGCCGTGATCGCGCCCTCCACGCCGCGGACGATCAGATCGGCCGCTTCGCCCCAGCCCAGGTAGCGGAGCATCATTTCGCCGGACAGGATCAGGGAGCCGGGATTCACTTTGTCTTGGCCGGCATACTTCGGCGCAGTGCCATGCGTGGCTTCAAAGATCGCGTGGCCGGTGACGTAGTTGATGTTCGCGCCCGGGGCGATGCCGATACCGCCGACGCAAGCCGCGAGCGCGTCGCTGATGTAGTCGCCATTTAGATTGAGCGTGGCAACCACGTCGTACTCGGCCGGCCGCGTGAGAATTTGTTGGAGGAAGGCGTCGGCAATCACATCTTTGATCACCAGGCCGCCGCCCGGCTTGCCATCCGGAATGCGGCACCACGGGCCGCCATCGATCGGCTCGGCGCCATAGAACTCACGGGCGACGCGATAGCCCCAATCGCGGAACGCCCCCTCGGTGAACTTCATGATGTTGCCCTTGTGAACGAGCGTGACGCTCTTGCGCTTGTTCTGAATCGCGTAGCCGATTGCGCTATGGACAAGCCGCTCGGTGCCCAGGTAGCTCACCGGCTTGAAGCCGATGCCGCATTCAACTTTCAAATCGCGATGCGGCGCGCCAATCGCTTCCAGCTGGGCCTGCCAGGCGTCGGTTTTCGCTTGCGTGCCGAAGCGAACTTTGGCCGCCTCTTTGGGAAACTCACGCGAGAGGAAGTCGAGAATCTTCTGCGACTCGGGCGAGCCACCGGCGTATTCGATGCCGGCGTAAATGTCCTCCGTGTTTTCGCGGAAGATGACCATGTCGACGAGCTCGGGCTGCACCACGGGGCTCGGCACGCCGCGGAAGTAGCGAACCGGGCGCAAGCAAACGAACAGATCGAGCATCTGCCGCAGTGCGACGTTAAGCGAGCGGATGCCGCCGCCCACGGGTGTCGTGAGCGGTCCCTTGATGCCAACGAATAGGTCGCGGAAATCGGACAGTGTTTCGTCGGGTAGCCAGCTGCCGGACTGGTCGAACGATTTTTGTCCGGCCAGGACTTCCTTCCAAACAATCTGCCGCTTGCCGCCATAAGCCTGGCGAACCGCCGCGTCGAACACCCGCTGGCTCGCCCGCCAAATGTCGGGCCCGGTGCCGTCGCCCTCGATGAACGGGACGATTGGCTGGTCGGAAACGACGAGCCCGCCATTTTTGTGTTGGATTGGCTGACCTGTGGCAACGCTCGGCATGGAAACCTCGAAATGGAAAGACAGGAAAGAGAGACGAACCGGTGAAGCAGCTTGTTTTACCAAGGAAGTAACCACTCCGTCGACACATGGTCAGAGAGCGCAAGCTTCACCAAAGAAGGGTCAAATTGGTCGCGTCGCCTTACCCCGCTTACCACTTTCGTGAAGGTTTATCCCCTGCAGCCTGGACATTTCCTCGAATGGGACAAATCGGACTGCCTACGAACTAGGCAGGCGAGCGATGCCCAAACTCTGCGCAGCCGCCGCACGAAGATAGGCAGCTGCTGTCAGTGCTTGTAAGTGCAAGCACTGCAAGAGGATGCATGACTGCACTTGCCCCGTTCTCAAAATGCTTCTACAAGCGGGGCCTTCGTGGGTCCTTGCGCCCCTCTCGTTACCGCACGACTAGTAGGAGACAATTGCCGTGCTTACACAATCGACGGAAAAATACCAACAAATCCTGCAAACCGCCCGCCAGCTCTACGAACAAGAGCCGGACTGGGTCACCTTCTTCCGGGAAGTCCTGGGCGTCGACGGAATGGTCCGGGCCGCGTTTACCAGCCTGGAAGAGCTAGCAACGTTCGAGCGAACCCAAGAGTTCGAGCAGATTCAGAAGTGGCTCGTGAAGCTCCGCGAGCAACGCAATGCCACCGATACCGAATCGGAACCGACCCGTGTGATCACGGTCCGGCTGCCCAAGAGCATGCACGAGTACTTGCGGACGGAGGCCCACGACCTCCGGACCAGCATGAACAAGCTCTGCATCTCAAAGCTGTTGCAAGTGATCGAGCAGGACCTGATCCCGGCCGAGCGCAGCGGCGGCAGCCCCAGCTCCGATCGCAAGCCGCAACTAGCGGCCGCGACCGCCAGCTCGACGCACTCGAGCCCGACCAGTTCGATCCCCATCGGCCACCACCACTCGCCGATCGGCTCGAATTACTAGAAGCGGTTGCAAAGCATCATTGTTATCGGCCACTTTGAGGCCGGTCAGTGAGACTAGCCGGCTAGCGGCAGTCCGAAAAAACACGCGGTATGCCCGCCCATAATACGGAACAGATAGTCCCACCCCGGCGCGGCGCCGGGGTGTTTTTGTTTGCGCTTCGGGCCAGGAGAATAGCGCCCCGAAAGCCAAGTGCGCCCGGCTCATTGCTGCGATTGATTTAGTCCTACCCGGACGAGCTGGAGAATGCGCCTGCTTTTCTTCGGGCTCGTTGGGGTCCCACTTGATCCCCTGCCCCCTGACTGCCACGGTGAGTCGCGGTCGGCTCGAATTCCTTAGTTCCAAACAAAGGGCTAGCCGGCGAGCTCAGAAGAACGGCAGGGATCAAGACACCGATTTTCCTGATCATGTTAACCTCGCACTACGACCTAGACTCCGTCGGACGAAATCGACGCACTTGGAGATTGTTGATGCTCGGGCAGAGGGAGAATCGGCTTGTCGCCGCCAATCTTGCGGATGACGGTGTAAAAAACTGGCGTGAGGAATAGCCCAAAGGTCGTGACGCCGATCATGCCGTAGAACACGACCGTCCCCAGTGCCTGTCGCATCTCGGCGCCTGCGCCTGTGGCAACCAGCAGCGGCAAAACGCCCAAGATGAAAGCAAAACTGGTCATCAGAATTGGCCGCAATCGCAATTTGGCCGCTTTGATGGCGGCCTCGGCGGCGCGCATCTTCGAATCGTGCTCCTGCTGCTGCTTGGCAAACTCCACGATCAACACGGCGTTCTTCACGCTCATTCCGGCCAGCACGACAAAGCCGATCTGCGTGAAGATGTTGTCATCGCGTCCACTGAAATAGACACCAGTGATGCCGCACAGCAGGCACATCGGCACGATCAAAATGATCGCCGAGGAGAGCGCAAAGCTTTCGTACTCCGCCGAGTGAGTGAGAAAAACGAACAACACACACAGCGGGAAGATGAACAGCGCCGTGTTGCCCGCGGTTTCTTCCTGATACGCTAGCTCCGTCCATTCAAAGCTAAAACCGGCCGGCAGAACTTTCTTAGCCAGGTTCGCCATGATCTCGATAGCCTCGCCGCTACTGACGCCGGAGGCGCCGGCCCCGTTGATTTCGGCCGAGGGATAAAGATCATATCGATTGATTCGATCGGCATCCACAATGTCCTGCAGATCCATCACGGTTCCCAGTGGGACCATCGCGCCGGCCCCGTTGCGGGTTTTGAGTTGCGCGACATCGGAGGCCCGTGCCCGGAACGGCGCATCCGCATGCGCAATGACTTTGTAGGTTCGGCCCAGGTAGTTGAAGTCGTTGATGTAAAAACTGCCCAGGTTCACCTGGAGCGCTTGAAAAATATTGGTGACCGCGACATTCTCCTTCTTCGCTTTGACGCGATCGACATTCGCATACAACTGCGGAACGCTCGCCCGGAATGAGCTAAACAGAGCTGCAATGCGCGGGTCTTTGCTCGCTTCGGCAACGAGCGCTTGCGTGGCCGCCTCGAGTTGCTGCGGTGTAGAGAGCCCAGAACGATCTTCCACCTGCATCTTGAATCCACCCGCTTGCCCGATGCCCTGCACCGGCGGTGGCAACAACACCAGCGAAAACGCCTCCTGGATGTGGCTATATTTCTCCGTCAGGTAAGCCGAGATCGCTTGCGCGGATTCAGCCGGCTTTCCGTTCCGTTCGGAAAAATGCTTCAGCGGGAGAAAGATCACCGCCGCATTCGTCTGATTCGTGCCCGTCAGCAGGTTCAGCCCTGTAACCGCAAAGGTGGCTTCGACGCCCGGCGTCTTAATCGCAATGTCGGACATCCGGTCAAGGACCGCGTCGGTGCGGTCGATCGAGGATGCATCCGGCAATTGCAACGCGACGATCAGGTACCCCTGGTCCTGCTGCGGAATGAAACCGACGGGAACCGTCTTAAAGCCCAAGTAAGTCAGACCGAGCAGGCCCACATAAACAATTAGAACCAGAAAGGAAAGCCGCACCACGTGATGCAGCACGCGCACATATCCGGTGTTCAGCTTTTCTAGTCCGGTATTAAACAGCCGAAAGAACCATCCCAGCACCAGATCCATGCCGCGCGTGATCCAATCAGGCTTGGCTTCGTGCGGCTTGAGAATGAGCGCGGCGAGTGCCGGGCTGAGCGTTAGCGAGTTAAATGCCGACAACAGCGTCGAGAAGGAGATCGTAAGCGCAAATTGCCTGTAGAATTGACCTGTAATCCCGCTAATAAATGCGACCGGGACGAACACGGCCGTCAATCCACATGCAATCGCGATCACCGCCGGCGTAACTTCTTTCATGGCTCGATAGGTAGCATCACGGGGACAGAAACCCGCCTCGATCCAACGGTCGACGTTTTCCACCACGACGATCGCATCATCCACGACTATGCCAATCGCCAGCACCAACCCGAACAACGACAGGTTGTTAAGCGAAAACCCGAAGACCGCCATCACTGCAAAGGTTCCAATGAGCGAAACCGGAATCGCGAGCAGCGGCACAATCGACGCCCGCCAATTCTGCAAAAAGACCAACACCACGATGGCCACGAGTGCTACCGCCTCAAACAACGTTTTCGCCACGTCTCGAATGCTGTCGCGGACAAATGTGGTCGTGTCGTAGGGGATGTTGTAGTCGACGCCCGTGGGAAAGTTCTGCTTCAGCTCCGCCAGCTTTTTGTAGATCGCATTCGCGGTGGCGATGGAGTTCGAGCCTGGCAACTGAAAAACGCCAATACCAACGGCCGGCAAGCCGTTGAAATGGGTGTCCGTGGTGTAGTCGGCAGCGCCCAGGTCCACCCGCGCAATGTCTTTCACCCGCGTCACGCTGCCATCGGCGCCAGTCTTTAGGACGATCTCGCCAAATTGTTTCGGCTCTGTCAGCCGCCCAAGCGCGTTAATGGTGTATTGAAAAGGCACGGTGCCAGCCGGCAAGGGCGGGCCCCCAACGATGCCCGCCGCCACCTGGACGTTCTGCTCCAGGACCGCCGCGATAACGTCGCCAGGGATCATGCTGCGCGACGCCAGCAGATCCGGATTCAACCACAGCCGCATCGAATAATCGCGCGCTCCAAAAATCACCAAGTCGCCGACGCCCGGCAGCCGCGCCAACTCATCCTTGATTTGCAGTGTGGCGTAGTTGCTCAGATAGAGCGGATCACGGCTTTGGTCGGGCGAATAAACCGCGATCCCCAGCGTGATGTTCGGCGAAGCCTTCTTCACCACGATGCCTTGGCGCTGCACGTCAAAGGGCAACAACGGTTGCGCGATCGCCACCCGGTTCTGCACTTGCACCTGCGCGATATCCAAATCCGTCCCCAGCTGGAACGTTACGGTCAAGACCATGCCGCCGTCGTTCGTGCTTTGGCTGGACATGTAGATCATGCCTTCCACGCCGTTAATCTGCTCCTCAATCGGCGTCGCCACCGTCTCGGCCACCGTTTTGGCGTTGGCGCCGGGATAGTTGCAGCTCACTGTCACCGTTGGCGGCGCGATATCCGGGTACTGCGCAATCGGCAGTGTGAAAATGGCGATCGCCCCCACGATGATCGTCACAATCGAAAGCACGGCCGCGAAGACCGGTCGGTCGATGAAGAAGTACGCGAATCGCATTATCGAGTTCCGGTCGCCGTTCGGGCCGAGGGAATGGACCGCGCGGAGGCGCTCGCGGCGCTGCCAGAAGAGTTTGCGTCCGTCGTTGAACTCGTTCCCGCAACCTCCGCCCCCGGATCGGCAAAGGCGCTCTCATCCACCTTGATTTGGACTTCGATTGGCGCTACCACGGAACCCGGGCGGGCATGCATTTGCCCGTTAACCACGATTCTATCGTCGGCGCTGATGCCGGAAACGACCGAGCGCAATTCGCCGAACGTGGCGCCCAGCGTCACGGGCCGAGCGGACACTTTGTTGTCCTTATCCACGACCAGTACATTTTGTTGGCTCTGGTCATTTCCGATGGCCGTGTCCGGCACGAGCACCGCGTGATACCGCCCGCTACCCGGTACACTCAATCGGGCAAAGAGGCCTGGGATGAGCGTCCCGGTATCATTTTCCAAAATGCCGCGCATCCGTAGCGTGCCGGTGGTCGCATCGACGTGGTTGTCGAGAAAATCGATCACCCCTTTGTGCGGAAAGCCGGTTTCATTTCCCAGCTGAACATAGCACGGCACTTTGCCGTCCCGAACGCTGAGCAGAGCCCGCTCCGCGGCCAGCTTCTGATACTTGAGCACCGAGTGTTCATCGACGTCGACATAGCAATAGACCGGGGATACCGATTGCACGGTGGTCAGCAACGTCGCCTGCCCTGCGCCGCCGTTGACCAGATTGCCCACCGTCACCCACTTGTAACTGACTCGCCCATCAATCGGCGAAAGCACGCGGCACCATTCCAAGTTCAGCCGGGACGATTCAACGGCGGCCTTCGCGCCCTCGACCGCCGCTTTGGTCTGCTCGACGGTTGCCTGGGCATTGTCCAAATCTTGCTGCGAAACCGCTCCGGAATTGCCTTTTTGCAATCCAACCAGCCGTTGGTAGGTCACGGTGGCGATCGCGAGCGCCGCTTCGGCCTTCTGTTGGTCGGCCTGCTTCGAATCGAGGTCCGCCTTGAACGGCCGATCGTCGATCTTTGCGAGTAAGTCGCCCCGCTTCACGATCGAACCTTCTTCGAAAGGCACCTCGACGATCAGCCCGCTGACGCGTGCCGCCACGTTCGCCACGTCGGGCGCCTGTAGATAGCCCGTGTACGTGTCCCACTCGACCACGTCTTTCTGCACTGGGTAGGCAACGCTCACATCCGGCGGAGGCGGAGCCGCGGCGCTCGGGCCTTTACCATGGCATCCGACCAAACCGGTGACGATCAGCGAAATCAGAATGGCAACAATCCGAATCCCCAAGTGGCGACTGGGATTTGCCTGCAATACAACTGCCATGATTCCTCGACACCCTCAACTGTGTTCCGTGGCGACGAAGCGCGAGCCGGCCCGACCTGCGTCGCAGAGGACGACGAGGCGTCCGCACAGCAGGATATCGGCAATGGCAGTTTCGTCGGTTGGTTCTATTATTGCCTCAATTCGCCGCCGGATGACAGGCCGACACGAGTCATGAGCATCACCGTTTCGGCAAAAAAGGCGATTTCCCGCTTTCGGAGCGGTGACGCGCACGGCCCGGCTCCCGGCTTAAAATGGTCCCCGCAGAGGGCCTGTAAGCCGGGTTTTGTAAGCGGCGCATCCGAAGAAGCGTCGCTGACGATCATTCCTCTAGGGCGGCGATTGCTCGCCGTCTCGAGCGGCCTACCCGGAAGTCGTAGCGAGCCGGACCGGCTCATGCTCCCTGTTTGGCCTTGCACCGGGTGGGGTTTGCCGAGCCAGGCGAGTCGCCCCGCCTGCTGGTGCGCTCTTACCGCACCGTTTCACCATTGCCGGGGAAGCTGTTAGCCTTTAGCTGTTAGCCGTTAGCCAGACGATGTGGCGATTCTGTTCTGGTTGAAAGCTAATGGCTAAGAGCTAACAGCTTCCCTTAGGCTGTTTGCTTTCTGTGGCACTTTCCCTGATCTAGCGACCGGTGGACGTTATCCACCACCCTGTCCTGCGGTGCCCGGACTTTCCTCCCGCTTGATTCAAAAAACCAAACCGGCGACCGTCCAGCCCTCTGCGGAGACAACTGAATTCTAGCAGATTCGCGTCGCGTCGGCCGAACAATGTCGTCGCCCCCTAGCCACGGTCAATCTAGTAATCGGGGAAATGAGTGACTAAGCTGCTTAAATGGGCTTGGCATTCGAGTGGGATGGCCGAAAGGCAACGCAGAACCTCAAGAAACATGGAGTGTCATTTGAGGAAGCGAGTACGGCGTTTGGTGATTTGGAATCACGCACAATACCAGACCCGATTCATTCGTCGGTTGAAACAAGGTTTATCACTTTAGGCAAGTCGGAGCGGGAGCGGTTACTGGTCGTCGTGACCACGGAGCGCGGGAATCGGATTCGGATAATCAGCGCTCGTCGCGCTTCGCGACGAGAAAAGGACGAATATGAAAAAGGCCGCTAAACCCAAACCGAAAGCCGACATGCTCAATGAGTACGATTTCTCCAAGGGTGTCCGCGGTAAATACGCCAAGCGATACTCTGAAGGCACGAACGTCGTGATTCTGTCGCCCGACGTAGCCGCATATTTCCCGAACTCCGAGGCGGTGAACAGCGCCCTGCGCGGGCTAGTCAACATCGCCCGAAAGAGCACGAAAAAATCGGCGACTTCTTAGCCTGCGTATCGCGCCTCGTTGATTGCACAGCAGCGTTTGCACGGTCAATGCCTTCTCTTCGGACGGCTATCGGGATAGATTAGTCGCCCTTGGTACGAATTGCGTCGGGCGAATTCGGCCCAGACGGCGGCTTTGACGGCCGGCTTGTCGAGGCACCAACTGGGACCGATGAAGTAGTCAGGGGGAGCGTCGCCCGAGATGCGGTCGACGATCGTCGTCGGCAGCAGTAGTTCGATGAAGTCGACGGCCGTTTGGACGTACTCGGCCCGCTCCATCAGCCGTACTTCGCCGCGGGCCACTTGGTCGGCCAGCGGCGTGTCTTTGACGCAATAGAGGTTGTGGATCTTCACGGAGTCGACTTCGAGGCGGCCGAGCTCGCGAGCGGTGGCCAGCATGTCGTCGCGTGATTCGCCCGGCAGGCCGAGCATGATGTGAACGCCGATTTCAAAGCCGCGGCCGCGGCTGCGCTCGATCGCGTCGATCGTAGCATTGTGGTGATGGCCACGGTTCATCCAATCGAGCGAACGGTCGTGCATGGTTTGCATGCCGTATTCGACGGAAACATACGTTCTCGCGGCGAGCTCCTGTAACAGATCGAGCACGGCGTCCGGCACGCAATCGGGCCGCGTGCCTATCACGAGGCCGACGACTTGCGAATGCGCGAGCGCCTCCTCATACAACGGTCGCAAACGTTCGACGGGCGCATAGGTATTGGTGGCTGGTTGGAAATAGGCAAGGAAGTGGCGACATCGCTTGTAGCGGAGCCGCATCCGCTTAATGCTTTCGTCGATTTGGCCTTGGATGCCTGCGCGGGGCAAACGGCGGCTAGGGCTAAAGCTCCGGTTATCGCAAAAGGTACAGCCGCCGGTGGCGACCGTGCCGTCCACGTTGGGGCAAGTAAAACCAGCGTCAACGCTGACTTTTTGGACGCGGACGCCGAACCGCTGGCGGAGGTAGAAATTGGCGGCAAAATAGGGCAAACCGGCCTCGCGCCAGGCGGGCTGTAAGTCGACTGCCGGCAGTCGTTTAGTTGACGCCAAGGGGGCCCTTACGTAGAGTGAAACTAAGGTCAGGACGCACAAAGCCTGTCCGGAAGGGGCTCGCGCGCCGTTTTCGGATTTGCGCGAGTACAGGCATCATCATAATTCCCTATTTTTGCCCACCGCAAGAGCGAGAGACGCCATGTACGGAGAACTTGTTCCGATCGGTGGCGGTGATTCGATCCCGCTGCTCAAACCGCAGTTACTAATTGGTCGGCGTGAGAGTTGTGATATTGTGCTGCGGTTTGCCAATGTTTCGGCTCACCACTGCCAGTTGCTCATCGAAAACGGCTATCTTTATGTCCGTGACATGCACAGCAGCAACGGCATCAAGATCAACGATCTTCGCTTGGAGAAGGGACAGCAGCGGCGGCTGAGCCCGGGCGATGTCCTGTCCGTCGCCAAGCATCGGTATCGAGTCGATTACGACCCGGCCGAGCTTGGCGCCGTCGGACCGCCGCCGGCTGAAGACGTGTCGGAAGAGATCATGAGCGAGTCGCTATTGACGCGGGCTGGGCTCGATCATCGCGCCATTGGCCGCGAGTCGGGACAAAAACGCTACGATGTAACTAGCAACAAGGCCGGCCAGATCAAGCTGCCGCATCAGTCGCTATAAAGGAGTGGAGGGTCGAGGGTCGAGCACCAGAATGCGATTTCCGCGCTTCGCTGCGACCGTGCGGCTCTTTGAATGTGGCCCGCAAAAAGCCTAAGGTTCGAGCGGATTTTCGCAAGAACCGAGCGGCGCGCGCCCGCGACAAAACTTTCGCCCAGCAACTAACCGACAAAGAGTCGGCGGGCGATGATGATGCGCCGCGGAATGAGCGTGTTAGCGGCAAGGGCGACATCTCACGCAAGCGGACGTTGGCCGGCGCAGAGATCGTCGAAGATGCCTCCGGCACGCTCGTATTGCCAGAGATCGACCGCGAGGTATGTCGACTGGGCCGCGTCCTGCGCGGACAGGGCTTGCATAGTCTGGTACGCGGCGAAGATGGCAGCATTTTTCAGTGTGCGACGCGCAGGCTGCTGAAGACACTGGCGACAGACCAGCGGCACGTCGTTGTGGCGGGCGACGTCGTTTGGTTTCGCCCTGAAGGCGAGTCGCAAGGGATTATCGAGCGGATCGAGCCGCGGCGTGGCGTGTTGAGCCGAACCAGCCGCAGTCGGCGGCACGTGCTTGTTGCTAATGTCGATCAGGTGGTGATCGTCACGAGCGCCGCCGAGCCGCGGTTGAAGCCCAACCTCATCGATCGCTACTTAGTCTCCGCCGAGAAGGCGGAGGCTCGGCCAATCGTCTGCATCAATAAGATCGATCTGATCGACGCGGCCGAATTGATGCCACTGGTTGGCGTCTACAGCCAATTGGGATATGAGGTGCTGATGGTGTCGGCGGCGACTGGAATCGGCATTGACGGACTTCGGGAACGGCTGGCCGGCGCGGAGAGTGTTGTGACGGGACAGAGTGGTGTCGGCAAGTCGTCGCTTCTCAACGCGGTCGAACCAGATTTGGGCCTTCGTGTCCAGACGGTTAGCGAAGAAACCCAGAAAGGGCGCCACACGACGACCACGGCGGAGTTGATTCCGCTCGCGATCGGCGGTTACGTCGTCGATACGCCAGGCATTCGACAGTTTCAACTGTGGGACGTGATTCCGGACGAAGTTGCCGGCTACTTCCGCGAGTTGCGGCCGTATGTGAGCAAATGCCGCTTTCCAAATTGTACGCACACGCATGAAGACAATTGCGCGGTGAAAGATGCAGTGGCCGACGGGTGGATCGACGCGCGTCGTTACGAGAGCTACGTTCAGATTCGCTCCGGAGACGAGGACGCTGCCCGAACGGTTCGCTAAAGATACCGCCAACAAATCCTCAGTGCTCAATTTCTACTGTCTGATTGCAATTGAAACTCCGCTCTCTTGCAAAGTCGGGCCTTTTCGCCCTGGAGCGCCGCTTCTTCTTGGCGGGGTTCATCCGCGATGAGTAGACTGAAGCAAAGCGGCGATGATCGGCGGCGTGGACGCGTGTAGCTTTCTCAGACGCCGCGCGGAAAGATTTTTTTCAACGAACGGAGTTGCGGATCTGTGCGTTATCTATTTAGTTGGCTGATACTGATTTTAGTCACAGTTGTCCCGGCCGTGCGCGTTGCCGAGGCTGCCAAGACGTATTATGTCGCGCCCACAGGTGGCAGCGATAACAACAACGGCACGGACACTAGCACGCCGTTCGCTACGATTAGCCATTCCATTAGCGCCGCAGTTGCCGGCGACACTATTTATCTCCGCGGCGGCTCTTTCCTGCTCAGCAGCAATATCTCGATCGGATCGAGTAAAAATGGCACCGCTGCCAGTCCATATAACTTGCTCGCCTATCCGGGCGAGGCGCCGGTCCTTGATTTCCGCAACGAGCCGTACAATGCAAACAACGCGGGGCTAGTCGGAATTACCTTGTCGGGAAGTTATTGGAATCTCAAGGGTTTGACAGTTCAATGTGCGGCCGACAATGGAATCAAGATTTCGGGGTCGAATAACACCATTGAGCAAGTCGTCACACGACAAAACCAGGACTCCGGATTAATTATCTCCGGAAGCGCCACGGTTCATCCTTCGAATAATCTGATCCTCAACTGCGATTCGTACGGAAATTTCGACTTCGGCGCAAAAGGGGAAAATGCGGATGGATTCGCGGCCAAGTTCCGTGGAATTGGAACCGGCAATGTGTTTAACGGCGTACGTTCATTCGACAACGCCGATGATGGATTTGATTTTTGGCAAGCCGAGCATGGTGTAACCGTGATCAACTCTTGGTCTTTTCACAACGGCAAAGCGGCTGTTTTTAATAATCCAACCGGTTATCAGGGCGACGGCAACGGTGTGAAGCTCGGGCACGATAGCAGCAATGAACTATTGGCGAACATGCTGGTGTGGGGAAACGTGGTGAACGGCGTCGACATCAACGGCAACTCGTCACAACTCGAGGCGAACAGCAATCCAGCCGCGATCACGCATGGCGTGGAAGCCTACAACGTGACGTCGGTACTCAATGGCGGAAAGAATTTCCAGTTCGATGAAAACCCGTCAACCGCGACGCCTGCGACGGTGCACATTTTGCAGAACAACATTTCCTATTTAGGCGGCGGCACTTCAATCAACCCCGGGAACATTGCCGACCACAACTCATTCGCAGGACCGGCGGGCTCGCCGGCTGGATTGGACGCAACGGCAGCCGACTTTGTTTCGACGACCGAACCGATCGATGGCGTGACCGTGAAGGATGGCAGCTTCCATGCGGCCGGCACGGGCGGTGATCGGAGCGGCACTACGACGCCCGTCTATCCGACAGGGCCGGACGATACGGTGTTGGGGCCGCGCCAAGCCGATGGCAGCCTGCCGATAATCGACTTCATGCGACTGGTTGCCGGGAGTCATTTGCTCGGAGCGGGTGTGGACGTGGGCTTGCCGTTTACCGGAGCTGAGCCTGATTTGGGATACTCATCGACGATGGTGGTTGCTCCTCCGCTGGTCGGCGATTTCAATGGCGACCACACTGTCGATGCGTCTGACTACACGATGTGGCGCGACAGCTTAGGCGGGACTGGAGCCGACATGGCTGCAGACGCCGATCACAATGGCGTCATTGACCAAAAGGACTTCCTGGTTTGGCAAACCCGCTTTGCCGAAGTCTACGGGTCGGCCGCTGGCGTCGGCAGCGGCGCCGGAGCAGCCGGTTCGGCCGCTGTGCCGGAGCCCGCGACTTTGCTTCTCGTGCTGGCAGCCATGCCTTTTGTGTTTCGCCGCCTTCAGTGCTCTTCGTCGCGATGAACTGTCTGCGGCGAGAATGCCGGCAGACAGACGGCGATGTACTCGGCGCCGTCGGGCCCAGGCGTACTATAACGGACCCACTCGCCAGGCTGAGCGATGACGGCCTGGCCGACGCCAACCTCCAGAACGCCGCCTTCGTGTTCGACACGGAGCATACCGGCGAGCACAACGGATATCTCGTGGAAGGCCGGCCGTTGGCCGGGCTCGACCCAACCACTCGGCGATTTCATGCGAGCGACGCTGAGTTGGTCGTTGCCGGAATTCACGCGGCCGATGAATTCTTCGATCAGCTTCGGCTTGTTCCCGGCTGCCGATATGCGCGTGGGCTTGTCGATGAGCTGTGGCATGATATGCATCCCGATGGAGAAACCGTCAGGATAAGTCAGCCCGATATAATCATGCAAGCCTAGGCGGCGAGTCGGATCGTGCCGGTGGCACTTGCGCCTAGGATGATGCGAATCGTGTCCGTGACCAGCGAGGCAGCTTCGGGGCGAGCCAGCGAACGCATGTTGACCGCCATTGCCTTCCGCCGGGCGTCATCCGTCACCAGCGACGCCAGATGTTGAACGAGTGCGTCATCCAACGGGCCTTCGAGCGACGTTTCGTCAATTATTGTGGCGGCATGTGCGGCCACGGCAACGTCCGCGTTCGCCAATTGATGGGTCTCGGCGTAGCGCGTAAATGGCACGAAGACCGCGGGCACTCCAGCCAGTGCCAACTCGGAGAGCGTAGTGCCGCCGGCCCGGCAGACGACTAAGTGACTTTGGAACAACAGCGGCGCCAATTCGTCGATGAAGGAAACGACCAGCGCCTCGACACCGACATTGCGGTAGCGATGCAGCGTATCCTGCAGATGCCCTTCGCCGGTTTGATGCACGACTTGCCAGCCGCGGAGCCGGTCGCCAAGTTGCTCGAGCGCGAGCGGCATCGACTCATTGAGTGTGCGGGCGCCGCCGACGCCGCCGATTACCACCAGCCGCCGCTCGCGGTCATTTGGCAGCCGCGTCTCATTAGCGCCCGCTTTGGCTTTCGAGGCACGATAAAGTTGTTCAAAGGCTGGTCGGGCCGGATTGCCGGTAACCACGAGCGGCGTGTTCGCAGGCAGGTGGGCACGAACGTCGTCGAAACCGGCGCAGACCATGTCGGCCGAGCGCGCTAGCCACCGGGTCACGGGGCTGGGCACGGCGTTTTGCTCGAGCAGTACGGTAGGGATGCCGCGGGACGTGGCGGCGCGGACGGTCGGTGCGCTCGCGTATCCACCCAGACCTACGACAAGCGAGACGTGGTGCTCTCTGAGGTACCAACGACTGGCCCAGTAGCCAGCCACGTTGTCCGTGACGAATCGCATCGCGCGAAAGGGATTCCGCGGCACCGGCTGAGACGGCATGGCCACGTATGCAAAGCCATTGGCTCGAACGCTGTGGCGCTCAAATGCCTTGCCCGTGCCAGCGAAGGTGATCCGCGCCTGGGGCAAGCGCTGCTGCAAGTAGGCGGCAACCGCCAGCCCGGGATGGAGATATCCCGTCGATCCACCACCAGCAAACACAACGTGAATCGATCGTGGCATGCTAATTATTGGTTGCCGGATGTTGGAAGCTTGATGTCGAATGCCCAATGCCGAACGATACTTCCTTATCTAGCATCTAACAACGAGTCCCCAGCATCCAGAGTTAATCCGCTGAGCAACCGGAGCGACGGCAAGCCGTCGCCCCGGCGCTCAGACATAGGCTTCATCGTGAAGCACTTGCCGCTGGCGGTCGACCCAGAAACCGCATGTCGCGGCAAGCATATGCTCCAACCCAGGGAGGGTGGCCGCGCGGGACCCCGCAATCTCACGCGACCGACGATGAAACCTCAGCGTGTACGAATAGCTCTTGCGGAAGAAGAGGCAATGGATTTGAGATAAGTGGGGAAATCGAACTTGAATTTGCGAATCAATTCCGGCGGCAGAGCCTCGCAGTTACTTTGCCGAAGAATTGAGTCGGTAATGGCGTATGTCACAATGATTGTAAGTGTTTCTAAGCCGCGATGCGGTGGGGCGCCGCGGTCCGGTACTGGCCGCTCAAAATCTGCCGAACCATGTCGCAGTCGTCGCAAGGTAATTCGTTGGCCGCGGCCGCGGCATGAAGCCGATCGCCCATGCCGGCCACCACGACGGTGTCGCCGTCGCTCGCTTGCTCCAAAGCCCAAGCGATCGCTTCGCCGCGATCGAGGATCACGTGCGCTTTGCGAGGATTGGCGAAGCCATGGACAATGTCGCGGGAGTTGTCGCGGCGGCCCTTGCTGCGTGGCTCGCTGCTGGTGATCACCGACACATCGGCAAGCGCGCCGGCCACGCGGCCGAGGGCCTTACGTTGTTCGCGAGCCGCATTTTCGTCTGCGCCAAAGACGCAGATTACTCGCCCGCTCGTTACCTGACGCGATGCCCGCAGGCATGCTCGCAACGTATCGGGCGACTTGGCCGCGTCGACGTAGACGGAGTATCCGTCGCCGCACACGACTCGTTCCATGCGTCCGGGCAGGCTGTCGACGGCCTCCAGGCCGCGGGCGATCGTGGTCAGCTCGATGCCATAGGCCAGGCAAGTCGCCGCGGCAGAGAGACAATTGTAGACGTGATGGTCGCCGATGATTGCCGTGCGGACGCCGACCGAATCGTCGCCGGCCGTCAGAACGAATATCTGCTCGTTGACATGTTGTTCGATGATTTGGGCGGTGATTTCGGCCGGCTTCTTTAGTCCGATCGTCAGGGCGGGCTGATTCAGCGTGGAGAGGATTCGCATCGACTCTTGGCAGTCGGCATTCAAAATGGCGACTCCTTTGACGGAAAGATGGTCGAGGATGCGCCGCTTTGCCCGACGATAGTTCTCGAGCGTACCGTGCCAATCCAAGTGGTCGCGACCGACGTGAGTGATGCAAGCGGCGTGAAGCTCGACGCCCGCGAGCGCCGATTGGCACAGCGCCTGGCTGGAGACTTCGAGGATCGCGTGTGTGAGTCCGTGGGCCTCGATCCGAGCTAGTGTCCGAGCCAAGGTAGGGGGAGATAGCTCGCCGTCTGATGCCGAGCGACAATCGGAGCCGTCCCAGGAACCGAGCGAATCGATCAGGCCGGTCCGCGCGCCGTGGGCATCGAAAATGGACGACATCAAGCGAGCAACGGTGGTTTTGCCGCTCGTGCCGGTGACGCCGATGACTTTGAGTTGTTGTGAGGGATTTCCGACCAGCGCCTGGCATACGCGGCCGTAAGCGGCACGGCTGTCGCTGACGACGAATTGTGGAACGCCAAACACAGGCAGCAGGCGCTCGCATATAATCGCGGTCGCTCCGCGGCGAGCCGCGTCCGCGGCAACATCGTGGCCGTCGTCTTCGGCACTGACTACAGCGACGAACACATCGCCGGCTTGAACACTGCGGGCGTCGTGCGTAATGCTCTTGGCGCGCACATCGCGTGGCCGGACGGTCAGATCGTCCGCGAGCAACTCGCGAAGCGAAACGCCGGCGGCGTGTGGTAAGCTCGACATCACGCGAGGCCTCCTTGCCTGCGACGTGCTCGGTGTCAGTGTAAGCGGAGGATTAGTGACGAGTGCCCCCGGTCCATCGGGGCGGCGGATGTTTGTCAATTCTTGGGGACGCGTCAAGGCGGGTTTGCGATGCCAGCAGCAATTTGCACGGACGGACGACAGCGGGCAACTTGCCCTGGACGGTAGCGATAGCTGGCTGCAAGAATCCCGGCCCAAATCGCGCGGGAGACGATTCGGTATGGCCGACGAAGATTTTGACACGGATCGTCTGGCGGCGTACTTGCACCTGATGCCGGCGGAGGTGGTCAAGCTGGCAGAGCGGGGGAAGCTGCCGGGCCGGCGGATCGGCGGAGCGTGGAAGTTTTCGGCGGCCGAGGTGCATCACTGGATGGAGGAACGAATTGGTCTTTCGGACCACGAAGAGTTGGTGGACGTGGAAGGAGCGCTGGAGCGGATCGGCGGCCAGTCGACGAACAAGGAAGTCTCGATTGCGGCCTTGTTGCGGCCGGAGGCGATCGCGGTGCCGCTCGTGGCTCGCACGCGGACCAGCGTGATCACACGGATGGCGGAGCTTGCTGCAGGCACGCATTTGCTGTGGGACGCGGAGGGGATGGCCGATGCGGTCCGCGCCCGCGAGGCGATGCACTCGACTGCACTCGACAATGGCGTAGCGATGTTGCACCCGCGAAGGCCAATGGCAAGTATTTTGGCCGAGGCAGTGATCGCGCTGGGCCTGACACCGGGCGGCATCCCGTTCGGAAACGAAGGGCGGCTCACGGATATTTTCTTCTTGATCTGTTCGACAAGTGACCATGAACATTTGCGAATCTTGGCTCGGCTGAGCCGAGTAATCAATGACGCGGACTTGTTGGCGGAATTGCGGGCCGCAAACGATGCGGCGACCGTGCATCAGTTGATCGCGGCGCGCGATGCGGTCATTCAAGGGAGTTGACGGCGGATGCAATCGCGAATCGAAACGATAAACAATGCCGCAAGCGGGCTTCCGACGGTTTGGTCGGTCGGTGACGCCGATGATCCGGATTTTCTTGAAGCATTTGATTTGCTGCACGCGACGGCGAATGTGATCCGGTTTGCGGATGCGGCTCATGCTGCGGGCGACTCGGATTGCGCCGAGCGGTCGCCCGACTTGATTTTGTTCGCGGCGAGTCGGTCGGGGATGTTGCGCGGACGCGATGTGGAACGACTGCGGCGACGTGTACCCCTGGCCGGATTGGTCGCGCTCCTTGGAAGTTGGTGCGAAGGAGAAACCCGAACCGGCCGACCCGCGCCCGGCGTGCTGCGATGTTTTTGGTACGACTTTCCCCATTGGTGGCGGCGGCAACTTGCATTGCGGGTCGCGGGACTGTGCCCAGATTGGGCGCGGCCGGCCACGAAAGACGCGTATGATCCAGGGACCAATTTGCAGCACGTTCGTAATTCGTCCGGCGGACTGATTGTGCTCGAAACGACGTGTTGGGAAACGGGCGATGCGCTGGGGGACGTGCTCCGCGCGTCGGGATATGCCACAGTCTGGATTCGGCCCGGCGGATGCGGTGCTCAAGTTTGCGGTGCGACGGCCGGGATCTGGGAAGGGCGTCAATTGGACGAGCCAGAAGTCTCGAGGTTGAGCGAGTTTTGCCGGCGATTGGCCAAAGACGACGCACCGGTGATTGCGCTCGCCGACTTTCCGCGACGCGAGCGATGTGAGGTTGCGTATCGAGCCGGTGCGGCTGCGGTGCTGGGCAAGCCGTGGCTGAATGCGGATCTGTTGGCGACGCTGGAGCGGCTGAGGCAACGAAGCGTTCGATCTGATACGGACTCGAAGATCGCGCGGGCGGCGTAAGCACCTCTAGCATTCGGCAACCTCGCTGCGGAGGATTTCGCGTTTCCAGTCGGGTTCGTGGATCGGCCAGGCGCGGACGAGTTCCAAGCCGGTTTCGGCTGGGTCAAGCGTGGCGGAGGTGGGCACGTTGCGCTCGTGGCAGCGCTGCCAGGCGCTGTGCTCGCGCGGAAACATCTTTGGCGGCCGGCCGGCCGCGTTGCTTCGCCGCCAGCGAATGCTGCCTTGGTCGCACATGGTGATCACGATTGGAGGCCGCATCTCGAGCATCCTGCGGGCGATGAGCTCGTGGCTCGCCGTGGCGAAGCGCTGCTTGAGGCCGAAGAGATCCCAATCGAGCTCGCGGCCGGCGGCGGCGAACCACGGTCGCGGCAGCAGCAAGCAACTGGCAAGATGGTTGGCGACAATTTCGCGGGCGCTCGATGGGGCAACTTCTGGCTGGACGCCGAGCGTGGCGAAGACGCGATAGGCGACACTCTCGCCAATCTCGTGGGCGACGGCCCATTGCATTCGCTCGGGCCGCTCGGCTGGGCCGACGACGATCGTCCCATGCTCCGTGTCGCGGCCGGCGGCGTCGGCCAACCGAACGAAACGGCCGCGGACGGACATCGTTTCATCACTCGCGACGACCAGCCCAATCCGCTCGGCGATGAGCGTGGCATCGATGGGCGGCTCGGTGATGCCGGCTTCCCAGAGCGTGTCGGCGGCGCAGTCGTCAACGGCGGCGGCGAATTCTTCGGTGGGGATTTCGGGGAGCATTGGAAAGAGACGAGAGTCTAGGGTCGAGAGCCACAGGTCTGGGTTCAGCGCCCAGTTTTAGGAGCGATAGTTATATGTTCATTTGTACACTATTCTAGCTTTGAGTCAAGTATTGAGTTAGCCGGCTGTAGAAGTGTTGTGAGCGGTTGAGGCAAGTTCGAAGGGGACAGGTTGTTTTGGGGTGAGGGGACTTGCGATTGGCGGCTGCTTTTGTCGCAAGGCGGCTGGGACCGGAAATGCAAAATAGCGCAGATCGCGGGAGATTTTGATTTTTGTTTTGGGCATTGTCGCCTCGATTTGTCATAAGTCATTGCTGGGCATGATGGTGCGTTTTGTGCGCTCCGCTGGGGTCCCATGTTTTGGCGTGCAGAAGTCTGGGTTGTGCACCAACTCGGGTCGGCGCGATCTGAACAATAGCGGCGATGCGCGCGGTCGGTCACGCAATAGTCGACGACTTTTGTGCGCACGTGGCGCTTTGGGAACGCGGTCGGCGGGTTTGCGTTGGTGAGCATTGGTGTGGGAGGGCGGGATGGAACCACGGATTTCACGGATGGCGCGACGGTACGTATGTGGGAAGGACGGGACTGTCGAGATTGAACCTA
>DASYDU010000321.1:0-4397 GCA_036499445.1 Lacipirellulaceae bacterium
GATTGATTTCAGGCCGAGCCCGCGCAACGCAGACCGAATCGTCGAACCCATTTGGAGACTCCCGAGCCGAGCGGCCGCCGCTTGGTGAGAGCGACGCTCAATAGAAGCCTGGGGGCCAGCCTTGGCCCTCTTCGCCGTTCCTCTTGGGTCGCCAGGCCAGAGATCATCCTACTCCAGAGGGCGGCAGGTTGCCAATTGGTGGCGGCGGCGCGTCGTTGCCCTCTGGTTCCCAGAGCTCGATTGGATTGCCTTCCGGGTCGTGTATCCTCGCAAATCGTCCGTTGGGAAACTGCGTCGGATCGACGGCGACGGCGATGCCCGCGGCCGAGAGTTGTTCCACCATCCGGTCGAGATTCGTCACGCGGAAGTTAATCATCCAGACCTGCTCGGCTGGCCCAAAGTAGTCGGTCGTTGCCGGAAAAGGGGCGAATACGGTCGGTCCGCTCTCTTGCCACCACGAAGGCTGATCGTAACTGGACGGCACAAGCGCGACGCCCAGGTGCTCTTGATACCACTTGCCAAGTGCGGCCGGATCTCGCGCGCGAAAAAAGATGCCTCCGATACCGGTCACCTTTTCCATGGGTCCCTCGCACATTGGCTAGGTTGCTAAGCCATCAGGTTTGCGCGGATGAGCGCCAATCTCAGACCCAGCGGCAAAATCGACGTCGCGCTTCCCGTATGGTAAAGAAATTGGCAAAGAACTACCAGCAGTTGGCCCGCAAAGTAGCATGTCATTACGCGACTCGACGACTATATCGAGCACCTGGCGTAGGCATTCGGCTCGGCGAGAGCCTCGCCATCGCAAGTTATGCGGCGTGCTCGGCTGATTCGGTTCGAACTGGGGTCGCTTGTTCGTCGAAGTGGGGCGCGGGAGTGGCGGTCGCGGCGGCGACGGCGGCGAGGGCCTGGCGGGCGACTTCGCCGCGGCGCTGGTGGCGGGAAGCACGAAGGCGTTTGGCCAGGGAATAGACGGCAATAGTGCCGAGGCCGATCAGCATCAATTGCAGCGACGTCGGGTTGACCTGCGTGGGCGAGTCCTGAGAAGTGAGCTCGGCAAACGAGGGTAAGAGCGACGCCGCGGAGTTAGCGGTCAGACTGGCGAGCATGGCGGACACTCCATGTCCTTAAGTGATCTCGCCTGACGCCAGTCGTGGTATAGCAAATTCGTGGGCAGGTGTCGACGGAGACTTACTTGCCCCGCGCCACGAACGCCATCGGCTGGATTGGCCAGGCGGGAAAATACCAATCGAAATTTTCTTGGCGCCGGTGCTTGCGGCAGAGCGACGCGGAGCGCGTTAAGCCGCGTGTCGCTTGGAAACGGAATACGACGGCACCACGGCCGAACTCTTCCGCTCAGCGCGCAGCCGCTTTAAGAGCCCATACGTCGCCAGCGTGCCGCAACCGATAAGCATCAGCAGCTGTGACGAGGGTTCGGCGAGCGAATCTTTGAAAATGGGCGTCGCCTCCGGCATGGGAATCTGGAGGAGCCAGGGTCCGGCGGACGCAAACAGCAATGCAATCGATGAGGTCAGCACGGCGAATTCCTTGTTCGAGAAAAGTAACGGCCGGCGATCGATGCCGTATAGCGAAAAGTGCTCGGAGGCGGCCAGGGCAGTCCGGAGCTTGCCAGCGCAAGTGATCTTTGCCGGCCTTCGGGAATCTGATACCTAACGCGGCCCGAACGTGCGCAACCGCTGCGCTATTACTTCGGTTAATTCGCCCGAATCCCTGAATCGGAAGCGCCACCATGGCTCGATTGATGCATCGTGCGGTCAAATGGACCCTTGTGACATCTGTGCTAGCAGCGAGCAGCGCCGGCACCTACCATTTCACGCCCGCCGGCGCTTGGATTGCGAAGCTGATCCGCCACGACGGGCCGGACGCGCAATTGGTCGCGGAAGAGACGCCTGCGCCGACACCGACGCCAAGCGGCGCGGCGCTTTCGAAGTCGGACCTGGACGCGGTCGCTAGCGCCTGGGCAGATGCGGCGCCCAGCAAGTCCGCTGAGGCGACTGCCGATCACGCGGCGGAGCCGACCGTCGTGCGCGATGAGCAGGTCACTCCGGCCGAGTATGTGGCTGCAGCGGACGGCGGCACAAGCAAACAATTGAAGTCGGACGATGCGGCGAAGGAAGATAAGGCGACGGACATTAAGGCTGTTGCTATTTCCTCTGCCACCGCTTCCGATGACGACCGCTATACCGCGCACGATTCAAAGGAACCGACACTGGCGCCGCTCGACCTATCGTCGGCAACGCGGGGACAAGCGCCCGAGGACGCCAAGAGTTTCGACACGACCGCGACGAATCAGAACGCCCCGATACCTTCGGCGGGCAATTCAGATCCTGCCCGGGCTGCTTCGAGCCAGCGGGCTCGGGACGCATTTCGCAATACACACGCGGCCGCCGCCGCTCCAAATGCGACTTCGGCCGCCGATGATCGGTATGACGGCGCACCCTTGGGGAACGGGCGAGAACACGTCGTAACTTCCAACGAACGTGCACTGAGCAATCCCTTTGGTCCGCAGCCGGCGACCCCGGCGACGCATTCCGAGATGGCATCGCAACTTCCGCCAACCGGCGCAGCGTCTGCCCCAGTTGCCAGTCCAATGCCGCTGGGAGTTGAGGGCGGCGGACACACGATCGCCAACATCGACGCGGCCCGGCCGCAGCCGGAGCCAATTCAACCGGCCAGCCCGGGATTCAACCCCTCGGCACTGGACAGCGCGGCTCCGCGCCGCGCGCCACTGACCGGAGGCGCAGATGCGCCTTACAACCGCGGCCCGTCGTCGTATAGTTCGGCGTCGCCTGGGTCCGACGGCACAGGGCGGCCTGGCGAGCGGGCGCTCGAAGGGCCTCAAAAACCGTCGCTGGTGATTCAAAAATTTGCGCCGCCGGAAATCCAGGTCGGCAAGCCAGCCAAGTTTACTGTTCAGGTGAAAAATATCGGCGGCCAAACGGCGGCGGAGGTGGTGATTCGCGACGAAGTGCCGCAAGGGACGAAGCTGGTGAGCACGACGCCCAAGGCGGATGTCGACGGCAGTCATCTGTCGTGGCAAATCGGCTCGCTTTCGACCGGCGAGGAGAAGACGGTGCAAGTTGAACTGATGCCGACGGCCGAAGGCGACATCGGCAGCGTGGCGGGCGTTTCGTACGCGGCTCAGGCCTCGGCGAAGACGCACTGCACAATGCCGCAACTGGCGATCCGGATGACGGCTCCAAGCCAAGTCATGATTGGCCAGGATGAGCACGTGAAGATCGAGCTGCGCAATCCGGGCACTGGCGACGCGACTGGCGTGATGCTGCTCGAAAATGTGCCAGAGAATGTGAAGCACGTGGCGGGGCCGGCGCTGGAATTCGAGGTCGGCACGCTGCACGCGAGTGAAACGCGGGAGATGGATTTGGTGCTGACCGCACAGAAGGCCGGCAAAGTGATCAACGCACTCACGGCGCGGGCGGACGGCAACTTGCAGGTTCAGCAGCAAGTGGAATTCGAGGTGATTGCTCCGGCGCTGCAGGTGAGCGTCGATGGGCCGGAGAAGCGATATTTGGAGAGACCGGCGACTTACCAGGTCAGCGTGCAGAATCCCGGGACGGCGCCGGCGCACGACATCGAGCTGGTGACGAAGCTGCCCAAGGGAATGAAATTCGTTCGCGCAAACAACATGGGCCAATACGATGCGTCGACGCACGCAGTCTATTGGAGCCTGGCGGAGCTGCCCGAAGGCGAGAAGGGGACGGTCGAGCTGGTGGCGATGCCGGTCGAAGCGGGGCAGCAGACGCTGGAGGTTCAAGGCAAGGCCCAGCAAGGGCTCTCTGATCAAACGAAGCGCGATGTGGTCGTCGAGGGCATTTCGGCCATCATGTTCGAGGTCAAGGACACCGAAGACCCGATCGAAGTCAACGGCGAGACGACGTACGAGATTCGAATCGTCAATCAAGGCTCAAAGGCGGCGACCAACGTTCAGGTGGGCGTGAGCCTGCCACCTGGGCTGCAATTCATCTCGGCGAGCGGCGAGACGCATTTTTCGGCCGAGCGCGGCGGCATCGTGTTCGCGCCGCTCAAACAGCTTGCGCCGAAGGCCGACACTGTCTATCGCGTGCAGGTGAAAGGCGTGCAGCCGGGCGATCAGCGCGTGGCCGTTCAGGTCAGCACGGATGACATCACGCAGCCGATCCGCCGCGAAGAGAGCACGCGGGTGTTTGGGGATCAGTAGGCGACCAAACACGCACTTCGTTTATTCGGGCCGCCTCAGACAGTCTCGACAACGAGAGTGTGCTTGGGCTTTGGCAATCGCTTACCCAGCTTTTGCAGGCTTTCCAGATGCAAGTCGAGCGCCTCGCAGGCGCGTGAAAATGCCTCGGCAAGACTGTCACCGCTGGAAATGATTTCCGGAA
>DASYDU010000322.1:0-4501 GCA_036499445.1 Lacipirellulaceae bacterium
AAGATCGCGGCCAACGAGGCCGGGGCTGGCCTTCGCCTTGGCAACGAGGCTTGCGTCATCGAGGTCGATGGTCGAGAGGATGCCCTTCATCGCTCCGCTGCTCCGTAGCCGACGGACGAGCGCCCGGGTGTCAATCGATTCGATGGCCACGACGCCCCACTCGTTAAGATACTGGCCCAAACTCTGCTCGGAGCGGAAGTTGCTCTGTGTGCGGCTATGCTCGCGAACGACAAAGCCGGCTAGCTGCGGCCGCCCGCTTTCGACATCCTCGGCATTAACGCCGTAGTTGCCGATCTGCGGGTAGGTCATCGTGACAATCTGCCCGCGATAGCTCGGATCGGTAAGGATCTCTTGGTAGCCGGTCATAGAGGTGTTGAAGCAAACCTCGCCATCAACTTCGCCATCGGCGCCGATGGAAGTGCCGGCGAACACCGTACCGTCTTCCAGGGCGAGTTTGGCGGTCTTGGTCATGCTGAAATTATAAAGGAGCGAGGAGCGAGGAGCGAGGGGGCGAATCGCAATGCTAGACACGAAGCGCCCGAAAGCGTTCACGCAAATCGCGGCGCTAGGCGATCGACGACTAGCCGGCCGACGTTGAGGGCCGCGGTGGCGGCTGGCGAGGGCGCGTTCTCAACGTTGATCACGCGATCGGTCTCCTCGATGATCCAGTCGTCGATGATGTCGCCTTGGCGCGAGACGGCCTGGGCGCGCACACCGGCGGGCGCCCATTCGAGCTCGTCGTCTTTGATTTCGGGTATCAATCGCTGTAGCGCGCGGACGAACGCCGGCCGGCTAAAGCTGCGCCACATTTCTTCGAGGCCCATTCGCCAGTGCTTGATCGCCATTCGCCACGAGCCAATGTATGTGGCCCACTCCGCAATGTCGCGAAGATTGACGGTCGTGTTGCGATAGCCCTCGCGGGCGAAGGCGAGCACGGCGTTGGGGCCACACTCATAACCGCCGTGGACGATTTTGGTGAAGTGGACGCCAAGAAACGGAAAGTTCGGATCGCCGATCGGATAGATTAGGCCGCGGACCAGGTGATGGGCCTTGGGTTTGAGCGTGTAAAATTCGCCGCGGAACGGCAAGATGAGGGCCGATGGCTTCACGCCGCTGAGCCGCGCGACGCGGTCGCTGTAGAGACCGGCGCAATTGACGACTTGCTCGGCCGCGAATTCGCCGGCCGCGGTTTCAACGACGGCTTGTGCCGTATCGCGGCGGATGGCCATGGCGCGGGCATTTGTGACGACGCGGCTGCCTTGGGAAGTGATGATTTCCGCAAGCCGGCGGGCAACCATTGCATAGTCCGTCACACCAGCGTCGGGGACATGAATCGCGGCGATACCGGCAGAGTGCGGCTCGATTTCGCGAAGGCGCTCGGGGCCGATCCGTTCACAGCGCACGCCGTTAGCCGTGCCGTTGGCGAGCGTCTTTTCAATCATCGGCAGCAACCGCTCTTCGGTCGCAACGATCACTTTGCCGCAGCGATCGTACGGCAGGCCCTCGCGCCGGCAGAACTCTTCCATCGCCTCTTTGCCGAGCCGGCAATTGAGCGCCCGCAGTGAACCGGGCCGATAATAAACGCCGGAATGGAGCACACCCGAGTTGCGACCGGTTTGATGCTTCGCGACGGCGGCTTCCTTTTCGAGCACGGTCACGGTCTTGCCAGGGAACCGCTCGAGAAAGCGATAGGCGGTCGCCAGGCCGACGATGCCGCCGCCGATGATGATGAGGTCGCTTTTCTGCATGAAGAGGAGACTAACGAGGTTGCACGGCGCGCTCAATCTCTTAATACTTCGGACCACTCTTGCGGATGTGGATCATCGGCGCCAGCTCGCTGTCGTTGAGGCGGCCGCAGACGACGTTCGTTGCCAGGTTGCGAGGGATACCCAAGTCGATCTGTCGAATGAAGCAATTCGTGCTACAATAGTAAGGTGTGGAGGCACGCTAATTCAATGACACACATTACAATAAACGACGCGATTGTAGGGTTGCTTGGTTCGACGCCAGGCGAAGCCGAGCTTTTTGATGCGTCCGGTCACCGCCTGGGTTACTTTCTTTCTGACGAGGCCTATCGTCGTCTCGTTTGCCGGTGGGCAAATGCACAAGTCTCCGATGAAGAACTGGAACGCTGCCGTCAGGAGACCGAAAGCTACACGACCGCGGAAGTCTTGGACCGGTTGCGAAGCCTGTGGGCTACATTGTCTACTGGAAGCGAAGCGCAACTGAGCGTCTTGCCGAGATTTGGCTCGATTCGGCGGATCGATTGGTAGTCACCGTGTCAGTCGCGGAATTCGATCGGCTGCTCGCTGGCGATCCTCACCAGGCAGGCGAGTCGCGTTCCGGCGCCATACGCATTCTGTTTGTTCCACCGTTGGGTGTGTTCTTTGAAATCGACGAAACATCGCAAACCGTTCAGGTGTTACGCGTGTGGTCGTTTTAGTTTTTGACGCCAATCGCATAGTTTAATACTTGCCCCCGCTCTTGCGGATGTGGATCATCGGCGCCAGCTCGCTGTGGTTGAGGCGGCCGCGGACGACGTTGGCCAGAAAGATGCGGTGGTCGCCGGAATCGGCATGGCGGACCGGCTCGCATTCGAGGTGGCCGACCGCTTCCTTGAGGAGCGGCACACCGCGGGCACAATGCGTGATGGCGAGGCCCTCGAAGGCCGGCGCGCCCGGCTCGAACCCCTTGCCAAAGTGCTTGAGCAAATTGGCCTGCGACTCACCGACAAGATTAAGCACAAATGGCTGACCCTCGGTGAGCCAATCGCAGACGTAGCGGCCGAGCTTCACCGCTACGCTGACCATCGGCGGCTCGAAGCCCGCTTGCATGACCCAGCTCGAGAGCATTCCAGTGGCACGTGAACCGGTGCCAATGGTGAGGATGAAAATCCCGCTGGGGACGCGGCCGAGGACGGGATCGAAGGCGCTGGATTTGGTCATAGTCCTATCGATTCGAGATGCAAATTACTTGCCGGAGTCGGCAATGATTCCGGCTTTGACGACCGCGAGAATGCACTGTGGCCAGAACGGATATTGTAAGCGGAGTCCGTCGCGGCAGACAGCCGGCAATTGTCGGGCAACGGCTTTCGTCTCGAGCCAGGAGTTGCGATAATGGGCTCCAAATCCCGAGTCAAATTGGAGGATACCGCGGTGCGTTTTACAGGCGTGTTCGTTGTCTGCAGCATTTCGACGATGGTTTTATTGCCGAAGGCGAGGAGCGACGATTCGCCAGCATCTGTCGCCGCCGCGGATTCGACGCAGCCGGTCGAGCTAACGGCCAACCAGGATCATCACCGGCTCATGCAACTTCTGAATATCGAGTCGGTGCGTCCGGGTCGCAACGGCATGAACCCGCAGTCCCAGAATTATGCCAACTACGACGAGTCGAAGGCCAATCCGTTTCCTAGTCTGCCGGATCCGCTGGTGACGAAGAGCGGTGAAAAGGTGACAACGCCGGAACAGTGGTGGAACGTGCGGCGGCCGGAAATCGTCGAAGACTTCGACCGCGAGGTCTATGGCCGTGTGCCGGCGGTGACGCCGAAAGTGAATTGGGAAGTCACGGAAACGACGAACGAAACGAAGTTCGATATTCCCGTCGTAACAAAGAAATTGGTTGGGCACGTCGACAATTCCTCGTATCCGGCGATCACGGTCGACATTCAATTAACGCTCACGACGCCGGCGGAGGCCAAGGGGCCGGTCCCGGTGGTGATGGAATTTGGCTTCGCCGGTCGTCGGCCAGGTCAGGGCGGCCCCGGTGCGACGCCGCCCGTTGGTGGAGCGCAGCAGCCCACGCCCACGACATCAACCGCTGCCGGCGGCTCAAGTAGCGCAGCATCCAGTGGTAGTTCGGCGACAGCCACCGCCACCGCGGCGTCTAGCGTGAACGAGGTGGCCGCAGCCGCGCCGGCTCGCCCTGTTCCCAATTCCCCTCCGGCATTCGGCCCGCCTTGGCAACAGCAAGTGCTGGAAAAAGGCTGGGCCTGCGCCACGGTGGTCCCGGTCAGCGTTCAAGCGGATAACGGCGCGGGTTTGACCAAAGGCATCATCGGTCTGTGCAACAAAGGCCAGCCGCGAGCCGTTGACGATTGGGGCGTGCTGCGGGCCTGGGCTTGGGGCGCCAGTCGCGCGATCGACTATTTCGAAACCGATCCCGCCGTCGATGCCAAACGCGTCGCGCTCGAAGGTCACTCGCGCTATGGCAAGGCCACGCTCGTAACGATGGCCTACGATCCGCGGCTAGCAGTCGCTTTCGTGAGCTCGTCGGGCGAAGGAGGCGCCAAACTCCATCGCCGCGATTGGGGCGAGATCGTCGAGAACATCGCCGGCTCGGGTGAGTACCACTGGATGGCGGGCAACTTCATCAAGTATGCCGGTCCGCTGAATTGGAATGACCTGCCGGTTGACTCGCATGAACTGATCGCGCTCTGCGCTCCGCGGCCTGTGTTCATCAGCGCGGGAACGAAGGAAAATGGCGACGGTTGGGTGGATGCCAA
>DASYDU010000323.1:0-3947 GCA_036499445.1 Lacipirellulaceae bacterium
ATTCTTTGTGCGTTTTTAGAGAGAACAGGAGACCCAGCCCATAGGCCAAAATAAGCAACACAGCCAATCCCACGCTCAAGCGCTGGATGAAAGGCGCCGACATCGTGGAATCCGCCTGCGCGATCGCCGAAGGTATCAGCAATGCGATCGTGGCCAGGAGAAGCAAAGCGGCTTGTAAATGCGCGCTGAGTTTGTTGTATTCCTGTACGTGGTGCTTAAGCCCTCCAAGAAAAAAGGCCGCGCCCATAATGAACAGCGTATTGGCGACGATCGGGCCGGCAATGGACGCTTTTACGAGCATGTATTGGCCGGCGCGCAAGGCCGTCAGCGCGATGATGAGTTCCGCCAGATTTCCAAGCGTGGCGTTCAGCAGACCACCGATCGCGTCGCCGGTCTTTGCGGCTACCGACTCGGTGGCATGACTGAGCAGCACTGTCAGCGGCACGATGGCAAATACAGAAAGCACGAACAGCAGCGTGTGCGACTCCGGTTTGAGCTTGGCGGCGACAATCACGACGGGCACAAAGATCAGCAACCAAAGCAACTTGTTCTTGGCGATATGTTTGAGTAGTGCGTTCATTTTGTGATGCTCTCAAGTTTTGGGCTCAAGCAACGACCAAGCGAACAATACTCTGACTAGCATTCTTTGTTACTCGCTGGTGCAACCAAGAATAGGAAATTCGACCGCCCGAACGCAAGTATTTCCGGCTTGGTGATGCCGATCAAGCGGCGAGCGGGCGCAGACGTCCCAACTGTCCATGCGATGCCGAGCCAGACTTCGGTCAGTTGGCCACAGGCAGCGCGACTTGCCCTCCGCGACCCGCCAAGGCGACGCGACCGGGTGCCCATCAATGACGCCTTGGTTCGCCGCATCGAATGCGTCCCCTCAAGCCAGTGATCGACGATTCTGGCGTACCGTCGCGTCCCAAGGTCCGGCGACTTGCCGACGCGGCTGGGGAAGAGGAAGTTCTCCGATTGCAGACCAGCGCGTTGCGTTTAATTCAAACTTCCAGCGCCCCGCGGGTTGGCATGATCTCGAATTACACTTTGCGTTGCGTCTTCTGTTGTTTCATAATGGGCGTATAGCAAACGACTCGGCCCGCACAATTTGCGGACTGAGTTCCTTTGGTCGTTTCAAGGAAATACGATGACCGCGATCAAGGAAATTCTGTACTTTTCACGCCGCACCTTGTTGTACGTTCTCGTAGCCGGAGCGCTTGCGTCGTGCGCTAGTACGCCGCCGTCAACGGCAGAACCGGACCAGCTGGTATCCGACGCCCGGGCGACACTCAGCAACTTTCTCCGGGATCCAGATCAGACGTGGATCCAGGACAACCTCAACAGAGCCTGGGCGATCTTAATTGCTCCTCAGGTTGTAAAGGCTGGATTTATTTTTGGGGGATCGGGTGGCCGGGCCGTGCTCCTGGCCAGGGACGGACGCTCTTGGGTCGGCCCGGCCTTCTATGACCTAGCCACCGCCAGCGTCGGCTTTCAGGCTGGCGTCGAATTTTCCGAGGTGATCATCGTCGTAATGTCTGACAAGGCTCTCAATTCGCTACTGTCGACCTCGTTCAAGATTGGAGGCGACGCAAGCATTGCGGCGGGGCCGGTCGGGGCCGGGGCAAAGTCGAACGTGACCGCCGACCTGATCTCGTTCGCGCGCGCGAAGGGCGTCTACGGTGGAGTCAATCTCGATGGCACGGTCGTGCACACAAACATCGATTGGAACGACGCCTACTACGGCGGGCGCAACGTATTGCCGCCGGACATTTTGGTCCGCGGTACGGCGAAGAGTCCGAAGTCGACGGCGCTGCTGGCCGACGTCATCAAAGCGACGAAGAAGTGAGTCGGCGTCGACCCGTTGAAGTCGCTTGCATCGCGCGAAAGTAGGCCTTCAATCGTCGACTAGATCAGCCGTGCCGCCTCATCTTCGGTTGGTAACCGGCCCTCCGGCGTAAATTTGTCGACTGCACCGGGCAATTCACGTGTCAGCCGGGCCAGCAACTCTTCGCGCGAAAGCCCGGTTCGCTCCGAAAGCGTGCTGAGTACATCGGAGCCGATCGCTTGCTCGAGGTGATCGGATCCAATGGGTTGATTCGGACCTGTCTTGACCCAAGAATCCGCCGCCTCGGCTTGTCCACTCTGCTTGAAACGTTCGACCAGGTCGCGAAGTCCGCCACTCAACACACTCCCCGCGCTCGCACCGCCGAAAAGTCCGCCCAAGTTGCCGAGCACGCCCCCTTGGGCGCCCTGCTGGTTGAGCGGGCCGGGTGGACTCCCCGATTGTTGGTTCCTTCCGCCTAACATTTCTGCGATCTTGTCCCGGTTCTGATAACCCGCGACAGCGAGGAGTCCCAACAGCGCAACCATCGACGGCATTCCGCGGCTCATTTCATTCTCCAATAATCCGAAGTGGAAGGATCCCGGCTATTGCACAGATTACCGCATCAGCCGGCCAGGCCCGGGTGACGACCGTCAGCGTGTATCTTCATGGGGCCGGCTCGGCGGTCACCGAGCGAACACAGGAGCAGCCATGGGTATCATCTGGACGATCGTCATTGGGTTTGTCGCGGGCGTGATCGCTAAGTTCATCATGCCGGGCAAAAACGAGCCTTCCGGTTTCGTGTTGACGACGATCCTCGGCATCGTCGGAGCATTCGTTGCGAGCTATCTCGGCCAAGCGCTTGGATGGTATTCGCCCGGCGAGGGTGCCGGACTCATCGGCGCCGTCGTGGGAGCCATTGTCGTTCTCTTTGTGTGGGGTCTCGTCGCGAAGCGACCGGTGTAGGAGAGGCGAGGGCATCGTCGATCGACCGTGCGTTCCTTCCAGTACGCCGCCGATCGGCGCTGGCCCCGCCACGAGATCGACTCGCAGCGACGACGCTGCATCGCGCATCGCGTTGCACTACCGGATGCGTTCATGCCGCCTCCATGACGCCATCAGAACTTCACGCCGAGCGATGCGACGAACACCTGATCGTTGGCGCCCGGGTTGAACCAATATCCGCCAAGCGTCACCGCGCGCCACGTGATCTGGGCAAACGGTCCGCGCTGGAACTCCCGGTCGCCGCCGTAGGCGCGGGTACGCTGGCCGGCCAATCCGATGCGCAGCCACGGGGCAGCGCGCAAGCCGAGCTCGCTCCAAGCATACGTGTAGCTCTCGTCGGCCGAGCTCGTGGGCACGTACTCCGCCTCGACGTAGAAGTCCACCGCGCGCCACGCGACGCTGGCCTCGACACCCGCGACAAACGACTTCGTCGTGCCCCACGCGCCACCCGCGATGGGCGTCACCTGCCACGTCAACGAATCGCCGCCCGAGAATGCCCAGCCGACGTACGCCGAACGCGCACCGATCGACTCGTAGTTGTAGCGTGCTTCGAGGTGGAGTGGCCCATGATCGGCCGCGGCGATCACCGACGTGTAATTCTCGCCGCCGCGAACATCGGTGGGATACGCGGTGAGCGCCAACGTCCACGTCCGCGCCGCGGCCGCATCTGTCAGGGCCTGGCTCGGGGCCTCCTCTCCTGCGTGCGCAACAGTCGTGAGCGCTACGGAAAAGATGAAGGCGGCAACCCGTAGCAGCACGTCATCCGCCGAGCGCCATAACCGCGGCCACGACCGCGGTGCCAAGTCCGGCCATCATCAGCCCGACTTTCCAGCTGCCGTAGCCGGCGAAGCGCCCCAACGCGAGCCCGCCGGCGAAGAGCATCCCCAGCGCGATCAGGCGCGACACGAGCTTTGCCGCGCCGACGTCCTGGATCAGCGCGAACGGCAGAACGACAGGAAACGTCGACGCTACGACGATGAGAAAGATACCCAGCCCCCCCTGAAAGTCCTTCCACTGCAGCGTGGGGCGCTGCGGTACATCGGTCATTGCCAGCATCCCCTCGCGGATGGCATCGAGCGCCGCGTCCGTAACCAGGGACGCGACGACCGGCGTGAGCGAC
>DASYDU010000324.1:0-11965 GCA_036499445.1 Lacipirellulaceae bacterium
ATGGCCGTTCACCGACGAGTCTGCCAGGCGGAACATGTAGACGTGCTTGCTGCCGTCCGGCAGCACGACCTCCATCGCCTTCGGTAGAAATTGCTTTTGATCCAGGATCATTGTCACGGCGCGATAGTTGGCAGCGTCCGCTTGGTATTTTGGCATCGAGTGCAGCCAAACTTCGTCATTGTTAGGCTGCTGCTCGATCCGCATCCAATACCGCTGCTTGAGCTTCTTTGCCTCGGCGCCAAATAGAAACGGCAGCGGCCCGTCGACGATCGACTTTCCTTGCAACTCCTTGGGAATCGGCCGCTCGACGAGCTGCTTCTGTTCCGTGCGATATTCGTAGATCGAAGTGCCGTCGCACACCCAGTGTTCGCCGATCGCGTCCGCCTGCTGCACCCAATCTCCCTGCGCCTGTGCCGGCGGAGCTTGGCCTGGCGGGAGCGGCTTCGCCTGCCACTTGTTGATCTCGGTGATCTCGAAACTTCCCTTGTCGGGTTTTTGGTAGGTGAGATCACCTTTGTCCTTGTTAAGCGGGATATCGGCTCCGGGGCCGAATGTCGGGTTGTATTCCCAGCGATCAAACGGGCAGCGAAATGTGCTGATCTTGCCGCTTTCGATTTCCCACTTCGCAAGCATCTGGTCGAGATAGGCTTGCTCGATCACATTGAGCTGGAACCCTGGTGGGGCTTGCGGCGCTTGTGCAGCGGCTTGCGCCGGCGATTGCATCGGCGGTGCGGCCAGTTGTTGAGCCGGTGGCGCAGCCGGTTGTTGCGCAACGGCCGCGGCGCAAGGGACCAAGCCAATCGACAAACTGACGAGCACTCGTCGCATGAATCGATACCTTGAGAGCAAATTGCAAGCGGACAAGCAGGCGGATCGCGCGCGGCGGCAGCGCGAATTGAAGGCCGAAGACTATACCAAGGGTCCGCCGGTCGGCCCAGGCCGGCTTTTGCTCAATTCGACCGGAAAACGGCCCAGATGCAGCCAGGGTCGCAAGGGGTCGATATTGACGCCCCACGGCACGGTCTCGATGATCGCCGGCCCGAATATCCGTTGTCAGCCATCCCCTCGCCCCGATTCTCCATTGCAATGGAAGCATGATGCGCTATCCCATTTCCCCGCTTCGACGCTTCAATTGGTCGATCTCGCCGCGCGTCGCGGGACGTTTACTGGCGCTCGCGGTCTGTGCTTGCGCGTCGAATTGTTCGACGGGCGAACCGCCACCCTCCGGCGCGGTGACGCCCGTGTCGTATGGCCGCGACGTCGCCAGTGCCCGCGACGTCCCCAGAGATTTGCCGCGGACGATCTGCTTTGGCCGACGCGCGCCGCAGGTTGGCGACCAGTCAGAACAAACACTGGCCTTTGACGTCCAGCTCCATCAGATGATGCGCCAGCGCGACCACGTTATCGAACAGGCCGAAATGGCCACGCACCGCCATCAGCGCCGCGTGGTGACGACGACCGACGTAGCCGGTGGCGCCGCGGTCGCGGCACTCGTCCGCTACCCCGAAGCAACGAAACAAGTCATCACAGCCCAAAGCGCGAGCGAGCTACAAACACTTTCCGCGCCGGTCGACCCACAGCCCGTCCAAGGCAAGGCCTACCGCTGCCGGCGCACCGACGCAAAGCTAGAGATTACGGATACAGAAGGCAAAATTCCTCCACTCGATGAATACAAGGTCGTTGCCCAGAGCATGGAGACGCTCGGCCGCATCAATCCGCTTGCCGAGTTTCTCGCCGGCCGCTCGCTCAGCGTCGGCGAAAAAATCTCACTGCCCAAGGAAATCGGCGAGCGGTTGCTCGGCCTCGGCGACGAGCTCGGCGAGGTCTCTCGCTTCGACTTGGTTCTCGACGACGTCAAGACCGTGGGCGGCGCCGAGTGTGCCGTGTTCCGGGCCAACATCGTTGCGGCTTCGACGGGTGCGTCGCAAATGCGAATGGAAGTGGATGGACCACTCGTGATCGAGGCCGCAACCTGCCGCGCCATCGAAGCCAGCTTCGCCGGCCCGCTCGGCATGAGCGAAACTCGCGGCAGCCTCAGCGAGCAGTATCAAATGACCGGCACAGGCCGGATCTCGGTCCGCATCGCGACGGCCTACAGAGATGTACCGCTCTAAACATCTCCAGGGGCGACCAACGACTGCAAATTGACGCTTGAGGAATGAAGGATCTCACGCCGGGTGCCTGGGGACGAGTCCGCGAGCCCCCAGCAAGCGTTTATGCTAGCAGTGCTGCGCCCCTCTCGATAGCTAAACCGGCCGCAAACCGCTCGCGTAGGAACGACACCCGGGGCGGCGCACTTGCGAGGGCCTGATGCTGGGAGTGACTACTAGCGCGCCGCCCCGGGACTTGTTCGTTCCCTTGTCGATCGAAAGGTAGTTGTATGGGAGTGATGGATTTTGCAAACGCACTTCGGCGGCCGCTCGGCGCGGTCGTGATGGTTTGGCTGATAGGGGCTGTCCATGTGGGTGCTCACGCCGCCGATTTGAAAGTCGATTTCGATTTCGCCCGGCAAGCCTCTTACAAAGACGTGACGCCCACCGATCGCGCCAAACAATTCCCGGACGAGCGGCTCCTCTCTGTCAAGCTGCCGATTTCGGTCCGCTTTGCCGGCTTCGCCAGCGGCGAGATCGAAAATCTCGACATCGAAGTCGACGGCTCGACGGCCGGCTTGCGCGTCGAGAGCTTTTGTCCCACAACGCAATTGGTGAGCGACGCGATGACGATCGAAACTACGACCTCGACTAAGAACTCGAAATCGCTGGGGGGCACCCTGGGGGGCGCGATTCCGGTTCCGATCGGCGCGATCGTCGCGCAGATCACGCCGTCGCTCAACGCCAACGCCACCAAGAGCAACGAGGACACGGAAAAAATCCGCCGGCTGCCGCCCAAGGAGCCAATCGTGGTAAGCGGCACATTCGCCGAAGGCCACGGCGTGTTCTATAAAATCAAACCTTCGTCGCAGACTTCGCTCGAAGGCGTACACGAGCTGGAAATCAAGTTCGTCGCCCCCGCGACGTGGAAAGGAGGCAGCCTCCGCGTCTCCTGCGTCGCCCGCGGCCACCACACGGTGATGTGGGTCGATCAACCGACGATCTTCGGCCGGGCCGTGGAAGCCGTGGCCCTCTATCCAGAAGGAAGCACGGTCCGTCGCGAGACGGCCGAACGACCGACAAAGACCGTGGATTCACGTACGACGGAGTCGCCAGCCCGCAAAGCCTCGTTCTTCGACGAAGCTGCCGACGGAGCCAAGCGAGCCGCCAAGGCGGCGTTTGCCGGCGTGGCGCTGTGAGTTGCGGGGCCGCGCGAAACACGCCATAGTGGTCGCCTGGCTCAATTGTGGGAGGGGTCTCCGACCCCGATTTGACAACCCGACTTCTCCGGCCCGGAACCGTGAAAAGTTGCGGCATGCCATCGGCGTCGGAGACGCCTCTCAGACGACCCATCCATGGACTCACACCCTTGCTCATCTGGCGGTTCACCCTCGGCACGCTCTTCGTCGTCGCATTCCTGGTGGTGTGCGGGTTCGACGTCCATGCCGCTCGGCCCGGCACCTTTTTGCTGCCCCTGGCGGTCGTGCTCTCACTCCTCTCCGCCGGCGAACTCGTGGCGATGTTCCGCAAGCGCGGCCATACGCTGCTCGCGTGGCCGATTTATGCTGGCACGGCATTCACAGTGCTCGCCGCAGCGGCGCCGGTTTTCTATCCACCGGCTGCTGCGGACATAATCGTGGGCCAACTTGGTTGGCTCGGCCTCGGGTTAATCGTCGCGCTCTCGGTGGCGATTGTCGCCGAGATGGTTCGCTACAATGGATCCGGGACCGCCACCACGAATGTCGCGCTGTCGTGGCTGGCAATCCTCTATGCCGGCGGATTGATGGGAGTGTTCGTCCAGCTGCGGCTGATCATTTGCGCAGCCTCTACCGCCGGGTTGGCGCGCGAGAATCACTGGGCCATGCACATGCTCCTGGTCTTCATCTTTACGGTGAAGATAAGCGACATTGGGCAGTACGCCTTCGGTCGGATCTTCGGCAAGCATAAACTCGCGCCGCAGATTAGCCCCGGCAAAACTTGGGAAGGAGCGGTGGGCGGAGTGCTCCTCGGCAGCGCGGTCGGAGCCGCACTGATACTCCTGGCGCTGCGGACCTCTCCCGATACTCCCACAATGATTGCAACCACCCTTTATGTAGTATCACTCTGCATTGCCGGCATCATCGGCGACCTAGCCGAGTCGATGCTGAAGCGCGATGCCGGCGTCAAAGATTCGAGCACCTGGATGCCCGGCTTCGGCGGCGTCCTCGACCTGCTCGATTCGCTGCTGGGAGCAGCCCCGGTCGCTTACCTTTTTTGGGCGATGCACTGGATCGGTTAGCGCGACCGACTGCAACATTAGCTATTCTCGCTACATTCCCAGATTGCTTGGCTCGCTGAAGCCCACATCGGTTGTCGTATCCGGCTATGCTCTGGCCGGCCTTTCCAGCAAACCCGGCAAAAACGGCCTAATTGGTTATCGCGGAACCAGTTGCGTCGTAACTTGTCGAGTCACATGGTGCGTTCTTCGCGGGATTGAGTATAGTTGATAGTTGATACAGGCGTTCCTTCCCCGCGGGAGAGCTAAGCGTCGGCTAGCGTGCCGCCGCCTTTCTGAATGATCGAAGCGACAATCCCGGTCGGCACCCCGGATGAGTTGGTGCTGCTCTTGGGCACAAGCGACCAGCATCTGCGCCGCATTCGCGACAGCGTGCCCGCAAAGATTTCTGCTCGCAATAACAAGATCCACGTGAGCGGCGAAGAGCAGGCCGTCTTTCAGGCGACCGAGATTCTCGAGCAGCTGAAGACGGCGGTCGGCCGCGAGGGCTCCGTTACGCCTGAGCAAGTCACCCACATTATTCAGCAAGTCGTCGGTGCGCCGACCAATGGCCGCAAGGCGCCGGTGGACGTTCGCCAAGCCGGGCGCAAAGTCCGTGCCCGAACCGCCGGCCAGGCCGAATACATCGAGGCCATTCGCACCAACGATCTCGTCTTTTGTAGCGGTCCGGCCGGCACCGGCAAGACCTATCTCGCGGTCGCCACGGCGGTCGAATCGCTCAAACAGCAGCAGATCGGCAAGATCGTGCTCGTGCGCCCGGCGGTCGAAGCCGGCGAAAGCCTCGGCTATCTGCCGGGCGATTTGCAAGCCAAGATCAATCCCTACTTGCGGCCGCTACTCGACGCGCTCCGTGAGATGATGGACTACGAGCAGGTCAAGCGCTACATGGCCGAGGACATCATCGAGGTCGTGCCGCTGGCTTACATGCGCGGCCGCACGCTGAACAACGCCTTCATCATCATGGATGAAGCGCAAAATACGACCGTTTCGCAGATGAAAATGTTTCTCACGCGGATGGGTTGGAACTCGAAAGTCGTGGTTTCCGGCGATACGTCGCAAGTGGACTTGCCGCCGCACACCAAGAGCGGCCTGATCGACGCAATCGGGCGATTGCGAGACATCGCAGGATATGCCAACGTGGTGCTCGGCAAGGAAGACATTGTCCGTCACCGCTTGGTGCAAGAGATCGTCAGCGCCTATGAGGAGGGTCACAAGAAGAAACGCTAAACGGCAGTGTGCAAGAACACGTCGGCGTTTCTCCGTGCCTAAGGCATGTCCACCGGCAGTAAGAAACGGACTCGCATAGAGCGGGTGGCCTCAGTCGAATTGCCACCCGGCATGTGGGGCCTGTTGCGCCTCCAGCTGCGACGCGGTCACGTGCTCGTGCGGCTCGCGATGTGTGCGGTGGCCGCACTGTCGCTCTGGGCCATCACGCGTGGCTGGGCGCCGCCGCAGCGATTCCATTTGGGCGACGTGCCGGAGCGCGACGTCACGGCCCGCGTGTCGTTCGATCAGGTCGATCTGCAGGCCACCGAAGAAGCCCGCACACAAGCCCGCAAGTTGGCGGTGGCGATATTCGAGCAAGACCCGACGCCGCTCGTGCAATTGCGGGCCAAATTGGAAAACGACGTCAGTCAACTCATCGCCACGGACGACCTCGGCAAAGTTTCGGCGGTGTGGGACGGGTTTCGCTTGCCGCTTGCCGAAGGCACGCCCGAACCCACGGCCGAGGAGCGCGGGCAGCAATTTGCCAAATTCCGCGAAGCGCTCGCGGGCGACGGGGCGCTCGACGCATTCAAAGCTACGCTCGCCGAAGTCTTCAAGCCGCTGGAACAAGACGGCTTGCTCGATGCGCTGCCGCGAGACTTCGACGCCAACGCACAAAAAATCGCGGTCCGCCCCGTTGGCAAAAGCGGTTTCGAGCCAGAGGTGGCGGTCAGCGAAGTGCTGATGGAAAGCGCCTCCTCGCAATTGCAGAAGTCGCTGGAGAAAAAACTCCCTTCGCTTGAAGTTTCCGGCCGCGTCTTTGCCTGGGTACGGCCGAAGCTGCCGGTCACTCTCAAGCTCAACGTCGAAGCAACTCGCCAAGAGCAGGACAAAGCGGCATCCGAAGTGAAGCCGCAGACCAAGACATATCCGCCCGGTAGCGTGCTCACGCATGGCGGCGAACAAATCACCGAGGCCAGCCTCGCCCTTTTGACGCTCGAGCACAACACCCTGCTCGCCTCCCGGCCAGTCTCCGCACGGATGGCCCATTCGCTGGCCGTGCTCGGCATGTATCTCGCGCTCTACACGCTCTGTGGTTTCTACATCTACTACCGCGAACCGCGCATCTCGAACGAGCTGTCGCGCCTCGCCACACTGTTGGTGCTGGTGGTGCTCACCGCGTGTTTGATGGTCGTCGCCAGCCGCGATGATTGGCGGGCCGAAGTGGTGCCGCTGTTGCTCTTCGGCATGACGATCGCCATCGCCTACGGACAAGAGCTCGCGCTGCTCCTCACCGCCGCGGTGACATTGATCGGCGTGGAAGCCATCGGCCACGGACTGGGAACGGCGATTGTGCTCATGGCATCGACCGTCGGCGCGATCTTGCTTCTGCCGCGTGTGCGCAGCCGTAGCAAGTTGCTCTCCGTCGGTTTTTTGGCCGCGGGCGTGGCAGTGTTTACGACGTTCGGAGTCGGGACCATGGCCGGACAACCGTTCATGCCCCTCACGAAGACCGCTCTGATGTGGGGTCTGTGGGCGATCATCGCCGGGTCGTTGATGACCTGCTTGCTGCCGATCGTCGAGCGGCTGTTTGGTGTGCAAACGGATTTGAGTCTGATCGAGTTGGGTGATCCAGCCCATCCGCTGTTGCAGGAATTGATCCGCCGCGCACCGGGAACGTACAACCATTCGATCACGGTCGCATCATTGGGCGAAGCGGCAGCCGAGGCGATCGGCGCCCGCGGCCTTCTCGTGCGCGTAGGCGCCTATTTCCACGACATCGGCAAAATGCTCAAGCCGGGCTACTTCGTCGAGAACCAAGGACAGGGTGATAACCGCCATCAATCGCTGATGCCGGCCATGAGCACGCTCGTGATCATTGCCCACGTCAAGGACGGAGCGGACCTCGCGCGGCAAAACAAGATTCCCGAGCCGATCGTCGACTTTATTCAGCAGCATCACGGCACGACGTTGGTCGAGTATTTTTATCGCCAGGCCAGCGAGCGCAGCCTCAAGGGCAACGACATCGACGGCAGCAACGTGGTGGACGAAAGCTCGTTTCGCTATCCCGGCCCGAAGCCGCAAACCAAGGAGGCCGGCGTCTTGATGCTCGCCGACGCCGTCGAAAGCGCCAGCCGCGTGCTGGTCGAGCCGACGCCCGGGCGAATCGAAAACCTGGTCGAGGAAATCAGCCGTAAGCGCTTGCTGGACGGACAGTTCGATGAATGCGGGCTTACGCTGGAAGAGGTCCATCGCATTGGCGCGAGCCTCGTAAAATCCTTGACCGCGGTCTATCATGGTCGAGTAAAATACCCGGACCAAGAAACGGCCTAGCCGCGGCCGTTCTGGCGGCCGAGTTTTCAGTCCAGTCTTGTTTATTCCCCTCTATGCCGCACGGCCCCGCTGCCTCCGACATCTCAACACCCGGCCAATCTGAATTGGGCTTTGAGCTTTCGCTCGCCAACCAACAATCGGTCCACTCAGTCGACGAAGAGCGGCTGCTATTGGCCGCTCGTAGCGTGCTTGAGGATTCGCAGTTCAAGTCGGCCACGATTAGCATCGCGATCGTGGATGACGCCACGATCCACGCCCTCAATCGCCAGTTTCTCGAACATGACTATCCGACAGACGTTCTGAGCTTCACGCTCGACAATCGCAATGGCCACCTCGATGGCGAAATCGTACTCAGCGCTGACACGGCAGCCACCGCGGCCCACGAGCACGGCACAACCGCGGCCGAAGAACAACTTCACTACGTGATCCACGGCATATTGCACCTAGTCGGCTACGACGACATTGCTGCGGCCGATGCCACAAAAATGCGAGACGCGGAACAGCGATATTTGCGTTCACTCGGAGCTGGTGGAGGGGCGCAGCAATGAACCCTCAAGCGCTGCTTTTCCTGGCGGTCGGAAGTTGCATCGCGAGCTCACTTGCGGCGATCGCCGCCCGCGCGCTCCGCGAGTTCTCGCGCCACGACTTGCAGGAAATTTGCGAGCAGCGTCAAAAGCTCGACCGCTTTGGTGAGGTAGTCCGTGACCATGATGAAGTGGCTTTGGGTCTGGAAATATTCGTCGTCTTCGCAACGGCGCTTTCCGTCGCGGGGGGCAGCGGTTGGGCTTGGAGCGAGATCGCGCCCGGTAACTCGCTTTGGTGGACGCTGCTGGAAATAGTGGCCGTCGCCACCGCCATCTTGTCGCTGACCAATGTTGCCCTCCCCTGGTCGCTTGCCCGAATTGGCATCGAATCGTTTCTGTACTTCACCTGGCCGATCTGGCGGGCGCTCAGCGCGCTCATGGCGCCGCCGGCTTGGATTGCCCGCGCCATCGACGCCCTGCTCCACCGCGCCGTCGGCCGCAAGCAAGAAGAGCCCGGTGAAGAGGCCTTCGAGGACGAAATTCGCACGATCGTCACCGAAGGCCATCGCGAGGGCCTGCTCGAAGAAGAGGCCCGCGAAATGATCGAGAGCGTGATCGATCTGGGCGACGTCGTCGTCTCGCACATCATGACGCCGCGGACCGACATGCAAATGGTTCAGCTATTACAGCCTTGGGAAGAAATCATCGACTACGTAATCAAGATCGGCCACACGCGCATTCCGGTCTACGACAAGAGCCGCGACGAAATCGTCGGCATTCTCTACAGCAAGGACCTCCTGCCCGAGCTCGCCAAAGATGCTGCCGAATCGCGAACGCCCCTTTCAAATCTCCTGCGAAAGCCGCTCTTCGTGCCCGAGTCGAAGGCCGTAAACGATGTGCTCGCGCTCTTCCAGCAAAGTCGCACGCACATCGCAATCGTGCTCGACGAGTACGGCGGCGTCTCCGGTCTGGTCACGATCGAGGACGTGCTCGAGGAAATCGTCGGCGAAATCGAAGACGAATTTGATCCCGAGGTCGAGGACGAAATCCGCAAGATCGACGACGACACCTGCGAAGCGGTCGGCCGAGCCCACCTCGAAGAGATCAACGCACAAATGGGCTTCGAGCTACCCGAAGACAAGGACTTCGACACGATCGGCGGCTTCGTGTTTGCCGAGTTTGGCCACGTCCCCAAGGCCGGCGAGACGCTCACCTGGAACGACGCGGTGCGCGTCAAGGTTCTCGACGCGGCCCGACGGCGCGTGAATCGCGTGCGGCTAGAGCGCGTCCGCAAAGAAGCGACCGAGTTGGCTTAGCGCTCAGCAGCGGTGTGTCCGTAGCCGCGAACCAAATTCAGAGTGACACGAGTTCGCGATGTCCTTTCGAATCTGGACCATCTTCTGGGTCATTGCCATCGTTGCCTCTGCGGTGGCGACTTTCGGTCCCGAAGGCACCCTCGCAGCAATTATTGTCGTCGCGTTTTGGGCGTTGATCTTTTACGGTTCGACGCGGCTCTCCAGTCCAACCGGGCTTCTATTCGTTGTAGTTTTTATCGCGGCAGCCGTCGCGATACTGTTGACGGTGCTGCAAACGCGGAGTGAGTCATCAGCGTCGGACGAATGCGAGATCAATCTCGGACAAATCACTGACGCCTTGAAAGATCACTGCGATCGTTTTGGCTCATTTCCGCCCGCATACAGTGTTGATCCTAACGGCAAACCATTGTTCAGCTGGCGAGTGTCCGTTCTGCCCCCTCTCGAAGAGGAGGCTTTGTACAGCCAATTCGACCTCAAGAAAGCTTGGGACGATCCGGTCAATCGCAACGGTTCAGCGACGCCGCTCGAGGACTTTAAGTGTCCCACGCATTTTTTACCCGGTCCGACGGCCGATTACCTGGCAATCATTGGGGCCGAAACCGCTTGGCCATTCGACAAGCCACGCAATCTAAGGGACTTCCAAAACAAGTTGTCGCAAACCATCCTCCTGGTTGAAGCGTGCGGCAGGCACATCAATTGGGCGGAACCGCGCGACCTCTCCTTCGAGGAGGCGGTAAATTTACTTGCCACGCCGCTCGCCAAAGGCGACGGCCACCATGTCGAAAATGGTTTTCTTTTCAAGCCTAGTAGCGGCCGCTTTGTCGCCTTTGCGGATGGCCGCGTCGCGATTCTCTCGCAACCGATCGATCGCAACCTGGCCAAGTCACTCTTGACCGTCGGCGGATCCGACCAAATTCCCGCCGGCGAATTGGCCGCAATAACTCATCCCCAGATTGATTGGGCAAAATGCTACGCGCTAGCTGCGTTCATCGTGATTTCATTGCTGCCAGCCGTTCGGTTAATGCGAAGATCGAGCGATAAAAAGAACTAAGAAACGGCATCTGGCTAGACTGATTCTCGCAAATCACTTGGGGACGAGGCCGCCTTTTATTTCACTTCGAGCATCCGCTCGAGCGCCACGAGCGACCACCGCGCCGTCTCTTCTTCGACTTCGATCACATTGACCGGCGTCCCCGCGACAAGGTTTTCCAGGCTCCAGCAAAGATGCGCGAGATCGATCCGGTACATCGTCGCGCACATGCAGACGACCGGCGACAGAAAGTGAATCTCTTGCTCCGGGTGCTGCTCGCGCAGCCGGTTCACCAGATGCAGCTCGGTGCCGATAGCCCACTTGGTGCCCGGCGCGGCCGCCTCGACCGTCTTGATGATCTTTCCCGTCGAGCCCGATTCGTCCGCCAGCTCGAACACTTCGCGCGGGCACTCGGGATGCACAAGGATTTTTATTCCGGGATGCTTTTCGCGGAGCAGCCGCACGTGTTCCGGCCGAAACATCTGGTGGACGCTGCAATGGCCTTTCCAGAGAATCACTTTGCTCCGCTTTAGTTTTGCTTCATCGTTGCCACCAAGAGCGTCCGCAAACGGATCCCAGAGCGGCATTTGGTCGAGCGTAATGCCCATCCCAATGGCCGTGTTCCGGCCCAGGTGCTGATCGGGAAAGAACATCACGCGGCTCGTCCGCCTAAACGACCACTCAATCGCGGCCCGCGCGTTCGACGACGTGCAAACGATCCCGCCATGCCGACCGACGAACGCCTTGAGACTGGCCGCCGAGTTGATGTATGTGACCGGCGTCAGGTCCTCGGTGTCGATCACTTCGCCAAGCTGGTCCCAAGCGTCTTCAATCTGGTTGATCCCGGCCATGTCGGCCATCGAGCAGCCGGCCGCAAGATCGGGCAGGATCACCGGCACTCTATCTCCGCCGCGCTCCGCCACCTTCTCGGGCCGATTCGCCAGAATGTCCGCCGTCTCCGCCATGAAATGGACGCCGCAAAAAGCGATCGCCCGGCAGTCGCCGTTGGCCGACGCCAATTCGCTCAGCCGATAGCTGTCGCCCGTCAGATCCGCGAGCGCGATCACTTCATCCTGTTGATAATGATGCCCCAGGATTAATAGCCGCGGGCCAAGCTCGTCGCGCACGGCCTGAATCCTCGCGGCAAGCTCGTCGTTCGACAGCGACTTGTACGGCTGCAGCTCGTGGGT
>DASYDU010000325.1:0-11385 GCA_036499445.1 Lacipirellulaceae bacterium
AACGTCGACGGCATCGTCGACATGAATGACTACAACTTCTGGAAAGCCAGTTTCGGCTCGACGACCTCCCTGGCCGCCGACGGCAACCATGACGGCGTGATCGACGCGGCGGATTACTCGGTTTGGCGGGACCATTTTAGCAGTTCGGGTGCGGCCTCGGCGGCGGTCCCAGAGCCTGCGGCCGGAGCCATTGCGGCAGAGGCCGGATTAACGCTGCTGTTAATCGCCTTGGTTCCCAGCTTGGGGCGCCGGTGTCCGAGACAAGACTGCCCAAGTTGATGTGGCCAAGCGAAGCCGGCAGAAACTTATGAAAGCGCTTGCACTTCTTGTTTTGTAGGGTTAGAATGCCGGTAGCTTGGGAATTCCTACGACAATTCCCTGCTTTTCACAGCGGTATGCGACGCGGCTGGAGGCGGTCATGCGATGCAAAACTGACGCTAGCCGGCAGGCTTTTACGCTTGTCGAACTCTTGGTAGTGATCGCAATCATCGGCATCCTGGTGGCGCTCTTGCTGCCGGCGATCCAGGCTGCCCGCGAGGCTGCCCGTCGCACTCAGTGCAAAAACAATCTCAAGAATATCGGCCTCTCGATCCACAATTTCAACGACACGTTCAAGTTCTTTCCGACCGGGGGAAGCGTTCCCAATCCGAAGATTGAAGACTACCTGAGAGATTCGGCAACGCAGACCGATGCGACCAAGCGCATTGGGCCGCCCAACGGGCCGCTCGAACAGGGCTTGGGGTGGATGTACCAAATCCTGCCCTACCTGGAAGAGGGCGCCGTCAAAGGCATCGTCCAGCACACTCAGCTCGACGGCGTCGTGATTCCGCTTTACAACTGCCCATCGCGGCGTGGACCGACCAAAGGGGCCGATCCCGACTATCCTTCGCTCGTCGACTACGCCGGCGCGACCGCTGGCCCCACTCGCTCGGAGATCGGTAACAATTTCAACGACTATTTGGCTAACCCCTTGGTACATCAATGGGAAATCTTCTGGGGGTCGCCAGAGGTTCAAAACGTCGGCCTGCCGAATCTCAATCTTGTCCCGACGATGGCGGCGGACGGTTTTCCGATGCAGTACCGCGGAATTATCCAGCGCACCGATTGGTTGCCCAGGGCAAACATCATTCCCGCCGGAGGGCAGCACTTGGGCTTCATGAAAAAAGTTTCGTTTGCGCAGATTCCCGATGGTTCCAGCAAAACGCTATGCGTAGCAGAAAAGCGAGTACCACCCTCCTGGTACACTCCGCCGGGGCCTCCCGTACCCTACATGGTTTCCGACGACCGTGGTTGGGCCGATGGCTGGGACTACGATCAGCTTCGTTCCTGCATGTTCCCGCCGCAAGCGGATAGCGACGGTGTCATTTCAGATGCAGACATCGCTGCGCAATACGCCCCAATCCATTATCAATTCGGCTCGGCCCATCCGGGTGGATTTAACGCGATGTTTGCGGACGGCTCGGTCCACGGGATGAGCTTCGACATCGACGTCGAGACATTCAATAAGCTCGGCGGACGCGCCGACGGCGAAGTGGCCGACACCTCGTCGTACGGTGGCGGATGAGCGATCAGCAGAAATCGCCCGATTTAGTGGTGCCATCGCAACGGGCAAGCGAAATGTCGCGTCGATTTTTCAACAGAATTGTTGACAAACCGTGTGAGTGGAGTTATCCTGCGGAGAGTGACTGAAAGCGCTTGCAGCCGGAAGTTTTCAGCGGTACCTGCGCCTCGGTTTGAACGGCCACGCGATCGGATGCCTGGGCCGCTCTCTGTTTTTCGGTTGAATAGCTTGGAGACGAGGAGGCGCATTGAATGTCTAGGACATGCGCAATTTGGTTGACGATTGTCGTGGGTTGTGGCGCCGCCTTCGTGGCATCGCCGGCCCACGCACTGTTTGTGCCCGATCGGCTCTTTGTGAATCTCTTCAACGGACCAAACCCCGGTCCGCAGGATTCGACGGTCACTGTCAACGGCCTGGATAGCGGCTCGATCAATCATCACTCGATCGCTTTTCAGAACCCGACCGTGATTCAGGAAACCAACATGGTGGGGCAGTTCGCGCCATCCACCCAAACCGGCGGCATGTTCGAGGCGAACGAGCACGTCGCCCGTTTTCAGACCTCCGCTGAGGCGGCACTTCCTGCGTCGAACCCCGCTCACTTCGGCCACCTGTTTCAGCGCAGCGAAAATTTCGACATCAGCACGACTGTGAAAATCGACACACCATTTCCCAACGTGCGCAAGGAAGCGGGGTTCTATTTCGAAACTAGCCCGGCGTCTGGCTTGGGCAACTACATTTGGCTCGCTGCCACAAATGACACGTTTTACGGCTCGGGGCCCGGCGAAATCGGTTCCGTCTACAACGTATTGCCTTCGTTTAGCTTCAGCGGCTCCGGTGGCGTGCTGGGAGACTACGACCACAGCGGCAAAGTCGACGCCGCCGATTACACGATCTGGCGGGACACATTTGGCTCGACCACCGATTTCCGAGCAAACGGCAACAACGACGGCGCCAGCATGAATTTAATCGACCAGGCCGACTACGCCATTTGGAAACAGAATTTTGGTCAGACGCCGTCAAGCGGTCCGGCCCATTACACGGTCGGTGATTCTCTGATGATGCGGATGATATACACCCCGCCGGTGCTCAATGGGATGGCGTTCAATGCGGCTTCTCCTGGCGACAATGTGATGACCCCTGGCACCATCGAGTATCGCATCAGCCTCAACGGCGGGTCGGTCCTTGCCAGCGGCCCGATCGATATTGCCAATAGCTGGAAAGGCATTCCGGACGGCACATATATATCGCTCCGCGCCCAGAATCTTTGCACGCAGGCCTTTTCACCTGATTCGAGCACAGATACGTTTTCCAATTTCGACTTTAACGGCGATCTACCCGGCTCCGGATTGCCCGGCGGCGGGGCTTTCGCGTCGGGCGCCGTTCCCGAGCCCGGTACGCTGACGCTCGCGGCGATCGCGCTCGTGACTTTCGGGATGTACCGCCAACGGAAACTAACGTGAAGTGTCGGGGTTTACACCAGGAGAGATGAAGCAAGTCGACGGAGTGGAAACTCGCCTTTTTTACAGGAGGGCCGCCATGTGAGATTGTAAAGCTGCATGGTTAAGCCATTCGTCAGGGTATTTCGTTCAAACTATTGGGTAAGATGTAGTTGTGACATGTTGTGAGGGCCGGCGAGCGCGGCTCTCGGTTGGCTAACTTTCTAACACCGTGGGAGAAGTACTAATGAAGAAGTTAATTACGCTGTGCGCCGCGTTGGCGCTGGTGGCCTTCGTCGGCACGACCAAGGCACAAAATCTACTGACTGACGGCAACCTGGACGCCGGCACCGATGGCGGCGGCGTCATTCCGGGTTGGAACATTCAATCTTTCAAGGATCTCTCTGGGCCAATCGGCGACGTCATTACGCTGCAAGCCTTCGTCACCATTCCGCCGGTCACAGGTCCGCCGGACCTCGGCGGCTTCGTTAAGGCGTTCCAGGGTGGTGCACAGCACCCAACGCCGCCAGCGCAAGCGGACTACGCAAATCTGAATCTGACTCAAGATGTGGCAGGTACAGTGGGTCAGAAGTATCGTCTCAGCGGAATGATCGGTGCCGGCGCCAATTACTCGGGCTTGCTTGCGGGTACTCCGACACAAACTCAATTGGCGATCGATTTCGACAACGACAACAATCCCGATAACGGCGTGATCAACTTTGCCCAGCTTGATGTCCAGGCGGCTGGGCTTACGTCCGGAGGCGGTCCCGCGTTCGGTGCCAAGCTGTTCTCGATCACCGGCACTGCTCCGATTGGCACCGTCAGCGTCCGCGCTCGATTCTCGGCTCTGGAAATGTTTAACACCACAAATCCAGATCCAGCCGCGTTCATCGATGACTTCTCGCTGACCAAAGTACCTGAGCCGGCCACGATCACGCTCGGTTTGCTTGCCGCGGTCGGCATGTTCGGCCTCGCCCGACGCAAGAGCTAGGCAATTTAAAAGTCTGAATCGCTGAAAAAGAGGATTGCCGCTGACTGATTGACCCAAGGGGGGAACGGCAGCCAGGGGCAGTTGGGGACGTTCGTCTGTCGGACGAGCGTCCCCTTTTTGTTTTGACATCGACCGGCTTGGCGCGTTTCTGCTTTCGAGCGGGGCGTGTATTCTTAATGGATGCTCGCGGGTGCTTCCATGACACGACGTTGGGCGGCGAAGTACACCAATTGCCTTTGCTGCACGGTCATTATTCTCGCCTCATCGGCAACGGCGTGGGGGCAGCAGGTCGCGACAGCGCCTGCAATCCAGCCGGCGATCTTAGCTTCTCCAGAAAGCCTGAAGGCATGGGACTATAAGCTGACGGCCGACGACGAGGCGCTGTTAGACAAGATTGAGCAAGGCTGCTTCCAGTATTTTTGGAATCAGGTAGGTCACCCAGCGCTTTTGGCCCGCGACAAATCGAGCGACACGATCTGCAGCACCGCGGCGGTCGGCTTTCAACTTTCGTCGCTCCCGATTGGGGTCGAGCGGGGCTGGATCACGCGGGCCGAAGGGGAAGAACGAGCGCTGACCATTTTGCGTTCACTCTTCGATCGTAACGACAACAAGAAGTACGGCATCTATTTTCATTTCGTCGACGAGGACACGGGAGGCCAGTCCGACTATAAGAACACCAAGTATCCTTACGAGCTCCAGGCGAGCACGGTGGATAACGCGCTGTTCGAAGCCGGCGTGATGACGGCATCGACGTATTTCGGCGGCGACGTCGCCCGGGTCGCCGATCAAATCGTGCGCGAGGCCGATTGGCGGGCATTCGAGCCGGATCCGGCGGGCTACGTGAATTTTGGCTGGCACGCCAAGACCAGTCGTGGCGTGGACGGGCCAGGCGAAATGACACCCATGGATTGGCAATGGGCCAGCGACGAGGAACGACTCATTTATTTCTTGGCCGTCGGCGCGCCGGACGAGGATTTTGCAATCTCACCCGTGGCGTACTATCGGCTGAAGCGCGCGATCAAGCATCACGACGACCTGCCGCCGTACGCCGTTTCGTGGAACGGTTCGCTGTTCACCTACTTCTTTGCCCACTGCTGGATCGACTACCGGCATTTGGCGGCCGACGATCCGCAGGCGTTCTATGTCGACCAGCCGAGGGTCGATTGGTTTGAAAATTCGCGTCGGGCGACGCTCACGCATCGCCAGCGGTGCATCGAGGTGAGTGACCACTTTCCCACGTTGGCCGAGAATCGATGGGGTCTCGCGCCCTGCACGTTTCGCGATGACTACCTCGTGCACGCGGTTCGGCCCAACCTCAGCGACAAGGACGAGTGGTATGACGGCGTCGTCCCACCTTATGGAGCCGGCTCGGCGATTATGTTTACCCCCGCCGAGAGTCTCGCCGCGCTGCGGGAGTACAAGAGTCTCACGGGTCCGGATGGGAAACCGCTGGCCTGGCGCGATCCTGACCAGGGTGGTTACGCCTTCGTCGATTCGTTTCAACTCAGCCCGGCGTACGGGCACGATGACAATTTGGGAATCGACGAGGGCCCAATGCTACTGGCCATTGAAAACGTCCGCAGCGGCCTTATCTGGCGGCTGTTCATGCAGCATGACGTGGCGCGACGGGCGGTCGAACGGCTGCATCTCAAGCCGCGATAAGAGACCAGGACGCAATTTTTGCTCTCAGGAAGCGGCCCGATCACGCCGGCAGTCGAAGTCCAGACGCTCGACGCCAGAAAATCAGAACGACCAACCCCATCGCGAGCAGTGTTGCGCTCCCCGGCTCGGGCACCCCAGCAGCCGAGAGGCTCAAGCTGGAATGAATCGCCGCGGCCTGCACTAGCTGCGCGGCCGGAACCAATTTCTGAATCGCGAAATCGAAATTGGTGAAGGCGTCGTAGTTTTGGTTTTTCAGCGGATCGACCATGACCCAAACGGTATCGCCGACGTTTAATTGTCCGAGCGTGTAGTTGAAGGTCGCCAATTGACCGTTGGTCAAAACTTGCTGCGAACCGAGCTGCTTGTTGTTCACATAGATCAGGACTTGAATCCCGTCTTCGCCGCTGCTGGCGACGGCGTCGTCTTTGGTGATCGAGCTATTGCCAATCTGATAGCTTCCGGCGCCGTCGTCGGCCTGGACGGTATAGCCGACAATCGCCAAGTATTTCGGACGGCCCGGGTGCCCGCCGCCGGCCGTAAGCGACAAGTAATCGTCGTTGTGCGATTTCTGGTTATAGGCGGTGGTCACACCGCCTGTCGTGTTATAGGCCTGTGCCGAGTTGCTCCAACGAAGCGGAGCGAAGACAGAGGAGTTGCCCAATTTGCCGGTGGGGTCCCAATCGTATTTCCACCCGGCGGCCGGGCCGCCGCCCTGGAAGTCCGTTCTGTAGTCGCTGATCGTCGCCCAATCCGTCAATGTCGGTTGCGGCGGCGGAATCGTTGTTGGCGGTGCCGTTACGACGGGGGCTGGCACGATCGGCGGCGTAAAGGGGTTCAGTGTGATCAAGCGCCGATCCAGCTGCGCGTCCTTCCAGCGCTTAAAGCCTCCTTTTTGGCTGTCGGTGTAGTAGACGTAGAACGACTGGCCCGAGTGTTGCGGATCGGCGCCGGTGCCGACGATTGACGGATAGAATTGTTCACCCGCGTCGAGAGCGATCGCCTGTCGCGGAGCCCAGTTGATCCCGTCGGACGAAGTCGACATATATAAATCGCCGCCCCCCGCTTCGTGTTGCGACGTGACCATCACCGTTTGATTGAGATAATCGTTGTACGAAACGGCCGACCAGCCATCGTTCGGGTTGCCGACCTCGAGCGCCGAGGCCAATCCGCCTCGACCGGGCTGCGACCAGCTGCCGTTAAAATATTTCGTGAAGGACGTGGCCACACCTTTCCACGAGTTATTGAGCAAATCACTCAGGGAGGCCCTTGCCACGGCCAGCTCACTCGTACCGCCGCTAGCGAATGCGTCGCGATAGTAGACGTTCAAGTACCCGTTTATCACGGCAAACGATCCGCCACCGACTTCCGTTGCGCCGCTTTGTAGGTTGGGTTCGATGATGGTTCCCAAATCGCGAAATGACGTACTCGATGGGTCCGTTGCCACGGCGAGCCCGAGCATGCTGTGAAAACTGCTGGCCGTTTTGCCGGACTTTTCCGCATGATAAATCAGCAGTCGCTCGCCCGAAGAAGAATCCCGGTAGATCGGCCCGCCCGATACATAGCTAAAAGTCTTCTTGGGCAACCCGGTAATATTAATTGTTTTCTTGGACTGAGCAGGATCAGTGAGCGTCCCGGTGGTCCAAGTCGGTTTAGTGCTATTGGCGCCATAAAAATCGTAGGTGCCGTTGCCATTGGCCACGACACCGAGGCTGCCATCGGGCCAACTGGCTAGGCCCTTTTTCGACCGCTGAGATTTCGTGTAAATGACCTGCTTCGCACCCACGGAGAAATCGAGCGCTTTTGCGCTCTCGACCGAGAGACAGAGCGCCGTGATAAGTAAAAATGATTTACCGAAGAACACGGCGACCCCAAATTGCGACGGCACGACAAAACGAAAATTCATAGCGGAACTCACAGGCGGGAGGCGGCGGGAGGTGGGCAAGACGGGAGGCAATGGCCGCACTGGGCGACGAGTCCTGGTCGTCCGGCGAGCGGTGCAAACGGGCTGCGAAGTGTTTTGCGCGTCGCAGCGCAGATCCGTCGTCACTTATTCAGCTTAATTGCGGGACTTTTGAGGTGTGGAAAAGACCCCAAAAAATCGAGAAGTCCAAGCCAAACTAGTCGGCCGGCGTTGGTTGTGCCGAAATTGACGATAGGTGGGGGCAAGACGACGGACAAAAGACACCAAGCTGGAGTCAGCCGTCAGAAGTAGCCAGGTGATCCCCTAAGTTCGGCCTGATGCGACCCGATGAAGCGCGAATTCGGCAGCAGATCAGGCCGCCAGTCGCGAGGCAGATTTTGCCGGGGCAGCGGCTGCCAGCAGGCGATCTGCGAAGTCTTCGCCTGGCTGAAGGCTGTGCCGCTGCCGGATAATGCGAGCGGAGCGCTCGCCCATCACTTGCCAGTCGTTGCGCCGCTGCCAAGCTCGCTCCAGTACCTCGTCGATCAGCTCGCCTGTGGCAGCCGGGGCGATGAATCCGCTGACGTTGTCGTCAATTAGTTCCGCCGCTCGGCCCACATTTGTCGTGATGGGAACGCGACCGCACATCATTGCCTCGATCAAAGACAACGAGTTGCCTTCCATCCGTGACGGCAGCAGCAGCCCATGATGCTGCGACCACATCGCTTCGATGTCGTCGGCAAAGCCGGCATACTTCAGCTTGTCGCGAAGGCCATGCAAATCGATTAAAGCCTGGAGTTGCGGCAACGATCCGTCGTCGGCCCCGAACATTGTGACCGTCAACGGACGGGCCCGCCACTTCGGCATACTCAGCACGCGCACGAGCAGGTCCTGGCTCTTGGAAACAAAATGGATGCGAGCCGCGCAGGCCAACTTCCAGCCCGATGCCATCGAGGGCCAGGAGGGCGATGCGGCTAGACTTACGTTAAACGGATTATCGACAACTTCGGAATGTGATAAGTCGATGGCAAGATTGGCCTCGAGCAGTTGGCGATTTTCGGCCGAGACGAAATAACATCGCTCCGCGTGGGCGTAGGCGGATTGGAAATCTGCCAAACTACTCAGGGGGACCCAATTGCCTGGTCCGGCCGCTTGCAGCACGATGGCGTAGCGGATCCCCAACATCCGACAAGTGTTGGCGATTTGCGGGTCCTCCGTATGACACGAGAAGGAGATCAGAACGAATTCGGGCTTCGTCTGCCGCAGCCATTCCAAAAACTTGAAGCGCACCAGATTCAGCTTTTCCAGCGCGCGGCGAAGACTTTTACCCATCCGGAGCCGCGATCGAAAATGGGGCGTTGCGCCGGCCTCGATCAATTGCTGAAGCCGCGCGGCGGGCGTAGGCCACTTCACGCAGTTAAATGTCACTTCGTGCCCTCTTTCGAGCAGCACTTGCGCAGCCCGGCTCCACAACTCCTCACTGCCTCCCCAAGGCAGGCCCGCCATCGAAGAGAAGAAACCGATTCGCATTACATAACCGTTGTATCAATCCGCCACTATGAGCGGTCGTCCGACAATTAACCACCACATAACGATGGGCCGCCAAGGCGCCTTTCCGCCCCCGCGCCCTCTTAACTCGCGTTAAGCCGCACTGGTCAAAATCCGTGGAATTCGTGGCACCGCGGCAATTAGCGCATCGGCAAAATATTCCGCCGGACGCAAACTGTGGCGCTGTCGAATTGCTACCACGGCCGCAGCTCCCGTTCGCTTGCAGTCTTGTTGCGATCGCGAATTATAGGCGACGACGATAGTTATGGGCTTTCAAGCGGGCTGAGATTACAGATCTCGTCCGGCCGGAGCAATGCCAGTTAAATGCAATGCTTTCATGCTGTCTCACGCCATCAAGACCTATTTGCGGTACAGCGCAGATCGCTCTTGTTTGCGCTTGCTGCCATTCATTAAAAACCACGCTGGGCAAATCTGGCGATATTCAGGCATATCAAATGGCTACGTCAGTCCTGCTCTAACGCCCGCGGCGATGGACCGCGCAGCGGAATGATACATTGGTCCGACATTTTGTTGCGCAGTGGTGATCGGCTCATATCGTCACAGATGAGCTCCAACATCGATTAGCAGAGAATTCGTTCATGCCTTTGCCGATTTATTATGTTGGTACGTCGGCCGAGGTTGAGCATCACGCCAGACCGCTCACCGCCAAGTTTGATGTCCGCATTGAAAACTCAGAGAGCGTCGTCCGACTTGCGCGGCCCGGCGACGTCTGCATCTTCTTCAACGAATATTTTCCGCGTTATCGCGTAGCTAACCATACGTTGGTGCAGAGGCAATGTGCCACACTCTACGCGATGGATGGCATTTCGGAGTGGCGGAATCTGTGGGACTTTCCACCCGAACTATGCTGCCAGTGGATCGGCCGACCGATCCTAAGCCACAAACTGGCATGCGTCGGCCGGTCGCAGGCTCGGCTGTTTGAATCGTGGGGCCTAGCCGACCAATGTGAAATTGTCGGAATCCCGCGGCTCGACGATTTGATGGGGTGCCTGCCGCGCGTGCGGCAGGCTGACCAGCCTTTCACAATCTTAATCTTGACGGCTAAATGTCCGGGATTTGACCGCGGGCAGTTGAAAATAACAACGCAGTCGCTGGTCGATTTGAAGAAGTGGCTGGCACGGCATCGGACTGTAAACGGCGTACCTGTTCGCCCACTCTGGAGAATTACGCAGGGACTGGAGAGTGAAGTTGGCGTCGAAAACTCGCTCCGGGATACAATGGGCAAAGATTTGGCGAAAACTCTGGCGCGCGTCGATGCGATGATCACCACGCCTTCGACGGCAATGCTCGAAGGCATGATTCAGCAGATACCGGTGGCACTCTTGGATTATCACAACTGCCCGCATTACGTGCCGGCGGCATGGTCGATCACTGCCGGGACACACTTTGATCAAGTTATACCTGAGTTGATATCTCCGCCGCCGGCGAAGATGCTATGGCAGCAGCACCTGCTCCATGATGCGCTGGAGTGCGCGAGCCCGTCCCTACCGAGACTTTGCGAATTGATTCACCGTATGCACGAGCTGGCGGCGCAGTGTCTCGCCGAAGGCCGCCCCGTGTCGTTCCCCAAGCACATCCTGCGTCGGCCCACGGAGGAACCGCCGGCGCCGACCCTGCCCATGGACTATGAACGGCTATTCCCAACCAATGCGGCATTTGCGAACTACGATGTCCGCCGGCTGCAGGCGGAAGTCGCGGACTTGCGCGAGGCATCAGCCACGCTAGCGGCCGATTTGCGCGATTTGTCAAACCGCATGTTCGGTATGGACGCCGCCTAGGACCCGCGACACCGCCCTGCTCCAAACGGCAACCGGCCCTCTGTCGCTGTGGACGACGCCGCAAGCTACGCAGCCTTCGTGGCAATCGGCGAGACTGGCTCGAGCCGGCCGTGTTCAATCCGCACGATGCGGGTCGCCAGCGACAGCGTGCTCTCGCGGTGCGTGATCATAATCAAGGTGCGATCGCGTGCAAAACCGGCCACGGCGTCATGAATGAGTCGCTCGCTGTCGACATCGATCTGACTGGTCGCTTCGTCGAGGATCAGGATTTCGGCATTGCGTAAGAAGGCGCGCGCCAAGGCGATCCGTTGACGTTGTCCTCCGCTTAATCGTTGTCCGTTCGGCCCAACGGCTGTGCGATAGCCGTCGGGAAATCCCGCAATGAAGTCGTCTGCCCGCGCGAGGCGCGCCGCCGCGATGACGTCGTCTTCAGAGGCATCCCAGCGGCCGTAGCGGATGTTGTGCAAGATCGACTCATTGAAGAGTTC
>DASYDU010000326.1:0-8175 GCA_036499445.1 Lacipirellulaceae bacterium
CACCAGTGGATTGAACCTGGCCCGATCGAATCATTTGCCAATTGAATGGATAGCGATCGCGCGGGAATGGGCGCGTCTCCGCCACGATAAGCCGCACCTCGGCGCCCGCCACCGGTTTCGAGTCCGAATCGACCAGATGACCGCGGATCTGGGTCTCGCCCAGGCTGCCCAGCGGTTTGAGGCGGAATTCAACAGCTTTAGCGTCTGCGTCCGCTGTCGCCACTACGCGTCGCACGGTTTCGCGATCGTAGCCATCGGCCACGACCGTGACCTGTAGCGGCATGTCGCGAACCAGTCCGTCGAGGCGAAACACGCCGTCCGAATTGGCAAACCGCTCACCATTTGGCGAAGTCGCACGCGGGCCGGTCAGACCGGTATCCGGTTCATCGGGCTTTCGATCAGGAGAAAACGTGATGCTGACATTGAACGACGTGACCGGGAGGCCCGTTTTGTCGTCGACGATCCGGCCGTGGATGATCCCTGCCGATCGCATCGTCACGACCACTTCCGCGTCGCCATCCAGAGGCAGTTGCTGGCCATTGATTTCAGAATAACCACGAGCGACAACATTAAACGGCGTCCGATCCGGCAGCGAGTCGAATGTGAACCTACCGTCGGCGCCGGTCGTCGCCTGGCCGCCAAAATCCATTCCGTCGCCCCAGTTGCCGTTGGCGAAATAGACTTGGGCGGCGGCGATCGGATTGCCCCCCTCGTCCACGAGTTTGCCCTGGATGCGATGCCCCGCCGCGAGCGAGATTGCGATTTCCGCTGGCTTGTCCGGGGTGCCAGGTTGAAATGGCAAACGTTGCGGAGCAAATCCTTGAGCTTTGGCGATCAGCTCGTGCCCGATCGAGCCTTCATACACGTCTGCCAGTAGAAACTCCCCGTTGGCATCGGCCGTCGCGGTTCGCACCTCAGTCGAAGATTTTCCGTGGTTGGCGATTGTCGCGCCGGCAATTGGCTTGCCATCCGGACCGACCACTTTTCCGCCCACCGCTCCGCCATTTGGCCGCTGCTTCAGGACCAAATCGAGCTTTCGCTCGTGATTGGGAGCATCTGCCAGGCTCGTCTGCTGGCGCGTGCGAGTGTAGGCCTCCTTCGAGACGTCGAGTTCCAACCCCTTGTCCAGCGGCAAGTACGAGAAGCGATACTTTCCGTCATGGTCGGTCACCATGTATTCAATTTGCTCGCCGCTGAAGTTCGCCGGAAACGCGCTGATCCCCGCCCCCGCCACTGGCGTCCCTGCCTCGTCGAGGACGCTTCCATACAGCACACCGCCCGGAACCAGCTCAAACGAAACGTTTGCTAATTCAGTTTCAGCCAGATTGATCGCTTGCACTTCCTCGGCAAATCCCTTGGCGTGTACCTCCACGTGCCACACTTCGTGCGTAAGTCGCGGCAGCGTCACCTCGCCCTGATCGTTCGTGTAGTGATTCTGTTCGGTATCTGTCCACACAAGCCGAACCAGTGCGCCCGCAATCGGCTTGCTATCCGCCTTCGCAGTGACATGAACCGCGATGCTTGGGCACTTGGTCATTTCCAACGTGACCGGTTCCAGCGCCTTGCCGTCCGCCGGCGTCTCAACCGCCGCGCCCTTGTACAGCGATTGCCGCGAAGCTAAATCACCAGAAAAGGCCACCAGCCGATTCTTCCCGCTGGGAATCACCTTGAACTCGAAATTGCCTTGGTCGTCCGATCGCGTCTTCTTCGTGTCGTAGTGCGTGTCGCCTTGGCTCCATGTCACCAGCCGCACGTCGGCATTCGGCACCGGGCTGCCGTCGAATTTCATGACAACTCGCCCGCGCAGTGGAGTGGCCGCTGATTCGGCCTGAGAAACGGCTTTCTCGACGGTGGGCGATGCTTCGCTGGCTGCCGGCGTCGACTCCGTCGACCCGTCCGCCCCCTTGAGCCCGGCCGCCAGCAACACGAGGGGTAGCGCCACAGCCAGCAAAACGATCGCGCCTGTCGTGCCGAGCTTGCTGGCTAGCGGGCGCGTTATGTCGAGGATGGCATTGATGCGCTGCTCGACGCGTGGCGTGCGGGCCATGGCGACGCTGGCCGGATGAATTCGCCAGGGCATATTGCCGAGACGTCCGGCGACAGCGAGCAGATGATGTGCATACGATGTGCGGTCGCCAAGCTGTTCAACTACGGCATCGTCACAGGCCTGTTCGGCCAGTGTTGCCAAGCGATGCCGCAGGAACCAGGCCATGGGGTGAAACCAATAAATCGCCCGATTCAGTTCAGCCACCAGCGTGACCCATTGGTCGCGACGCTCAACGTGAGCCCGCTCGTGCGTAAGGGCGGCCGCCAACAGCGAATCGTGCCAGGATGACCAGTCGCTGGGAAGCAGAATACATGGCCTGCGCCAACCGACGGTAAGTGGGACGCGAATCTGTCGCGTTTGGCGGACCAGCGTCGAGCCAGCCAGTTTTGCATGAATTGGCGAAAGGGAGACGGGTTGGGCGCGGCGACGCAACTGGCTGGCCCGCCAGAGCCCGATCATCAGCCGTGCCATGAAGCACGTCGCGCCCGCCAAATATGCCAAAAACAAAATGGTCGGGACCGCGCCGCTAGTGAAGTAATTTGGTGCGGGGGCGTGAAGATTCCTAGCTCGAGTATCGCCACCAGCAGTCGCCGGCGGATAATTTTTTGCGTCGCCGTCTGGGACCGTTTTCATCTGGCCTGAGGCCGCATGGGCGTCGGATGGCAGTTGCGATTTCGCTAAAGGAACGCCAATCGCATTCATCGCTGTCGGAGATGACTTGGGCGAAGCGGCCGAAAAATTAGCGGCCTTAACCCCGCGAGCGGATGCCTGCCACGCCGGATAGAGCCACGACGGCACAGGCACCCCCGGCGTTACGGCCACCAACAGTGGCATTAGCAGCATGCCCGCCAGCACGAGCGTCCATGCGCGATGCAGTACGTTGCTGTTTCTGACCGCGAGCATCGCCAGTCCGGCGCCAGCGACCGCCGCCAACAGAACCACTTTGAACGATACGTCCAACGCGAGATACACAAATTCACTGGCGGCGCCGTTCATCGCGTCCTCCCACGCTTTGTTGAGCGATTGCGTGACTGGGACTTTTCCGCCCGGTCGACCCGCGCGGCAAGATCCCGTAGTCTTTGTGGCGAGACAATCTCGTCATCGACCATGCCCAGAATCAGGTCTTCCACCGAGCCTTGGCAAAAGCGATCGATAATACTCCGCACTGCCTCGATCGCGACATTTCGCGATTCGATCCGAGGCGAATAGACGTAGGTGCGACCCTCGGCCCGGTGTGTGGCGTATCCCTTTTCCTCCAGCCGCCGAAGGATCGTCCGCACCGTGGAGTCTTTCATCGGCTGGGTGGCAGCCAGGGCGACGCGAACATCTTCGGCGGTGGCCAATTCGCGGGACCAGACCACGCGCATCACCGCGTTTTCCAAGGAACTTAAGCCGGGTGTTTCGCCGCGTGCCATGCCACCCTCCAACCGCTACAGGTTGTAATGTTACAGATTGTAACATTACGTCGGCCGGCGTCAAGCGTGGCGCAAAAAGAAACGCCGTGGCGGACGCCACGGCGTTTGGTGGGCGATCGAAACTTTCCTGCACTACGGCAATTCTTGCTGCGGCTGGGTCGGCTGAGCTGGCTGCGCCGACTCGGCTTTCCCTTGGGCAGGCGTCGGGCCTGCGGACGCCCGATCCGATGCCTCAGGTCGCTCTAGCCGCACGATTTGCCAAACGCCGACGCTCCGCGGCGCGAAGTGCACCATCACGGTGCTCTGCGGCTCGGTCAAGTTGTCGATGCTCGTTTCGAATACCATCTGGTCGTTCGTGCCGTCAGCAAAATACCACGCCGCCCGATGGGTCTTCTGGTCGACCATGCCTTGCAGAGGATGGGCGCCGTTATTCCCTTGGTTGTAGTACGTGCCGGAAAGCACGCCCTGTTTGCTCACCGCGAGTTGAATCATCCGCTGTTCGTCCTGCTTTCCTTCGGCGGTCACCGCGAACACGCCCAGCGGCATCCAATCGGACTTGGCGGCTTCCTCCTGACTGAGCGCCGGCGCGCTATGCGCTAGGTTGTACACCTGCTGATAGTATTCATTGGCCGCCATGTAAGGCTGACCATTGCGATAGAACTGATCGTCTTGATAGTAGACATAGCCGTTAGGTCCGTAGTCCCAATAGTAGGGGCGGTCCCACCCGAACAAAGGATCCAGCACGCCGACTGTCGCCGAGCCCCACCAGAACCAGGGCCGATCCCGCCAAAACGTGAAACCCCACGGGCCAAATCCCCGGTCGAAACGGTGATTGTCCCACCAGCCGAACTGGAATGGCAAATCATTCCGATTGCGATCGCGAAAATCGCGCCGGATCGAATCCGCATTGCGACGGAAGTTGTCGCCGTTGCGGTCTGAACTGTCGCGATCGGTGAATCGATTGCGAAAATCACCGTCACCGCGCCCATTGCGATTCGATCCATTCCCATTCAAGAAATCCTCGACACGAGAGCCGTCCGAGTCGTTGCGATCGCCCCCCTCGGGTCCACGAAAGAAGGTTTGACGCTGGTTGCCACCTTGCTCCTTCGGGCCAGCTTGCTGCGGGGCAGATTGTTGCTTTGCGGTTCCGCCGCCGCTCGGCTGTGATGGCTGTGAGTAAGTCTGCCGCTCGGCGACTCTGGGCGCAGCCTGCTGCGACGGCCCACGATTGCCGCCGCTCGCGCCGCGGCCGCCTCCGCCACCGCTTTGATGTGCGGCACCGCCACTGTGTCCGCCACCCTGCCCGTCTCCTCCATTGCCGCCGCCTTTGCTCCAGGCAATGCCCGTTGCCAGGCACAAAAACACCAAGCCCGTGGCGAAAAGTCCCATGATTTGATTAAATGATTTCATCTCTGCCTCCGTCCGATGCATGGTTAAGACATTGGTCGGTCGGCAGCCGCGTGAATGTGCGACCGCTTCACCGATCGACATAGCCGCGTGCCGTTTCATTGCGGCACGGAAACTACGTTGTTTTGAACCGCAAACACAGTGCCAGTCGCGTGCCGAGCGGCCGAACACGACGGAAAGGTCGGAACTTAACCCGACCGAGGGTATTCCGGCCGGCCGGCTCAGGCATCGATTGATGGGGCGTTCACCAAGTTGGACGCCAAGCGGGCATCGAGCGTAGCGGCCGCTTTGCAAAAAAAGCTGTGGCGGGGCCTCTGGTGTCAATTTGCCGCAGTAATTTTGCGCAGCGGCACCGGCGTCAGAGATGGATTGGTGCAACACGACCTATCGTTAATCACGATCGCTTCGATACGACCTAACCAACGATTGCCGCCAGTCGCCGGTTACTTGCCCGTGCGAGCCTGGGCCACAACCTGGTCGATTCGCCGCGTGTTGGCCCAGTCGTCCTTGTAACTGACGGGCACAAGTTTCGTGGCGTCGGCGAATTCGCCTTCTAGTCCGGTCCCCTTCAGGCTGAATTCGGCGAGCGCAGCCCGGATCGCCTCGCGCAGCTCGGGCGTGAGATTGTAAACCATGCCGATCGTGGCCGGCGGAAACCGTTCCGACTTGTAGATGGAAACTATGGCCGTCGGATCGACGTCGCCTTTCTCAACCATGCGGGCCAAGATGTCGCTGGCCACCGGCGCGACTTCAAACTCCTTGGCGGCGACGCCCTTGATCGAATCTTCGTGTGCCTGCGAGAAACCCCATTGATAGTCCCGGTCCGGCATCAGGTGATATTCGTCCATCAACAGCACCAAGGGCGCTTTGAAACCCGAATTCGAATCCAGCCGCGTAAAGGTGATCTTGTGCCCGCGGATGTCGGCCAGGTTCTTGATCGGGCTATTGGCTGGGACCAAGAACTGCATCGTGTAGCCAAAAGTTCCATCGTCGCGGCCGAATGTGCATAGCGGCACAAAGCCGTCGCGCTGCACTGCGACCGGCACCAGGCCGGTATTCAGCCCGGTAATCTGCAAATCGCCTTTTCTAAATGCCGCGAGCTGATCATCAATGCTTGTGAAGCGAGTGTAATTCACTTTGTGACCGGTTTTTTGCGCCAGGTTCGCGGTAAACTCTTTCCACTTGGCCTCAGGTACACTATCTTCCTCGCTGGCAACGTAAGAGAACGTGAGCACATCCGGCGAGACACAGTCCTTCGGATCCTCCGGCGGATCGGCCACCAGATCGCCGTCTTTGTCGACGAATTTGATCGAATCGCCGACCATCTGCTCCGGTCTGCCAAGCATCCGCGAAACCACGTTCGTGGAAACTTGTTCCTGCGCCTGCGACGGAAGTCGCGACGACCAAAAGTACGCGGCAGCGGCAACAATCGCAACCGGCAGCACCACCTTCAAGACGCGGGCAAATGAAATCGACGAATGCGGCTCGCTGGACATGCTCATGGCAAAGAATCTCCGTCGCGGCGGCTCGTCCCACCGCGCGACCAACCGGTTAAGATGATTTTGAAAAGAATCGACAGACTCTTAGGATAACGCGCCAGCGAAAGAAAGCAATCGAAAGCATGTGAATCCGCGTCGCCCGCCCAAAAACTCGCTAGGTTTCCAGCGATTCAGCCGCCGCCAGCGTATTTCGCAACAGCATCGCGATCGTCAGCGGGCCGACGCCGCCGGGCACTGGCGTAATCGCGCTCGCCACCTCGCGGACGGCCGCAAAATCCACATCGCCCACCAGCCCCGTTTCAATCCTGTTGATGCCCACGTCGACGACCACCGCCCCCGTCCTGACCATCTCGGCCGTGATGAATTTCGGCCGCCCGATTGCCACCACCAGGATGTCGGCCAGCCGCGTCACAGCCGCCAGATCGCGGGTTCGGCTGTGGCAAACTGTGACCGTCGCGTCGCCGCCCGGGCCACGCTGCGCGAGCATGATCGCCAGCGGCTTTCCCACAATATCGCTGCGACCGACGACCACGACGTGCCGGCCGGCAATCTCAATTCCGCTCCGGATCAGAAGCTGCTGCACTCCATGCGGGGTGCAGGGGAGAAACCGCGGCCGCCCCTGGACCAGCCGACCCACGTTCTCCGGATGAAAGGCGTCGACGTCCTTGGCGGGCGAAACCGCCAGCAACACCTTCGCCGCGTCCATCTTCGTCGGCAGCGGCATCTGCACCAAAATCCCATGCACCGCCTGGTCTTTGTTCAGCCTGGCCACAAGTTGCAGCAACTCATCCTGCGACACGTCTGCCGACAAACGATGAAGCTGACTCTCAATGCCGACCTCTTCACATGCCCGCCGCTTGTTGCGGACATAAACCTCGCTCGCGGGGTCGTTGCCGATCAGAACCGCCGCCAGACACGGCACTACCGAGTTGTTCTGAATGAAGTCGATGACCTCCTCGGTCAGTTCGGCGCGAATCTGCTGAGCGATTTTCTTGCCGTCGAGGATCGTGGCCGTCATGGAAAAGCCGAGAGTCTGGAGTCGAGGATTGAGCGCGAGACGCGGTCCAGATTCTAACCCGCGCGGCCTAGTGTGTCAGCCGCTACCGGCCGTCCTTTACATCATCGCGGCAAAATACATCACGGCCCGCAGCGCAACACCCGCATAGATCGCGGCGGCCCAATCGTCCGCCATCACACCCAACCCATCCGGCAATCGCTCCAATTGCCATGCCGGAGGCGGCTTGGTGATGTCGAACAGCCGATGCAGGCCAAAGCCGATCAGTCCAATCCACCAGTGGGAAAGCGGCACGAACAGAAAGACGATCGGCATCGACGCGATTTCGTCCCAGATAATGGCCTGATTATCCTTCTCGCCGCCCAGCGCCTCTCCGGCCCAAGTCGCGAGCGGAACCCCAATCGCGTTGAGCAGAAAAACCGCCAGCGCTTGCCACTGCAGGCTCGGAAGCAAACCAATTGCCCAGGCCAGCGGCACGCCCATGACCGCTCCGGCAGTTCCAGGCGCCGGACACCACCGACCAACGCCAAAACCGGTGGCAAGCCACACGGCCAAATCGCTCCCAGCACTTGGCCGCAGCGTCATGCCATCCCCGCTCGCGCGTTTTCATACCGGTCGTTCGCGCCGGCCGTCAGTGCAGATTTGGACGTCGGCGCAGCGCCCGCTAAGCGACGCACGCGCGTGGCGGCGACTCGACCAGCTCGCCACCGCGCCATCGCCACACCAACAGCGATCCCCGATCGACTTCACTCAGTCCCCGACGCGCCCGCGCGTCGTCACGGATCGGCTGAC
>DASYDU010000327.1:0-31598 GCA_036499445.1 Lacipirellulaceae bacterium
CGGTCGGCACGCCGAACGGCTGGGCGTTGAGCCCGAAATCGAGGATCAGCTCCTCGGGCGTTCCGGTCACGCGACAGAAATTCGCATACAAGCAGACCGCGTTTTTGTCCACGACCTCGACGCGCTGCTGTTGGGCGGGCGCCGGCTGCGCGCCGCGAGCTTTATCGCCATTGGATTCTTCTTCTTCGGCCACGATAGGATCCCCTTTCAAGTTCTGCTCAACGCTCGGCCGCGGATTCGCTGTCGTGGCGGCCGGTTGAGTCGTTTCCTGATCAACATTGCTAGTCGCAACGTAGTCTACGCGATTGCCGCTGGGCCTACCACTACCAGCGGATGATTCGCCCCACGTATAGCCGTCATTCGTCCACTCCCTCACGCCAAATCTTCAAGATCACGCTCTCCGCGTTTGTCCGCGGCGTGAGGTAGGTCGCCGCCTTGCGCAACTCGAGCCCGTGCAACAGTCCCGCATGCCGGGCTTCGGCCCGCTCCTCGGTCCATGACGGCCCCTTAATGAGGAGTAATTGACCGACAGCGTCCCAATGGGGCCTGAGCCAGGTGAGCACCTTCGGCAGCGCCGCCACGGCCCGGGCAACCAGGGTATCGAATGTGCTGAGTTCCAAGACTTCCTCCGCCCGGATCGCATAGACCGGCGTCTTTAGTCCGAGGTCCGCAACCATCTCCTCTACCGCCCGCGCTTTCTTCAGCGTCGATTCGCACAAGCTGATTTTGAGGTCGGGTCGCAGGATCGCCATCACGACCCCTGGCACGCCCCCGCCGGTTCCCACGTCGAGCACCCGCTCCTTCGGCTCCAACAGCTTCGCGAGCTCGTAGCTATCGATCACGTCGCGGCTGACAAACTTCTCGAGCGTGGTATGGCGCGTGAGGTTTATTTTCTCGTTCCAAGACCAGAGGAGCTGCCGATAGCGGTCGAGCAACTCGATTTGCGACGTGCTCGCTTCGATTCCCTCGCCGGCAAGCATTTCTGCCAGCGACCCTACCGGCAATTCGTTTTCTAGTTCTCGGATATCACTCAATGATTCGCCCTTAGTTGAAGTTCGCTCCACGAACGCTCATAATCGGTCGTTCCGCAGCGAGCAGTATGAACTCACGCAAAAGCGCTAAGGCGCTAAGGCGCTAAGGCACGATGCAGCGAAACTTAGCGTCTTTGCGCGTTTGCGTGAGGCCAATTTCGCCCGATTCGCTGCTCCGATTGCCGCTGTTACTTTACTAGCTGCCACCTGTCCACCGCCAGCGAACAAATGACCATTGCGAATTCAGGCCAATTTGTCACGCTCGGCCGCGACGACAATCAGGCGCGGGCCATCGGGCAATATGCTCTCGACATGCTCGCAGGGCGCTATCCGGGACCCAGCGACGCGGTGCTCGCCAAAACCGAGCAATTTCATTTGGACAGCATTGCCTGCGGCGTTTCGGCGCTCGCCTGCGGCGCGAACGCCCCGACGGTTTTGCGCCGCGAAGCGCTCGAATATCAGGCCGCCGACGGAGCTGCCGGTGTGCCGATGTTTGGCTCCGTGGTTCGTGTCGCACCCGAGAAGGCGGTCCTCGCCTGCTCGTCCGCTGTCCGGGAATGGGACTCCAACGGTACGAATTTCGGCTTCAACCCCGCCCGCGGCGCGACGGCCGGTGAATTCGGCCACAACGACTTTTACCCAGTCGCGATGGCGGCCACTCAACTCGCCGGGCGCGATGGACGAAGCGCGCTCCTGGCGATGACGGTTCTTGACGAGATCCGCGGCCGGCTTGCCGAGGTCTTTGCCCTCAAGAATCACAAGATCGACCACGTCGTCCATGGCGCGATTGCGTCTGCGGCCGTCTATGGAGCCGCGCTCGGCGCAACCGTGGACGAGATCGAGTCGGCGATTGGCCTCGTCGTGGCCCATTACATCCCGTTCCGCGCCATTCGTGCCGGGCATCAGCTTTCGGACTCCAAAGGCGCGTCGGCCGCGATTAGTGCGGAAGTCGCCGTCATGGCGATGCGGCGGGCGATGCGCGGCTTCGTCGGCCCGGCCGACATCTTTCGCAATCCGCAAGCGATCTTCTGCCTCTTCGAGCCGCCCAACGAGCGCGACGCGAGCCCGTTTGACCTCGCGCTCTCCATGGCCGGGGACGACTTCGCGGTGATGGGCATGCACTTCAAGCTGGGCCTGTACGAGCATCAGTCGGCTGGCGCGATCCAAGGAATCATTGACCTAATTGCCAAGCATCCACAGCTTTTGGACGAACCAAGCCAACTCAAGTCCGCGCGGATCACAATTTATGAGCCGGCGTTCGGGATCATTGGTGATCCGGCCAAGCGCGATCCGCAGACCCGGCAAAGCGCCGACCACTCCATGCTCTATATCATTGCCACGCTGCTGCGCAAAGCATTCGAAACCCGTGGCGACGGCTGGGATGGCCAAAACGGCTGGCACCGGCTCATGCTCGTGCCGGCCGACTACGCGAAAGACGAATCAGCCCTTTTTCATCCGCTCACGCGACAGCTGATGGCACGCATCGACTTTCGTCACGGTGGCCCGGACTACGACCACCGCTATCCCGATGGCATCCCCACCACAGTCGAGATCGAACACACGGCTCTTGGCAAGCTCACCAGTGGTCTCGTCATGTACCCCGAGGGGCACGCTCGCAGCGCCACCGGCAATCTGCCCGCGCTGCTCGCACACAAGTTTCGCCTGCTCGCGGGCTTGGGCGTCGACGACACGGATGCGCTCGCGGCCCGCTTCACGAATCTCGCCACGAAATCACCGCCACAGATTGCCGACATCTACAACTTCCAAATTCGCGGGGTGTCGTCATGACGTTGTCCACGAATTACACCAGCAGGATTTCGGCCCTTAAGGAGCTGGCCACACAGGTCCGCGAGTGCACGCTCCAGCTTTTGCACGTACCGGAGCCGGATTGGCTCACATGGTCTCCGCCGAGCACGTCGAACCACATCCTCTGGCATGGCGGCCACGCGCTGTGGGTGCAGGATGTGCTCTGCGTGATGCCGCTCACCGGGCGCAGCGAATTGCCTGCACTGTGGGAAGAATCCTTTGGCCAGCATTGTCGCCCAGTCGCGACGACCTCGACTTGGCCGGATGAATCGGAAGTGCGAGCGCTCTTAGTGGCGCAACTTGACGCGATCCGCCTGCTGCTCGACGAGCATGCTGAGACGATCGCGATCAATGCCGATGAGCGTCCACCGGGGCGGCGGCTGGCCGCTCTTGGGCGGCATGATTCACGCCTGGCACGATGAAGCTCGCCATCAGGGCGAGATGTATTTGCTGCAAAAGCTGTGTCGCGCCGACGGAACGCACTAAGAAGCCGACGGCTTATCGGCCTTCGTCCAATCGCGCCGGCCGCGCGAGCTGGGAATGCTCATGGCCTTGCGGTACTTGGTCACGGTGCGACGGGCGACCGTGATACCGGCCTTGCCCAGCTCCTCGACGATCGCATCATCCGAGAGGGGCGACATCTTGTCTTCGTTGTCGATAATTTCTTGCAGCTTGATCCGCACTCGGTCCCAGGCGACTTCTTCGCCGTCGGCGCTTGTGGTGCCGCCGACAAAGAACCGCTTCAGCGGGAAGATGCCTCGCGGCGTTTGAATCCACTTATCGTCCACGGCCCGGCTCACCGTTGTCACGTGGACGTGAACCTTGTCGGCGATTTGCTGCATCTTCAGCGGCTCGATATGGTCGGGACCGTCGTCCAAAAACTTGGTCTGATGATCGACGATTGCCTGCGACACGCGCGTTAGCGTGCTGCGGCGCTGCTCGATCGACTCGATCAGCCACTGGGCAGAATTCACCTTTCGCTTAATGTATTCGCGGGTCTCGGCGTTGGTGCTCTCGTCACGCAAAAGCTTGCGATAATATGGACTGATATAGAGCGCCGGCAACTGCCCCTCTTCGAGCCGCACTTCGTACTTCCCCTGCTCGTTCCGCTCAACGTAGACGTCCGGTGTCACGCTCGGCACTGTCGACTCGCTGAAATCGGCGCCCGGTTTTGGCTTGAGTTTCCGCAACTCCTGCCAGAGCTCCTGGATCGCGTCGATCGACAGACCGGTCTTCTTCGAGATTTGTGGCAGCCGATTGTTTTCCAAATCTTCCAGATGGCTGGAGATAAGCGTACGCAGCTTGTCATAGTGCGGCATGCCGGGAAAAAGCTGCAGCAGCAAGCACTCCTTGAGCGATCGCGCGCCGCAGCCGGGCGGATCGAGACGCTGCACAATTCTGAGCGCCTCCTCGGCAATCGCCATTTGCTTGGCCCGATACGCGACTGCGTCGCCGTTTCGTTCGGCCGATAGCGGCGGCAGCAACTCCTCGAGCGGTGTCTTCAGATAGCCGTTCGTGTCCAGACTGTAGATGATCCGCTCGGCCATCTTGCGGATGTCATCGCTCAGCTCAAACCAAGCCAACTGATGTTGCAAGTATTCCTGAAGCGATTCGGGCCGGGCCAACATGTTGGCCATCGCGTCGTGACGCCGGTCGCCCTCGGCTTCGATCCGATTCATCGACGGCCGACTCCGCTCCTCATAGTCGTCCGGCAGATTCTCTGCCATATTGAGGAGGCGCTCGAAGTCGTCCGCGTTGTCCGTACCTTCGCGAACAACTAACTCGCGCTCCGTCTCGGCGACCGAAGTCGAATGAATCTCCTCGCCCTCGGGCACTTCGACCGGCTCCGCCACCTCTTCGCCATCGGTCTCCGCATTCGGATCGACCTGGTCGAGTACGGGATTGTCTTCCATCTCCTGCTCAATGCGCTCCTGCAGCGCCATCATGGGGAGCTGCAGAATTTCCATCGACTGGATCATCCGCGGTGCAAGCACCTGCTTCTGAGCCAGTTGCATCTGTTGGCCAAGAGATAGTCGCATCAACGCTACTCGAACGGCGCAAACCGCGCCAAAATCTCGCCCCAGGGCGGCATCCCCATCACGCAGTCAATCGCTCGCGTGGCTCCCGCCGGCATTCGGACGTGACTCACACGCTCCGAGTCGGCGGCACTCTGTAGCATACCGCTGGCCGGCGAACGAGGTCAAACTCTGTACCTTCAATTCTAGCCTCTGGAACGAGCAGGTGGAGATAGGAGCGGCGAAACAACTCAAAATCGTTTTGCCGTTGTCGAGTGCAAATCTCGGCCCGACCCCAAGAGAATTTGGGAAGTCGGCTTGACAAACTCTCAGGGGTGCCACGCAAGGCAGGCCGCTGCTATCGGCGCCGCGCCGTTGGCATTGGTCGCCGCGAGATCACTCACTTACGGCTAGTTGCCGCCCGGAGAACTCCCGGAAAGTTGCGCGAGCGCTTCCTGCAGCCCGGGAACCTGCATTCCGCCGGTTAGCGATTCCAACGCCTCGGCGTGAAGCCGCTTCGCCTTCTGGGCGGCTGCGTTAAACGCGGCCGGCAGCAAGTCTTCGATCATCTCGCGGTCGCCCTTGGCGACGAGCGACGGATCGATCCGCACCGCAAGTACCTCGGCCAGACCATTCATGTCCACCTCAACCAGCCCACCGCCGGCCGCGCCAATCGCGCGCTTTGTCTTGAGCTCCTCATTGAGCGCCTGCATCTTGCTTCCCATTTCCTGGGCCTGCTTCACGAGCGCGCCGAGATTGGTCAAGTTTCCGAGTCCCTTAAACATGTCGTTGACCTCAATTTCCGCGCGTTTATTGTCGATCTGCGTCGCCTTCGGGCGCTATGAATCGCAGTTGCCCGGGCGGGATTTCGAATAAATCCATTGCCTTTCGGACAAAGGGCCGCTGCTCGACCTCCGCAATCTGTTGCCGACGCGAAACACGTGGCGATTGCGGGGAATCCGGCACCGGCGTCGCGGCGCCGCTTGCCAAAGCCGTTCGAAATTGCTCGAGCACGGATTCAGCGCCGGCCGGCGCTCCGTTGGCAGGCTTTACTTCGGACGGCGAATTCGTCGGCAACTCCGCGTGCGGCGGCGCCGCATCGGCGCCGTTCGCCGCGCTCACAAAAGGTGGAATCCGGCCAATCGAATCAAGTGCCGCGGGCGGCGGCCGCTCCGCACTTGCCGACGGCATCGACGCTGGCCGCGTTTCAACGTTTTTTTTTGCCGCGTCCGCGGGCGGACCTGCGCCCGCCTGGGCTCGCAACTCAGCCACCAGTCCAGCCAACTCATCGAGATTCTCGAGCACACAAATCCGCACGATCGCCAGCTCGGCGAGCGTTCGGCCGTGCAGGCTCATTCGCAATCGGGCCGCCGTCTGATCAAGAATCTGCACCATCGCCAGAATCGTGGCGAGTCCCAGCTCGCTGCCAATCTTGGCCACTTGTTCCGCTTGCGACGGCAGCGCGTAGAGCATCTGCTGCGGCGGGCATCCCACCGCCACCGCCATCACGTCGCGGAAATATCCGATCAATTGATCCAAGAGTTGTCCTACGTCGACGCCGGCCGCTAGCGTGGCGTCCAGCTCGGCGAGCGCCGCCGCCGCGTCCCGTGCGACAAGATGTCCCACCAGCCCGCTCAGCCGCTCAACCGGCGCGATCCCGAGCAGCGAATTGACGTCGGCTGCCGTGATCCGCTTGTCGGCCACCGCCAGCAGTTGTTCCAACAGTGATTGGCTGTCGCGCATCGATCCGGCCGCCCGGCTGGCCAGAATTTGTGCCGCCTCGGGCTCGATTTCTACCCCTTCGGCCGCCGCAATCTGCATCAGCCGCGTGTGAATCGCCCCAGTGTCGATGCCGGCGAAATCAAACCGCTGGCATCGCGACAAGATCGTAATCGGAATCTTGTTCGCCTCGGTCGTGGCGAAGATGAACTTCACATGCTCGGGCGGCTCTTCGAGCGTCTTCAAGAGCGCGTTGAACGCGCTCTTCGAAAGCATGTGTACTTCGTCGATGATGTAAATCTTATAGCGCGAGCGGCTGGGCATCACGGCCGCGTTTTGCCGCAAGGCCCGCACTTCATCCACGCCATTATTGCTCGCACCGTCAATTTCCAAAACGTCCATGTCGTCGCCGGTCGACACACTGTGACAAACGTCGCACTCGTTGCAGGGAGTCGGCGTCGGACCCTTCACGCAATTGAGCGCCTTGGCCAAAATCCGCGCGGCTGAAGTTTTCCCCACGCCCCGCGCGCCGGTGAAAAGATAAGCGTGGCCGACCCGGTCGCTGGCAATCGCCTGCTCCAATGCCCGCGCCACGTGCTGCTGGCCGACCAGTTCCGCAAAAGTCTGGGGCCGATAGCGGCGGGCGATGACGACATATTCGCCGCCGGCCTCCTGGTCTTTGTCCTTCGTCGTGCTGTCGGCTGCAGTTTCATTCATGGCACGGCGAGCTCGCTTGAGCGAGTGTGCGACTTGTCGCAGGCGGGATCGAGCGAAAAATCGAGGCGGCATTCGGCCGCCGGTGAGAGGCCTCCACACAAAGAGACGCGAGCTTATGGCTGCTGTGTTTCCACCCTGACCAGGTTCGCAGGGCCCCCATTGCAGAGGCCCCTCACCAGAAGCCGACGCGGCCGCAAAGGCTTCGCCACTGCCCTACCCTATTGTTGTACGTCGCTGCCCGAGCCACGTCCAGGATGGCGGCACGACGATCAAGTTTCCCGCGGAATGACGAATTGACCGAGGGCCTTGTCGCGACGCGACAGAGCCTCGACAATACATCACATTCCTCGTCAGCCGCTGCAACGACTGATCGGACCCGAAGGGGCGACAATCTTTATCCGTGAGAGCCATGCCATGAAACTCGCCGACCGTCTGACTAATCAATTGAAACAATCGCGCGACTTCTGCGAGAAGCTGCTCGAGCCATTCAAGACGCCCGAAGACTGGACCCATCAAGTTTCGCCCGGCACGAATCACGCTCTCTGGTTCTGCGGACACATGGCCACGGCCGACAATTTTTTCATCGGCATGATCGAGCCCGCGAAGAAGCGCGATCTAGAGGATTGGGACAAGCACTTCGGCATGGGTTCCAAGCCCACGTCCGATCCAGACGACTATCCGCCAGCAGCCGAAGTGCTTGATGCGATGCGGGAGCGACGCGGCGTGCTGCTCGGTTTGCTCGCCAAAATGTCAGACGCCGATTTGGCCAAAAAGACTCCCGAAGGAACGCCCGACTTTGTTCCCGATTATGCCGCCATCTTCGAGATGGCCAATTGGCACGAAGGCCTTCATGCCGGCCAGATCACGATGGTCCGCAGGTCGCTCGGCCACAAGCCGGTCTTCTCGCCCGAGACGGTCAGCGCGTGAGCGCTGCCGTGGCAAACTGGCGTTCACTCTATCCGTTCGCCTCGCGGTTCATCTCGATCGGTGGTGCGCGGATGCATTACATGGATGAAGCGCCAGTGGACGCGAGCGGCGCCACGCTGCTCTTCGTCCATGGCAATCCGACGTGGTCGTTTCATTGGCGAAGGTTAATCGTCGCGCTGCGGTCCAAATATCGCTGCGTTGCGCCGGACCACCTGGGCTGCGGCCTGAGCGACAAGCCCGCGCATTTGCTTCGGCTCACCGATCACATCGACAACCTCTCAGCGCTCATCGAACACTTGGATCTCCGCAGTATTACGCTCGTCGCGCAGGACTGGGGCGGAGCGATTGGCCTCGGTGCGATGTTGCGCTTGCCCGAGCGACTCAGCCGGATGGTTCTCTTCAACACGGGCGCGTTTCCGCCTCGTTACATTCCCTGGCGAATCCGCGCCTGCCGCATCCCGATTCTGGGCCAGCTTGCGGTCCAAGGAGCAAATCTGTTCAGCCGCGCCGCCCTCCGCATGACGCTGGCCCGCACGTCGCGGCTCGATCCAGCCGTCGCCGCCGGCTATCTCGCTCCGTACGACTCCTGGGCCAATCGCCGCGGCGTTTACGGTTTCGTGAAAGACATCCCAAGCGGGCCACGCCATCCCACTTGGCAAACGCTTGCCAAGATCGAATCCGGATTGCCGATGCTCGCCGACCGCCCGTCGCTCCTGGTTTGGGGCCTGCGCGACTGGTGCTTCCTGCCCGATTGCCTCGCCCGCTTCGAAGAGGTCTGGCCGCAGGCCGAGGCCCACCGCCTCGCCGACGCCGGCCACTGGGTCGTCGAAGACGCCCCCGACGAAGTCCTGCCGTACATCCAGCGATTTTTATTAACCACCGATTTGACCGCGAGTCGTTCAGCACGGCCTGTGGATACGTCGTCCGCCGCCCCCGGCTACAATAATTGATGGTCTCTGTGCCCTCCGTGTCTCTGTGGTGAATCTTCCGGGAGCCGCCGTGTCCGATTCATTTACAGTACGCATCGCCAAAGCGGACCACGTTTTCAGCGCGGCCCATTTTATTACGTTCGCGGGCCACTGCGAACGGCTTCACGGCCACAACTATCGTGTTGCGGCCGAAGTTGCGGGCCCGCTCGACGCGGATTCGCTCGTGGTCGACTTCCTGGCCCTCCGCGCGATGCTCGGCGAGATCACTGGCGAGCTGGATCACCGCATGTTGCTTCCGACCAAACATCCGCAGATTCAAGTCGTCGAGACCGGCGATGAAGTGACCGCCAAGTTCGAGAATCGCCGCTGGGTCTTTCCGCGCGGCGACTGCCGCTTGCTGCCGATTTCTAATACCACGGCTGAGCTCGTGGCCCGACACATCGGCCAGGCCCTCCTCGCATCACTCGACATAAAGCTCGGATTCATCCCCACGCGCCTCCGTGTCGAGCTTGATGAATGCGACGGCCAACTTGGTGTCTACGAATGGCAGCCCGACTGAAATCGCTAACTCCTGTAATGGTTGCTGATGGCATGCTTGCTCTATTAGCGACAAACGGCCAGCATTAGCAGTCCAGTTTCCGCGGTGCCCGCAAACTCCGCCCAAACAGCGTTTCTTCTCAAGCGGTCGCCGCCGCGTTGTCGATATTTTGAAGGGTGGGATTGCGCGCCGCTAGCAGGCAATTCCACGGAACTTTTCTCCGCGATTATCTCGGCCGCCGCCATGTCCGACATCCACAGTGCCGCCGTGCTGCTCATGAGTCTTCCTGAAGAGGAAGCCAGCACGATCCTCGGCAAGCTCGAGCCGAAGCAAGTTGAGCAGGTCTCGATTGAAATCGCTCGGATGCGGTCGATCTCCTCCGAGGAGCAGGAAAAGGTCATCCACCAGTTCGCCCAATCCAATCCATCCTCCGGCGGCAGCGGCGGCGGCTTGGAAGCGGCCAAGTCGTTGCTGCAAAAGGTCCTCGGTTCCAACGCCGGCGCGGCCCTGGACAACGTCCGACAATCGATCGAAGCCCTGCCGTTCGGCTTTTTGCGTCACGTCGATCGCCAAAACATCTTGACCTACATCATTGATGAGCATCCGCAGACGATCGCACTGATCATGTCCCATCTGCCGCCCAACTTCGGCGCGGAAATTTTGTCTGGTCTCCCCGCCGAGCGGCAACTCTCCGTGGTCCGCCGCATCGCCACGATGGGCCAGACCAATCCTGAGATCATTCGCGAAGTCGAAAAAGGGCTCGAGCGCCGCATGTCGAGCGTCATGAGCCAGAGTTTCGAAAACGCGGGCGGCGTCTCGGCCGTGGCCGAGATGCTCAACGTCGCGGATCGGGCCACCGAACGCGAGCTCTTGGATAGTCTGGGCAAAGAAGCCCCCGAATTGGTCGAAGAAATCCGCCGGCTGATGTTCGTGTTTGAGGATATCAGCAAGTTTACCGACAAGGATATCCAGACGATCATGAAGAACGTCGAGACGAGCCAATGGGCGCTCGCGCTCAAGAGTGCCAGCGAGGAGCTCAAGAACAAGGTCCTCAACAACATGTCGGAACGCGGGGCCGAGACACTCCGGGAAGAGATGGGCTACCTCGGCGCGGTCAAGCGCTCGTCCGTCGAAGGCAAGCAGCAGGAAATCGTCGACATCGTGCGCCGGCTGGAAGGGGAAAACCAAATCGAGATCAACACCAGCGGCGAAGTCGAAGAGATGGTGCAGTAGGGGAGGATTGCGGAATTCGGATTGCAGATCGAGAGACGCCTCATCCGAAATCCGAAGCCCGAAGTGATTCGCCCTTTCCGCCGTCCGCCCTCCCCCTTCCCCCTTGGCTTTGCTAGCATGAACGCTCCTTATTCCGGAGCGGCTCGTGCAATCTTCCACGCCGATGATGCAGCAGTACCACGACGCCAAGGCGGCAGCCGGCGACGCATTGCTGTTGTTTCGCATGGGCGACTTCTACGAGCTTTTCTTCGAGGATGCCAAGACCGCCGCCCGCGTGCTTGGCCTTTCGCTTACCAGTCGCGAAAAGGGCGAAAACCCCGTGCCGATGGCCGGCTTCCCCTACCATCAGCTCGATGCCTACCTTGCCAAGATCATCGCCGCCGGCCACCGCGCCGCGATCTGCGAGCAGGTCGAGGATCCGAAGAAGGCCAAGGGTCTGGTGAAACGCGAAGTCACGCGGATCGTCACGCCCGGCACGCTCACGGACGACTCGCTGCTCGATCCTGCCGCGAGTAACTTCCTCGCCGCGATCGCTCATCCAACGACCACCGCACGTACGTCGCCGCCCGTGGCTGGCTTGGCCTGGATCGATCTCTCGACAGGCCGCTTTTTCGCCGCTTCCTTCGCGCCAGAGCAATTGCCCGACCAGCTCGCCCGCATTGCTCCCGCAGAGTTGCTGTTGAGCGACGACTCCGGCACGCTCTCGGCCGATCACGCTGTCGGCGCGTCACTCACCCGCCGCCCTGCCTGGACCTTCGGCCACACAGCTGCCGTGGAGTCGCTCGCCAAGCACTTCGGTACCCGCTCGCTCGACGGCCTTGGCTTTGGCGCCGAGCCTGCTTCCCCGGACGCGGCCGCACTCCGTGCTGCCGGATCAATCCTCGACTACCTTCGCGAGACGCAAAAGGCGTCGCTCGTTCATGTCGATCGCCTCTCGCCCTACTCAGCGGGCGAATGCCTGGCAATCGACCCGGCCGCCCGCCGCAGCCTCGAGCTCACGGCCACAATCCGCGACGGCCGCCGCGAGGGCTCGCTCTTGGGCTCGATCGATCGCACCGTCACTTCGCTCGGCGCGCGGCTCCTGGCCGATTGGCTCGCCGCGCCGCTTACGAATGTCGTCGCGATCAACGCTCGACTCGATGCTGTGGCCGAGCTGGTGTCCGACGCGGCGCTCACCCATCAGCTGCGCGAGTCGCTCGATCAGATTTATGACCTCCAGCGCCTGTTGGCCCGCGTAGCCACCGGCCGCGCCAGCCCACGCGATCTGGCGTTCATCGGCCGCACACTGGCCTGCCTCCCCAAGGTGAAGGCAAAGCTCACCGGGCGCACCAGCGCGCTTCTGCAAAAGCTGGAATTGCGGCTCGACCTCTGCGCCGACATTCGCGGACCGCTCGAACGGGCGCTCGTCGACGACTGCCCGCTCACCACGCGGGACGGCAATTTTATCCGTCCCGGCTATCACGCCGATCTCGACGAGTTCCGAGAGCTCATGGTGGGCGGCAAAAAGTGGATGGCCGAGTATCAGGCGGCCGAGTGCCAGCGGACTGGCATCCCAAACATCAAGGTCGGCTTCAACAGCGTCTTCGGCTATTACCTCGAAATCACGCACGCCCATCGCGAGAAAGTGCCCGTCGAGTACATCCGCAAGCAAACGATCAAGAACGCCGAGCGCTACATCACGCCCGAGCTCAAGGAATATGAAGAAAAAGTTCTCGTTGCGGACGAGAAGGCCAAGGAACTCGAATGCGACCTGTTCGTCCAGCTCCGCGAATTGGTGGCCGGCGCTGCCGGCCGTTTGCAGGCCACGGCTGCCGCGCTGGCCGAGGTCGACGTCCTCGCGTCGCTCGCCGACCTCGCCCGCGCGCGCAACTACACGCGGCCAACGGTCGTCGGCGAGCCAATTCTCGACATCGAAGCCGGCCGCCACCCGGTCCTCGATATCACGGAACCGGAGGGGACGTTTGTTCCGAACCACATCTGCTGCGGAGCGGCGGGCGAGGAACGAGGAGCGAGTGCAGACAGCGACTCGCTCCTGGCTCCTCACGCCTCGTTCCTCCTCATTACCGGCCCGAACATGGCGGGCAAAAGCACTTACATCCGTCAGGCGGCGCTATTGGCGATCATGGCCCAGATGGGCAGCTTCATCCCGGCCAAACGTGCGACCGTCGGCGTTGCCGATCGCGTCTTCGCCCGCATTGGCGCGAGCGATGAGCTCGCCCGCGGCCAGAGCACGTTCATGGTCGAGATGACCGAGACGGCTCGCATCCTCAACACGGCCACGCCGCGGAGCCTGGTGATCCTTGACGAGATCGGCCGCGGCACGAGCACCTACGATGGCCTCTCGCTTGCCTGGAGCATTGTCGAGCACATCCACCAGCGGATCGGCTGTCGCACGCTCTTCGCCACTCACTATCACGAGCTTACGGACCTGGCCGACGAGCTCGCCGGCGTCGCGAATTACAACGTCGCAGTCAAGGAATGGCAGGACCAGGTTGTGTTCCTCCACCAAATCGTGCCCGGCGCGGCTGACAAGAGCTACGGCATCCACGTCGCCCAAATAGCCGGCGTCCCGCGCTCCGTGAATGAGCGGGCCAAAGAAGTTCTGGCCTGGCTCGAGGCACAGCACCAGTCGGACGCCCCTGGCGCCTCAGCAAAGAAATCGGTCTCGGTCCCGGCCCATACCAATGGCCGCGACGACCACTGGCAGCTCACCCTCTTTGGCACGGAAGCCCATCCGCTGCTGGACGAAATCCGCACGGCCAACCTTGATGAGCTCACCCCGCGCGAAGCCATGCAGCTCGTCAATTCGTGGCAAGAACGCCTGGCGGCCGAGCAATCTGCCGTAAAGCTGCCTCGCTAGTTTGGCTAATACGCCCGCGTTGGCGAATCTCCTGACCGGCGGTAAGATGCTTGGTCCGATTCATTGCTTTCCCCGCATCCTGCGTCCCGAATCCTGCATCCTCCTCCATGCCCCGCTACAATCCCGCCACCATCGAGCCCAAGTGGCAAGCCTACTGGGATCAGCACCAGACGTTTGCCGCGCCGCGGATGCCCAAGCCGGGCGCTGGCAAGCTCTACGCGCTCGATATGTTTCCCTATCCGAGCGGCGACGGCCTCCACGTCGGCCATCCCATTGGTTACATCGCCACCGATATTGTTTCCCGCGCCGCCCGCATGCAAGGCAAGAGTGTGATGCACCCGATGGGCTTCGATGCCTTCGGCCTCCCCGCTGAGGAGCATGCGATTAAGACCGGGCAGCATCCTCGGATTCAAACCGAAAAGAACATCGCCAACTTTCGCCGGCAGATGAAAATGCTCAGTCTCTCCTATGACTGGGGCCGCGAGCTTGCCACGACCGACATCGATTACGTGCGCTGGACTCAGTGGATCTTCCTCCAGATCTACGACACTTGGTTCGACGCCCAGCAGCAAAAGGGGCGGCCGATCAGCGAGCTGCCGATTCCGGCCGACGTAAAAGTACAGGGGGGTGACGCGGTTCGTGCCTATCAGGACGAGCACCGCCTCGCCTATCAAAGCGAAGCGCCGGTCAACTGGTGCCAAGCCCTAGGCACCGTGCTTGCCAATGAAGAAGTCGTCAACGGCAAAAGTGAAGTCGGCGGCCACCCGGTCACGCGCCTGCCGCTTCGCCAATGGATGCTGCGCATTACCGCCTACGCGGACCGACTCGAAAAAGAGCTCGAAGGCCTCGACTGGCCCGAAGGAATCAAGCATCTCCAGCGCAATTGGATCGGCCGCAGCACCGGCGCCGAGGTCGATTTCTACATCGGCGACGAAAAGAAATACGACGACTGGAAAGCAGCCCGCGCCAAGACCGGCTTCCCCCGCAAGTCGACTGATGAAGTTCTCCGAATTTACACCACACGCCCTGACACGCTCTTCGGCGCCACCTACATGGTGATCGCGCCCGAGCATCCCTTCGCCAAACGACTTACAACGCCGGCTTGCGCCGCAAAAGTGCAAGAGTATTGCGACGCGGCAGCCCGCAAAAGCGATCTCGACCGCACCGAGCTCGCCAAAGACAAAACCGGAGTTTTCACGGGTTCTTATGCCCACAATCCCGTGAACGGTCGCGCGGTGCCAATCTGGGTCGCCGACTATGTGCTTATCAGCTATGGCACAGGCGCGATCATGGCCGTCCCTGCCCACGACGAGCGCGACTTCGAATTTGCGAATCAATTCAATCTGGATGTCGTTGTCGTCGTCGATCCAAGAGACGCCGTGAGCGCCTCCGAGCGCGATGAAGTTCTGGCCGGCAAGAAATGCTTCGCCGGAAGCGGCCACGCCATCAATTCGAGCAAGTACGATGGCCTCACTACCGCTGAGTTCAAAGAAACAATCACCGCCGACCTGGCTGCCGACGGCCTCGGCCGCCAAGCTGTCAACTACAAGCTCCGCGACTGGCTCTTCTCGCGGCAACGCTTTTGGGGTGAGCCGTTTCCGATCCTGCACGAGCTCGACAAGGCCGGCAAGCCCACTGGCCGCGTTCGCGCCGTCGACGAGAAAGATCTCCCGGTCGATCTGCCTCACCTCGATGACTTCAAGCCTCATGGACGCCCCGAACCGCCGCTCGATAAAGCGCCCGACGATTGGCTCTATCCCGTGATCAACGGCATTCGCTACAAGCGCGAAACCAACACGATGCCCCAATGGGCCGGTTCCTGCTGGTATTATCTGCGATTCCTCGACCCGAAGAATACCGACGCGCTCATCGATCCCAAGATTGAAAAGGCCTGGATGCCGATCGACCTTTACGTCGGAGGCGCGGAACACGCGGTGCTCCATCTGCTTTACTCGCGCTTCTGGCACAAAGTCCTCTACGACCGCGGCATAGTGAGCCTATCCGAGCCATTCCAGAAACTTGTCAATCAGGGCATGATCCTCGGCGAAAACGGCGAGAAAATGTCCAAGAGCCGTGGCAACGTGATCAACCCCGACGCAATCGTCGCAGAATACGGGGCCGACTCGCTCCGCTTGTACGAGATGTACATGGGCCCGATCGAAGACCCCAAGCCTTGGAGCATGCAGGACGTCAATGGCGTCTACAACTTCCTCAATCGCGTCTGGCGGCTCATCATCGACGACTACTCAGAAAAGCTGGTGCTCAGCGCAGCGGTTGTCGATCGACCGCCCACGGAAGATGAAAACCGCATTCTTCACCGAACGATCGAGGCCGTCACCGGCGACATCGCCAAGCTCAAGTTCAACACGGCCATCGCGCGGATGATGGAGTTCACCAACTTTTTCACCAAGCTCGCGGATCGGCCGCGCTCCGCGCTCGAAAGATTTGTGCTGCTCGTCTCGCCATTCGCCCCCCACATTGCCGAAGAACTCTGGCAGGCCCTCGGCCACGCCGAAACGCTGGCCTACGAACCGTGGCCGAAGTTTGACCCGGCGCTGGCCCGAGAGGATACAATCGAAATTCCCGTCCAGATCAACGGGAAGTTGCGGTCGAAGCTCTCGGTGCCAGCAGATTCGGACGCCGCGACGATCGAGGCGGCTGCCGGCGCCGACTCGCGAATCGCCGAGCTGCTCGCGGGCAAACAAATCGTCAAAGCGGTTGTCGTCCCCGGCCGATTGGTAAACTTTGTGATCAAAGGCTAACCCACTGAAACTTCTGGAATTGAGCTTCCGAAATTGAGTTCACCGCTTTTCAGGAACCCACCTTGTCCACCCTCGCCAGAAACGTCATTGCAGTTGTCCTCGGCGGCGGTCGCGGCACGCGCTTGCAGCCGCTCACCACGCACCGCGCCAAGCCTGCCGTGCCGCTTGCGGGAAAATACCGGTTGATCGACATCCCGCTTTCCAATTGCATCAATAGCGGCATCAGCCAAATCTTCGTGCTCACCCAGTTCCAATCGGTGAGCCTCCACCGTCATATCCGCGGCACATATCGCTTCGACCAATTCAGCGGCGGCTTCGTCGAAGTCATGCCGGCTCAGCAAACTCTCGACGAGATGGCCGATCAGCATCATTGGTATCAGGGAACCGCCGACGCGGTCCGCAAGAATCTTCGTTATCTGCTCGAGTCGGAAGCCAACTATTTCCTGATCCTCTCCGGCGACCAGCTTTATCGCATGGATTTCCGCGCGATGATTGCCACGCACAAAGTCGCTCAAGCCGACGTCACGATCGCCGCCAAACCGGTCGGCCGCGCGGCCGCCTCGGCGCTCGGTATCATGCGCGTCGACGACAGCGGCCGCGTCGTCGGCTTCCTCGAAAAACCCAATGACGCCGGCGAGCTCGATAGCATGGCGACCGATCCCGCCTGGAACGACGCCCACGGTATCGATAGCCACGGCCGCGATTGCCTGGCCAGTCTGGGCATCTACTTGTTTCACCGCGACACGCTCGTAGACGTGCTAGACAAGACGAACTACCACGACTTCGGCCGCGAAGTCTTCCCCGCCTCGATCCGCAGCCGACACGTCCAGCTCCACATGTTCGACGGCTACTGGGAAGACATCGGCACGATCCGCTCATTCTACGAGGCGAACCTGATGCTCGCGCAGCCGAATCCGCCGTTCGAGCTAGCCTCGGCCACCGCGCCGATTTACACCCGCACGCGCTCGCTGCCCCCGACTCGCGCCGACGGCGTCACGATCGAGCGGAGTCTTGTAGCCGACGGCTGCGTGATCGGTGCTCGCACGCACATCGAAAACAGCGTCATCGGGCTGCGCTGCCGCATCGGCTCCGACGTCACGATTCGCAATTCGGTGATCATGGGCGCGGACTTTTATGAGTCGCCGGGCCAGCTCACAGTCGATCGCGCCGAAGGTCGGCCGCCGATCGGCATTGGAGCCGGCGCGATCATCGACGGCGCGATCGTCGACAAGAATTGTCACATCGGCGCAGGCGCACGCGTCACCGCCCGCCGCGAGCGGCTGCTGGACGACGGCCCGGTCGGCGAGTACTGCACGATCCGCGACGGGATCCTGGTCGTCGCCAAGAATGGCGTGGTCGGCGAGGGGTGGCACGTCTAGCCGCGCCGCACTCGCGAATGACAGCGGAGCGCGGGTGATTCATCGGTTTTTGCCGAAGAATCACCCACAAATCGAACGGTATCCGGCCCGATCACTACGACCGTTCATGGACGCCCTGGTTCCGATATGCCATATTTGGTTAAGGGTTTCCCCGCTCGAAGAATCAGCCAACAATTGGTGTGCTAGGAGCGTAACTGAATAGGTATCAGGCATAGAGCCACCTAGTCACTTACTCATCTACTCACTTGCACGGAGTAATCGTTCGCATGCACCACGCCTTTCGCTCCAGTATATGCCGCCTGGTTATTCCGGTCGCAGTCGTTTTGGGGATCTCGGCGACAGGCCGGGTTTTCGCGGCGGCTTCAGATAAGCCAGCGTCCGCCGCCACCCCATCTAGGACAAAAGATGCCGACGCGGACGACAAGCTCGACATCAAACCGTACACCGGCCCGCCGATCTTCCTGGACGAACCCGACGCGGCACCCGCGCCCACGATGGTCGATCGGACCGTCCAGTCCGACAAATACCCCGACGGCAAACTCCTCGTCGAGCGCCAAATCGCCAAGTATTCCGACAACCATTTTGTCGCCGACGGCTTCTATCGTGAGTACTACGCCAATGGCCAGAAATTTGTCGAGGGCCAATACAAATCCGGCCGTCAAGACGGCCAGTGGACGTACTGGCACGAAAACGGCACGCAGAATCGTCAAGTGACCTTCAAGGACGGCATGCCCGACGGCAGCTGGGAAGTTCATCGGGCCGACGGCTCGCTCGCCACGACACGCGGCTTCAAGGAAGGAAAACGCGAAGGCATTTGGACGATTTACGACGACACGGGAAAGCAGCCCCTCCGCCTCGAGAGCTATGTGGACGGAAAGCCCGATGGCGAGTGGAAAATTTGGTTCCCGTCTGGCCAGCTGCAGCGACAAATCAACTTCAAGGCCGGCGACCGCAGCGGGCCCGCCGTCGAATGGGATGAGAAGGGCAACAAGCGGATTGAAATGAACTACGTCGATGGCAAGCCCGACGGCACAGCCACCGCTTGGACGGCCGACGGCCGAAAATCTGTCCAACATTTCAAGGACGGCAAGCTCGTTCCGGAACCGAGCCAACAGTGAGTCTGCCGCCGCTCGCGGAAAAGATGAGGCGGCTCTCGCGATTGGCGGTGTTTCCCAATTCGGCGACGTGTTTCTTGGCTTACTTGGCCTCGAACGTGAGCCCTCGCACTCGAACCGACCGAGCGCTAAAATGACTTAACCGTCCGCGTCGCAATACGTGTGCCCTTCGGTCCGCACATTTCGCGGTTCCTGACTTCGAGCACGGCTTTATTTGCCGCACGAAGGTCGAGCAGTTGATGCTCCTCCCCTTATGCCGGAAAAAACCAACAACTTGACTCCTCGCGACCAGCGCGATGGAACCGCAAAACGGCGATCGCGTCTCCGCCCCTCCGCACGCAGCTATTGGGGATTGTTGCTGCTGGCGCTCCTCGCGCTGTTTCTCCTCCAGCATTGGTTTGGCGAGGAGCGGTCCGAAATCGACTATCGCTTCTTCCACGAACAACTTCAGGCCCGAAATATCCGTGCGCTCGATATCCGCGGCCAAGAGGCTTACGGCGAATTCCGCGAGGCGCCCCTCGCGCCGTCTTCGGCAGAGCCGCAGCCCGCGGCCGATCAATCCCACGACAAGCCGGGTGCTACTTCCGCCGACCGGCCAGCCGGGCCAGTCCTGCTGAACAAAAAATTCGTCGTCACACTGCTCAGTGAACAGCCCAGCGCCGAGCTGCAGAAAGAATTGCTCGACGCCGGCGTCAACCCGCTCAGCGCATCGAAGCAAACCGACTACACCAACCTGTTCGCGCTCGTTTGGCTGGCGTTGCTTGTGATCGTGCTGTTTGCCGGCTGGAACATGGCCCGCCAAACGCGCGACCAGGTTCTGGGCGGCGGCATGCTTTCCGGCGTGCTCCGCAGTCCAGCCCGACGCTACGCCGAGGAGGGCCCCGGCATCACGTTCAACGACGTCGCCGGCCTGGGCAACGTGAAAAAGGATCTCCAAGAAATCGTTCAATTCCTCAAGGAGCCGGAGAAGTTTCAGCGCCTCGGCGCTCGGGTGCCCAAAGGTGTTCTTTTAATGGGTCCGCCCGGCACTGGCAAAACTTTGCTGGCCAAGGCGGTGGCCGGTGAAGCCAAGGTGCCTTTTTTTTCGATCAATGGCTCGGAATTCATTCAGCTCTTCGTGGGCGTCGGCGCCGGCCGCGTTCGCGACATGTTCAAGACCGCGCAGGCCAACGCCCCCTCGATCCTATTCATCGACGAGATCGACGCGGTCGGCCGCCAACGCGGCGCCGGCCTCGGCGGCGGCCACGATGAGCGCGAGCAAACGCTCAACCAAATCCTCAGTGAAATGGACGGTTTCAGCCCCGCCACGACGGTCATCGTCATCGCCGCCACCAACCGGCCCGACGTGCTCGACCCCGCACTGTTGCGCCCCGGCCGATTCGATCGCCACATCACGGTCGATCGGCCCACTATCGCCGGCCGCCTCGAACTCTTCGAGCTCCACTCCCGCGGCGTACCAATCGCCGACGACGTCGACTTCAAACGTTTGGCTCGGGGCACGGTCGGCCTGACGGGCGCCGACATTCGCAATCTCGTCAATGAAGCCGCGCTCTGGGCCACGCGGCAAGACAAAAAATCGGTCACCGCGAGCGACTTCGAATACGCCCGCGACAAAGAGCTGATGGGCGCCACCCGTGAAGATATCCTTACTGAAAAAGAAAAGCTACTTACGGCCTATCACGAAGCCGGACATGCGCTCTTGGCCTGGCTCATTCCCGGCTGCGACCGTGTCCACAAGGTGACGATCATTCCCCGCGGACGCGCGCTGGGCGTCACGCATCTCGTAGCCGACGAAGATCGCCACAATGTGTCCCAATCGGACTTGGAGGCACAATTGGCGATGGCATTAGGCGGTCGGGCCGCTGAAGAGCTCCAGTTCGACGAGCTCACGGCCGGCGCCGAAAGTGATTTGCAACGGGCCACGCATATTGCCCGCCGCATGGTCACCCATTGGGGCATGAGCGAGCGGATCGGTCCCGTCGCTTACAACACGACCGAAGACCATCCGTTTCTCGGCCGCGAAATGACGCAGCATGAACGTCAATTCAGCGAACATACTGCTCAGGTCATTGACGAAGAGGTTGCCAAAATTCTCCATGCCGCTGAGGACCGCGCGAAACGCACTCTGGAACAACATTCGGCCCAACTCGGCGAATTAGCCGAGGCACTCTTGGCCCGCGAAGTGCTCGATGAAAGTGAGATCGCCGCGCTCATTGGCCCCAGTGTCCAGCAACGTAACGACCTCGAGACGGTCGCCGACGTTGCTCAAGTCGCCTCCATTGGCAACCCCTAGCCGCGGGCAACACGAGGTCAAAATCATGGTCCGTCACCTCGCCGGAGTCGCGGAAATCGTCGATGATGTCGCCGCAGCGGTTGCGTTTTACTGCGACACGCTAGGCTTCGAAGTCAAGCAGCGAATGGGCGAAGACTATGTCGTCTTCGCGGTGCCTGGCATTCTTCATTTCGGCGTATGGAGTCGAGCGGCCGCCGCTGAGGCGACGTTTGGCGACCGCGCCGCCGTCGACAGCATTCCTCTCGGCTACACGCTGGAATTTGAGGTCGACGATCTCGATCAAACCGCCAGTCAAATCGGCCAGAGCCAGTGCGTGGTCGTCCAAGAACCGCACACCGAACCTTGGGGGCAAAAGACATGTCGCGCGATTGCCCCCGGCGGCGGGCTCCTGGGCTTTGCCGTCACTCCTTGGGCTCGGCGCATCGCGCAGCAAGTCCAAGCCAGTCCAGGCGATACGTGACTGCGCCACAATTCTCCGAAATCTGCCATCGCGTCCTTGGTTGACTCCGCCAATCGCGCGGGTAGCATACTTTGCGGCACCAGGGCCTTCACGCATTCTTCACATTTGTCCGGTACAAACCTTAACCGCTCGGCGCCGGCGGTAAACCTTCGCAGCGGCCACCTTCCGAGTCAATTGCTCGTGCTCTGCGGCTCCGGGCTCGGAAAAACTCGCGCCGCCCCGCGAGGTAGAATAATAATGCGGGTTGCGGACTGGCACCGTCATCGAGCGTGACGGCGTAATCCGTGCCAATCGAGACCGGCGTTTTCTTGTTTTCCTGACCCCTGAATCCTGTCCCCAGTCCCCTACTTCATGACCGCGCTTCCCGAAACCTACCTGCCGGAGCACTTTATCAACCGCGAATTGAGCTGGCTTGAGTTCAATGCACGCGTGCTTGAAGAGGCGCAGGACACCAACAACCCGCTCCTGGAGCGCATGAAGTTCCTGGCCATCTTCGCCTCGAACTTGGACGAGTTTTTCATGGTTCGCGTAGCCGGGCTTCGCGAGCAGGCGTTTGACCAAGAGCTCCCCCAGGATCCGCCGGCCGACGGACTCGCGCCCCTCACGCAGCTGCAACGCATCGCCCAGCGCACCGAGCAACTCGTCGCTCAGCAATACGCCTGTTGGAATGAGTCCATTTTTCCCGCCCTGGGCGCCGCCGGCATCCGCATCCATCGCGAGGCCAATCTCGATCCTCGCCAGCGAAAGTCGCTCGACAAGTACTTTCGCCAGGCCGTCTTCCCCGTGCTCACGCCGATGGCCATCGACCCCAGCCACCCCAGCCCGCGTTTCCACAATCGCGGGCTCTATTTGGCGGCCATGCTCAAGCGCGTCTCCGGCATCGGCCCGGGTCGCCTGTTCGCCGTCGTGCAGGTGCCGCAGGTGCTGCCGCGCTTCGTCCCCGTCGAACAGGACGACAAGGAAAACTTCGTCCTTCTCGAAGATGTAATTGCCTGCCGCCTGCCCGAGCTCTTTGGCGGTTACGACATCATTGATCACGCCACCTTTCGCCTCACCCGCGACATGGATATCAATCTCCTCGAGCAAGAGGCCGACGACCTCCTGCAATCGATCGAATCGCGGCTCCGGGTTCGCCAGCGGACCGAAGCTGTCCGGCTCGAAGTCTCGGCCAATATGAATCGCGCACTCTTGGAAATGCTCGTCACCGAGGAAGAAATTCACTGCGAGACAAATTTCAGCGCCGTCGGCTGTAACGAGGTCTATTCGATCACCGGCCCGCTCGACATGACCTGCCTGTTTGAGCTGGTGCAAAAGATCGAGCGCCCCGACCTCCGCGAGCCGCCATTTGTGCCGCGCCGTGCCCCGGAGTTCGCCGACGGCACGGACATCTTCGCCCAAATCGCCGCGCACGACATCCTGATCCACCACCCGTTCGATTCATTCACGCCGGTCGTCGAGTTCATCTCGCAGGCGGCTCGCGATCCGAACGTGCTGGCCATCAAGCAAACGCTCTATCGCACCAGCGGCGATAGCCCGATCGTCAAAGCTCTTTCCGAAGCGGCCGACAACGGCAAGCACGTCACCGCGCTCGTGGAGCTCAAAGCCCGCTTCGACGAAGCCAACAATATCGTCTGGGCCCGACAGATGGAGCGCTCAGGCGTCCATGTCGTGTTCGGTTTCATGGACCTCAAAACCCATTGCAAGCTGGCGATGGTCGTCCGCAAGGAAGGCAAGAAAGTCCGCCGCTACGTCCACCTTGGCACCGGCAACTACAACCCTACGACGGCGCTCGTCTACACCGATCTCGGCCTCTTTACCGCGGACAAGATCATGGCCGACGACGCCTCGGCGCTCTTTAACTTTCTTACCGGCTACTCGCAGAAACACGAGTGGCAGAAGCTCGTGATCGCCCCGTCCGACCTCCGCCGCCGCACGATCGAGCTCATCGACGAACAAGCTGAGCGGGCCCGCCTCGGCAAGAAATCGCGCATTTTCGCCAAGCTCAACGCGCTGGTCGATCGCCCGACGATCGAAGCTCTCTATCGCGCCAGCCAGGCGGGCGTGCCGATCGACCTGGTGATCCGCGGCATTTGCTGCCTGCGCCCCGGCCTCGAGGGCATCTCAGAAAATATCCGCGTCCGCAGCATTGTCGATCGCTTCCTCGAACATAGCCGCATCCTCGTCTTCGGCGAAGGCGCCAAGCAGCGGGCGTTCCTAACCAGCGCCGATTGGATGCCGCGAAACTTCGATCGCCGCGTCGAGGCGATGTACCCCGTCGAGGCCGAGGAGCTTCGCCGTCGCATCGTCGAAGAGATCATTCCCGCCTATCTTCAAGACAATCGCCGCGCCCGCATCCTCGGCTCCGATGGCACCTATTCCCCAGCGACGGGCGCGGATGGAGCTCAGGCTTTCCGCAGCCAAACGGACTTGCTCACCATCAGTTCGCCGCGCCCGGCAAACGTTCAAATAGCTGCGGCGGCGCAGGCATTGCCGCTCGCGCCGGCCGATATCCGTCGGGCCGAGCTTGCCGATGGCCGCCGCGCAGAGCCTGTCGAAGGAAACGGCGCTTCCGACCACGAAAAGAAGCGCAAAAAGGAAAAGAAGGGCTCGTTGACCTGATAAGTTGCAGCCTCGCGCTGTGACGCCACCTTCCGCGACGAGCGCCGACGTGCACGTTTGATTTCGCTAACTTCGTCAGGCGAAAGATCTCGGCGACGTCAGTCGGCGTCGAAATGCCGCCAACATACTGATGCATCCCAGGACCAGCGCCATGCTGGTTGGCTCCGGTACGGCGCTGGCAGAGCTGGAAGCGCCGCTTCCGCTCGAATAGGCGGTGCCAAACTTTCCGGTCCAGACATCGTAGTCGCCAGCGTCGATGACTTTGTCACCATTGCCGTCCGCCCGCAAGTCGGTCGTTGAGCCGAACGTATCTCGCCAGACGGTGTAGTCGGCCGCGTTCACGACGCCGTCACTGTTGTAGTCGCCGACGGGCACCGTGAGCGAATAATCCGTCGTCCCTTTGACGAGGCTAAAAGGGACAGTCTTGCCGGCCACCGAAACCGTATAATCGCCGTAGAAAGCCGTGTCCGGCAGAGTCACGCTGCCATCTTCGTTGACGGTTGACGACAAGTCCGTGGTCCACGATTTGAGCAATGCCTCATAGGCTGTCCCCGCGGCGGTAATTTGATTGCTGGAATTATATAAAATGGAGCCGGCCGCACCCGAATACATGCCAGGTATCTGGTAAAAACCCCAAAGTGTGAAGCCCGTCATTTGCTGCGTGCCAAATGCCAGAGTCATTGCCGTCGTCAGTCCGATCGCCTCGTCGGCCCCGGCGACGCTGGTTTCTCCAAATTCAGTAACCTCCAGCGGAAGCCCCTGGGCCGACAAGTTCTGCCAAGTGGTATAAGATCGCGAGGGATCCACCTGGCTGCCGCTCTGTCCGACTCCCGGTGAGTTGTAATCCTCGGTGGCGACGCCGCTAACTGCGCCGCCGGCGTTACGAATTGATTCAACGTGTTGCGCGTACCACTGCCCGTACTGGTCGGAATTGTTGTTCAGTACGTTGTACTCGTTGGTGAAGAGCTTCGTGCTGGCGCCCGCATTGGTGACGGCGGTCTGAACGCGGTTGTAGATATCGGCCACAACGGGCGCGCCACCGGCCACCGTGCCATCGCCGAGAACCTTCCAATAATTGTCGCCGCTCGACGCCGCAACATTTGCGCCCGTGTGATAGCTCTCGTTGTACACATCGAGCTCGGCATAGTCGGCACCGCGTTTTGTTGACGTGCCCGTAACGGTGCCGCCGAGGTAGTTGTTGATCCGCGTGGTGATCTCGCTCTGGATCGCCGCCTTGCCGGCGGCAGCGGTCGCTGGAGTACTGCTCCGCGCATTGGTGAAGTCGGTGTTGATGCGCGAGGGCTGTTGACTTCCCCAAACCAGATTATGCCCCCGCACGCGGATGTTGTGCTGCGAGGCAAATTTCAACAATGTATCTAGGTTCTGAAGTTGTGACCCCGTATCGCTCTCGCTCCATTTGCCGGCATTTTCCGGCGTGACGCTGTTGAAATCCTTGCTGAGCAGTTGCGAATATGTGGAATTCGCTGCGAGATAGGTACTGAGGTTGTCCGGCACAGCCGTCCCGAACTTAAAGGCCGAATTGGTCTCTTTGATCTCAATCGGCGTTCCCGCCGGTACGCCAGGAACTGTGAGGTTCAGAGCCCCTTTACGATAACTATTGATGTAGGTAGTGGCAGCGGTCGTCGCGTTCGCTGCGGCGGCAGCGGCTGTCATGCCGTTCGGACTTAAATTGGAAAATGTCGCACCGTTGCCGCTCGTCGTATTGACGCTGAGATTGTTCACCGAAAACGGTTGATTGGCCCCGTTGTCATAGTCGCGCTCGACTCGCACGAAATAAGTACCAGCTGGCAAGCTGACATCCTGCGTTGTGTAGTCGGTGGCCGAACTGCTGCCCACGCTAAAGCCGAACTTGGAATCGGCCACGACGACATTCATGTGACTGGCCGAGGCCGTGCCGGTGGCATTCACGTCGAAATTGACCGTGGCGCCGCCGCTCGGCACCGTGAGATACGTGCCGATATACCCGGTCTGGCTGAGCGAAGTACTCGCCGTTCCCAACGACTTAAACACCATATCGCTGCCAGAGAGCGATGTTTGCGACCAGGCCAAGGTTGCGCCACCCAAAACGGTCGCAATAAAAACGATAAACGAAGCGAAGAACTGCCGCATGATACGCCTTCCGTCCAACGATGATTAACCCCTGTAACTAGGTCGACGGTTCCCAGCGGGGCGGAGAGCCGTCGGCCGAGTGAGGCGCCCAGCCTCCAAGATTATAACCATTCATCCTTCCTTCGCGCATCTCGCGCCGCTTGATTTCGTGGCATTTTCCGCCACTCGCATGGCTCTGGGGCATTGTCCAAGTACAAAAAGCAGCCCGGGCAGGATGTCGTCGGGCCGCCAAGGCCGAAATTCTTCTAAAGCTGTTGACACCTCCCGGTGGCAATTGTATTATTGACTTAATACAATAGCCACCCGCGCCGAGCCGCACGGCAAAACCATGCAAATTCGCATCTCTACCACCGACGGCGTCCCGATCTACCAGCAGATCGTCAACCAGATGAGGTATCTGGTTTCCTCCGGCCGGCTGGCAACCGGCGACGAGTTGCCGCCGATTCGTGTCCTGGCCGAACAGCTCGTTGTCAATCCGAACACGGTCGCCCGCGCCTATCGTGAGCTTGAAACGGCCGGGATCGTGGAAAAGCGCCGCACGGCCGGAACCTACGTCTCCGACCAAGGTTCGCCGCTCGCCCGCCGCGAGCGTTTGAAGATTCTTACCGAGCGGATCGATGCCTTGCTCGCCGAAGCCCGGCAGATGGACATCTCTTTTGAAGACATAATCAAAATCGCCGAGCGGCGGCACTCGGCCATGCTCACCACTTCCTTGGAGGGCTAAACACGATGCCCAGTCCTTATCTCTCGGAAACACGCCCGATCGTCGAAATTCGCGGCCTCACCCGGCAGTTTGACAAGAAAATCGCGCTCGCCGACGTCTCGCTCGTCGTTCCGCGCGGCGGCGTCTTCGGTCTCATTGGCGGCAACGGTGCGGGCAAGACCACGCTCATTAAGCATCTGCTCGGCATGCTCAAGGCCCAAACCGGCACCGTGCGCGTGTTTGGCCTCGATCCGGTACAGGATCCCGTCGGCGCCCTCGGCCGTATCGGCTATCTCAGCGAAGAACGCGACCTTCCAGATTGGATGCGGCTGGGCGAGCTGATGCGCTACACCCAGGCGTTCTATCCCAACTGGGACGTGGCGTACGCCGAAGAATTGCGCGACACCTTCGCGCTCGACGTCAACGCCAAAGTCAAAAACCTGTCGCGCGGTCAGCGGGCTCGCGCCGGCCTGCTCGTGGCTTTGGCCCATCGCCCCGAACTGCTGGTGCTGGACGAACCTTCCTCGGGCCTCGACCCCGTCGTGCGGCGCGACATCCTGGGCGCGATCATTCGCACCATCGCCGATGAAGGCCGCACGGTCCTTTTTTCCTCGCATCTCTTGGACGAAGTCGAGCGCGTGGCCGATCGTGTCGCGATCATTCATGAGGGCCGCATCCTGCTCACCGCCCCGATGGATGAAATCAAAGACACACACCGCCGTGTCACGCTGCGATTCGGCGAACCGGTCGAGCGACCGCCGGCTCTCGTAGGCACGCTCTCATTCACCGGCGAGGGCGCCGAATGGTCCTACGTCTGCGCCGGCGAGAGCCAACAACTGCGCCGAGCGGCCGAAGCGATCGGCGCCACGGTCGTCGACGATGCCGGCCTCTCGCTTGACGAGATTTTTATTTCCCGAGTGATGGGGTGATGCCTCGCGATTCAGCGCCTTGAAGGATTTCGCAATGCGATCTATTCCGCTCGCCATGACTTGGGAAATCTTTGCTCGTGCCCGCTGGGCACTTTTGGCCGCCGCGCTCGCGGGAATCGCCTTCCCCGCCCTGATCATCGCCCTCCTCCGGCACGAGGGACAGGTCGATCCCCAGGACCCAAGCTGGTTACTGCTAAACATCGTGCTCGTGCAGATTAACGCGTTCTTGTTCGGCGCAGCCGTGTTAGGCGGGCAGGGGAAGGTTTCGCAGCTCTATGCCTATCCCTTGTCCACTCCGAAGATCGTCGCCTGGCGATTGCTGCCCTTGATGGTCGCAATCGCGCTCGAGACATGTTTTTACACCTGGGGGCTCAATTCGATTTTCCTCTTCCATTGGCCGCTCTGGGGACCGGCGCTCTCACTGGCCGTGGCGTTCGCGGCCGTGCAGGCGGCCGTTTGGCTGACCGAGAAATCCTTATGGACTTTTGTCTCACTGTTTTGTCCTGTCATAGTGTTCTGTATTTGGTTTAAAACTCGGTACGGCTTCCTGATGGCTCCGCCAACACATCTGTGGTTGGAAGTCACGCCGAGCGAAGTTCTCGCGATGCTCATGGCGGCGACCCTCGCCTATGGCGTTGCCATCTATGGCGTTGCCCGCAATCGTCGCGGCGAGCCGCCGTTTTCGCTGGGGATCATTTCTTGGCTGGTCGCCAGATTTGAAACTCCCGCCAACTTCAAATCCCCGTTCCGTACGGCCGAAAGGGCCCAGGCCTGGTACGAATGGCGCGCCAAGGGCTGGATGATGCCGGTGCTCGCCCTCATCGGACTGCTCGTTGCTTCGATCATTTGGCTCTGTGTCAGCCGGCGAGCCGACGATCTCTTCCAGGGAGTGCTTGGATGCGGTGGATTTTTTCTCATCTTGGCTTTCATCTTTGGCCTCGTGATGGGAAACGTCGCATCCGGTACCAAAGCCGACATGGGTCAATGCTTCGCCACCCACCCAATTACCTCGACCGTTTGGGCGCGCATCATTCTGCAGACGGCTGCTCTCAGCGCGCTCGTGACGTGGGCAATTTGGATCGTAGCCGTTGCGGCAATCTACGGAATACTGGCAGCGCTGCGAATGACCGACCAAATCCGGACGCTCGAAGTGCCCCGAGCCCTTGGCTGGCGGTATTTTCCCGCCGTGCTGATTGGATCTTGGACGCTCGTCGGACTCGGCGCCTCGCTCATGCTCTTGGGGAGGCCGACATTGATGTTTAAGCTCCTCAGCGCAGTAGTCATAGCACCGATCGCCTACACGCTATTGGCCAAGTTCGCACTTTCCTACGATGCCGTCCTCGAGCTCGATCGCTTCATGGCAGCTGCTATGGGCGCGGTGTCGCTACTGGCAACAGCTTGGCTTTTTGCGTGGGCGCGGCGCCGCTCGCTGATCGAGTGGGCGACCGTTTGCGCGGCGGCGAGCGCCTGGGCCCTCGCCAGCACCTTGGTGATGCGCCAACTCCCGCCGGCTCAGCTTATGTCGCTGCCGCTATTGCTCTTGGTAGTGACTGGCCTTTGCGCCTTAGTCATTGCGCCACTCGCCGCAGCGCCCCTCGCGATCTCGTGGAACCGCAATCGGTAGCGTTATCACGCCGCGCGGCGCAGTGGCCGCAAAGATGTTGCAGCGAACGTCGGTTGCTCTGGCCGCCGGAATGGCCGCACCATCCGCGTGAATTCTTCCTCCTCTTCGACCAGCGCCTGGATGCACTTGCAGTAGCGGCTGATCGAATGGTCGGCGAAGAAATCAAATTCGCCCCGTTTGAGATCGCGGACAAAACCGCGCCAGCGATCTTTGATCCGCTGCCACTTGGTAAGCCGGCGGATTTGGGCGTAGGCATTGAGATAGACTTCCTGTCCCTTGTGCGAATAGCCGAGCCACGTCGGCGGCACGCGGGTCACGATGTCGTTGTTGTGCACCCAACGATAAAGCTCGATGTTGAGGTAGTTCACATAGCGCCGGTTGCCCACGCGCGGACTGCCGTACGTGAACACGGCCCGCGGATCGGTGCGAATCTGCGAAATCTTGCAGCGGCCCGCACAGATCGTCGCCATCGCGGCCCCCAGCGAATGGCCGGCGAACCAGGCCGTTCGCGTGTTGTTCACGAGCGCCTGCTCCAATCGCGGCCAGAGGTCATCCACCTCCGTTTTAAAGCCGCGATGGACGCGGCCTACTGTCTCGGCCATCACCTTGCCCAGCGAAAGGTCGGCCCGGATGTCGTTCCAGTCGTTCGGCTCGGTGCCGCGGCAAGTGACCACGACGTCGGTGTCGTTGCCGACGATATACGCCTGGGCCCCTTCGCGGTCGTAGAAGCGAATCTCGGGCAGCCCAATCCGGTTGCAAAGCCGGCCCGCTTCAGCCCGCGACAAATACGACAATTCCGACAGCTCGGCAAACAGCAGCGACTTCCGCAAGAAGCTCAAGTCATCGATTGGCCCATCGAGCGACGAATGGACGTCGACCGGGTCCAGCGGCCCGGGGGCGAGCGCGGCATCGAGAAGCTTGACGGCAGAACCCATGTGGCGGACGGCGAAGAGAGGTGCGAAAAGAAGGCGTCACCTCCTATTTCGGCAAAACGACGCTCATGTGCCACTGCTAACTTGTTAGCAGTGTGATTTTGCGTTGGCCTTGCGGGTGCAAATCGTCGAACGCGTCAATCTGCGTTGGCTCGTGAAAGCAGCCCCTCAAAAAACGTCCGCGCCGACGCTTGCTCCGCTAGCAAAGAATTCCGCGCCTGCTCATCCAGTTCGGTCATCGCCTGCAGCTGCGTCTCGCGCGCATCAATCCAATCGAAAAAGAAATGCACGCTGCGCCGGCTGACCCGCGGTCGCCCGCCTTTCTCGACATAATACGGCCCGCTCGAAGCCAACTGATAGGTCTTCGCATTGTTTGTCACGGCTCGCACCAGGAACCAGCCGCTCTCCTCGAACACCACCGGCGGCAACCGCCCGCCCGTCTTCTCGAAATCCGCCAGCCGCACCTCTGCGTCCACGTCACCATTTTTGATGATCTGCAAATAGTCGACCGGCTCGCGCGTGGCCAGATTCAAACCAATTTCCAGTTTCATTGGGCGGCCGCCGTCCAGCGAAAACACATATCCCGGAGGCTGCCCTTCGACCATCGGCCGCAGCAGTGGCCCGTTGGTCACAAACACCCGCCCCGCCTCCAAACCGTCCCACCACCGGTCGTATGAGAACTCATCGCCACAAAAAACGTAAACGCGATTCACGCCGATTGGATTGTCATTCGTCCCCGAGCCGCTCCCGGCCACCGGCGGCACGCGCAGCCCGCAATTGAGCACATGATAGTAAATCGTTTCCGACCAGCGACCGTTGCCAGCCCGGCCGGGAAACAGCTTCAAGTCGCGCGGCCGGCCGTCATCCTCGTTGTCGA